>CAJFTT010000036.1 GCA_904420005.1 Candidatus Tabaqchalia intestinavium | reverse complement strand
TAAACTATACCCTAGGAAGGCTCCGTCCTTCTACTTTTTTATTCGCTTTTTCTTGCCCTGCTGTCCAATATGTATTGTAGCTCTACATTTTTCACCCGTCCGCGCCGCCGCGCCGCTTGACAAGCGGGTTGGGACTTGCTATACTAAAGCAGTATATTGGGGTTTTGTGCCAATTTCGATTCCGCAAGAAGGGGTGACAACCATGCTGAGAACGTATCAGCCCAAGAAGCGCACGCGCAAGGTGGAGCACGGCTTCCGCAAGCGCATGAGGACGAGCAACGGCCGCAAGGTGCTGGCCCGCCGCCGCGCGAAAGGCAGAGCCCGCCTGACCCACTGAAGCAGGCTTCCGGCGTGTGCGGCGGGGCTTCCCCGCGGCACGCGCTTCTTCCGCGTTATTTGACGGACCCCCGCGTGCGAGGAGCCGGTCTCCTTCGCGCGGGGCGCAGCTGCATTCCCCGCCGGGCGCGGGGGCAAAACGATCGGCGGGCGACGGGGTCGTCCCCGCCGCATTCCCCGCCGCACGCGGGGCAAATCCAATCCGGAAAGCCCGACGGGCGGGGAAGCAGAACATGGAGAACACAATCAAGGAAAGCCGGGATTTCCGCCGGCTTTACCATAAAGGCAAGAGCCTGGTCAGCCGCGCGGTGGTGGTGTATTATCTGCCCAACCGCCGGCGCGAGACGCGGCTGGGCCTGACCTGCGGGAAGAAGATCGGCGGCGCCGTCGCGCGCAACCGGGCCAAGCGCGTGCTGCGCGCGGCCTTCCGCGCCGTGGCCCCGTCCATCGCCGGGCATTATGATTTCATCCTGGTGGCGCGCACCGCGACGCCGGGCAAGAAAAGCACCGAGGTCGCGCGCGCGCTGGAGGCGCTGCTGCGCGAGGCCGGCCTGCTGCGCCGCGACGCCCCCGACGGGGCGCAGGCAGCGGGGGCGGTCCAGCCGCGTGCGCGGCTGGACCGGGCGCCGGCCGGATCGCACGGCGCGCCGCGCGGGGGCGCGGACAAGCCCGCCGGGAAAGGCCGCCCGCAGTAAAACGCGCGGCCGCAGGCCGGCCGCGGGTCTGGAAAAGCGCCAGCGTGCGCGGCGTCTGCGCGCGGGTCAAGCCCCGGATCTCCGGGCGGCCGGCGGCCGTTGTGCCGTCTCCCCGCCGGGCGCGGACGGGCCGATTGCCCGCGGGGCGCGGCCGGCATGCCCAAGCGCGCCGGGCAGGCCCGCGGGCGGCGGCCAGCTTGTCAATGGCTGCGCGCGCCTCTCGCGCGGCGCGGCTTCCCGGCCCCGTCCCGGCGAAGAGGGCCGGCGCGCGCGGGATCCACATGCATTCCCTCGCCTGACCCGGGTCGGCCCCCACGGGAAGCCGGGCGCGCGGGATACCCATTCTACCGCAAGGCCCGAAACGCACAGGGCCGGCGGGCGATTTCCTCCGGCCGGCGGGGCGGGCGCCCTTCCGGGGAGCCGTCCATCGCCGCGGCGTAGGCACGGCGGCGATGAAAAGGACGCTGATTTCGATGAAAAAGCTGCTGCTGCATCTGATTTCCTATTACCAAACCTGCATCTCGCCCGCGAAGGGCGGCAGCTGCTGTAAATATATCCCTTCCTGCTCGCAATACGCCAAGGAGGCCATCGAGCGGTTCGGGGCGGTGCGCGGCTCGGCGCTGGCCATCTGGCGCGTGCTGCGCTGCAATCCCTTCTCCAAGGGCGGGGTCGACCTCGTCCCGGAGAAAAAATCCAAATCCGTCAAACGCTGACGACACAACAGAAAGGGGATCGCCTTGGGCATTTTTTATTCGATCTTCGGCTGGCTGCTCGGCCTGTGCTATCAGCTGGTGCACAATTACGCGCTGGCGCTGCTGCTGTTCACCCTCATCGCCAAGATCCTCATGCTGCCGCTGGGCCTCAGCCAGCAGAAAAACACCGTCAAAATGCAGCGGATGAAGCCCGAAATGGACAAGATCCGCGAGCGCTACGGCCGCGACCAGCAGAAATACAGCGAAGAGCTGCAGAAGCTCTACCAGCGCGAGAATTACAGCGCGACGGCGGGCTGCCTGCCCATGCTGCTGCAGTTCCCCATCATCATCGGTCTGTACGGCGTGGTCTACAAGCCGCTGACCTATATGCTCGGTTACGCTCAGGATGCGCTGGACAGAGCCGCAGCGGCCCTTACAGCCGCTGGAACCACATTGCCTGCCTCCGACAACCAGCAGTTCGAGATCCGCTTGGCCAGCGCCATCAACAAGGCTGGGCAAGCGGTCGAAGGCGTTGAGGGCATCAATTTCGACCTTTTCGGCATAATTGACCTCTCCCAGGTGCCCAGCATCGCGGAATTTAACATCCTGTGGCTCATCCCGCTGCTCGCGGGCGTGTCGGCCATGCTGACCAGCTATATTTCCATGAAGATCAACGGCACCGAGATCAACGGCGTCAGCCGCGTGATGATTTTCGGCATGCCGCTGATTTCCGTGGCGTTCGCCTTCACGCTGCCGGCCGCCATCGGCTTCTACTGGACGCTGTCGAACATCCTGTCCGTCTTCCAGCTCATCGCGGTCAAGAAGATCTATAACCCCGCGTGGGAGGAGCGCCGCATCGAGAAGAAACGCGCGGCCGAGCGGGCCGAGAAGCTCGAACGGCTGCGCCGCATCCACGGCGAGGACGACGAGCCGGCCGACCCCGCGCAGGAGACGGGCGGCCGGGGCCTCGTGCCCACGAACAAGAGAGGCTTCGTCAAGGACGATCCCGACGCCGACGCGCCGCCGGAAGCGCCCGCCGAAGAGGAGAAGCCGCTGTCCAACACCCAGCGCAAGAAGCTCGAGAAAGAGCGGCTGCGCGCATCCCGCGAGCGCGAGCAGCGCGAGGCCGCCAACGGCGGCGCGCAGCAGGGCGGGCAGACGCAGACCGGCAAGAAGAAAAAGAAATGACAAACTTTCCGGCCGCCGGGGGAGGCCCGCCGCGCCGGTGAAATGAATGAGGTGACACAATATGCAAAAGGAAGCCATCACCACCGCCAAGACCGTGGAAGAAGCCATCGAGGCGGCCTGCCGGGAGCTGGGCTGCTCGCGGGACGACGTCCAGGTGGAGATCCTGGAAGCGCCGGTCAAGAAGCGCCTGCTCGGTTTCCTGGGCGGGGAGACCAAATGCAAGGTGAAGGTGACGCTCGAGGTGCCGGAAGAGGCGACGGTCGCGGCCGCCGCTCCAGCGAGCGCGGCAGAGAGCCGCCCGGCCCCACGCAGGGCGCAGGCAGCGCCCGCGCCGGCCGCCGCTGCCCCGAGTGAACCTGCCGCCGCGCCCGCTGCCCCGGCCGAGGACGACACGCCCGGCGTGCCGCTGCCCGGCACCGCCGCGGAGGACTATCTGCGCCGCGTGCTCGAAGGGATGGACGTCGGCGCCTTCTCCCTCTCGGCGCAGAAGAAGGGCGACATCCTGCTCATCCGCATCGAGGGCGACGACCTCGGCGCCATCATCGGCCGCCGCGGCGAGACACTCGACGCCCTGCAGCATCTGACGGGGCTGGTCAACCGCCGCGAGGAGAACGGCTGCCGCCGCGTGCAGCTCGACTGCGGGGATTACCGCGCGCGCCGCGAGGCATATCTCGCCAAGAACGCGAAGAACGCCATTTCCCGCGCCTTGCGGCAGAACCGCTCCATCGCGCTCGAGCCGATGAGCGCGTATGAGCGCCGCTTCATTCACACCATCGTCCAGCAGGCCGAGGGAGTCAGCTCCTGGTCGGTCGGGGAGGAGCCCAACCGCCGGGTCATCATCGCTTCCGACACGGCGCCGCGCACGGCCGAGCCGCGCGCGCCCCGCGAGGGAGAAGAGCGCCGCCGCAGCAGAGGCGGCCGGGGCCGCGGACGCGGCGGCGAGCGCAGAGGCGCCAGCCACAGCGACCGGCCCGTCTATGAGCACGAGAAAGGCACGCCCATCGGCAGCCGCACCGGCCATGTGCCGCGCGCCAAGGTGGACGTTTCCCTCTCCAAGCCGAAGGATTCGAGCATCGGCGGCCGCGTCAACGACGGCGAGCTGTTCGCGCTGTATGAGAAGATCGTCCCCACCCGCAGCGACGACGAGGACGGCGGCGAGGCGTGACGCCCGGCCCTGCGCCGGATGCGGCGCGGCGGCCGGCAGAAAAACCGCGGCCATGACGCCATGCACGACGCAAACAAACGCATAACACAAGCGTATGACACAAGAAAGGAAGGTTTGCCATCATGAAACGGATCATTTCCCTGCTCGCAGCCGGCGCGCTGTGCCTCGCGCTGCTCGCCTCCTGCGACGGCAACACGGACACCACTTCGTCCACGGCCTCCCAGAACGGTTCCGCTTGGACCAGCAGCACCGCTTCCGGCTCCGATTCGGAATATCCCGAGCCGGCGGAGATCGAGCGGGACGGCAACGCGATCAGCGTGTTCGACGGGGAGACCCAGACGCTCGACGTCACGCCTCCCATCGCCGCCGAGCAGAACAGCCTGGACACCTATGAGACCGAGGCCTACTGGATTGACGAGAGCACGGTGCTCGTGACGTATACCTACGCCGTCGAGAAGGCCCCGAACTATTACGAAGACAACGCGCTGGTGCGCATTTATGACCTCGCGAACCCCGACACGCCCGTGGAGGTGCAGCTGACCGAGTCCTGGCCGCTGATCAAGCCTTATGACGGCGGCTTCACCGTGGTGTACCGCACGCGTGCCGAGACCTACGACAAGACCGGCGCGCTGCTGCATTCGGCGGAGATTGACGGCAACGGCGAATGGTTCGACGTTTCCTCCGACGGCAACACCGTGCTGTACAACACGGGGGATAATTCCGACGTGCTGGTGCTGTGCGACATCGCCGCGGGGAGCGAGACGCAGCTCGCCTCCGGGCTGGGCCGTGTTTCCGCCGGCGCGATCAAGCCGGACGGCTCGGCGGTGGCCTTCGTCGCGGGCGGCAAGCCGTACGTGCGCACTGTAGCCGAGGAGGAGAATACCGAGATCGCGGTCGAGGGCCTGGGCAGCAGCGTGCAGGTGTTCTGGTACGGCGAGAGCGTCCTGGTCAGCGACAGCTTCCGCGGCGGCCAGGCGGCAGTGTCCGCGCTGTATAACCCGGCGGACGGCGCCGTCACGACGCTCGATCTGGGGACGGACTTCGCCAACCCCTACGCCCAGGGCCGGCTGATCGTCGCCGACGGCAAAGCGTATAAAATCTATGCCGAGACGGCCACGGTCTTCTCGTTCGGCGACCTGAAGGTGTTCGCCTATGACGAGACGCTCATGGACGCGACCGAGACCGACATTGCAGCGGGCTATTATTCGCACTATTCCTATGATTTCTCCGCGTCGGGCAAGATGCTGCTGGGCGAGAACGTCGCCGACGGCACCGACATCAAAAATTACCTGCATATTTTCTGAGCGCAGGAACGTGCCGCCGCCGACGGATTGCCCGGCGGCGGCTTTTTCATTCGCAGCGGGCGCGGGGCGGCTGTGCCGCCGTCCCGCCGCGGCGACAGGAAAGGAAGAGGCAAAGCATGGAATTCTGGTTCACCGAGCGGCATTCCCCCAACGTCAAATTCTCCATCCGCGTCAACCGCCAGCTTTACAGCACACAGAGCGAATTCCAGCGCATCGACGTGTTCGAGTCGGAGGAATTCGGCCGGTTCCTGACGCTCGACGGCTATATGATGCTCACCGAAAAGGACGAATTCATCTATCATGAGATGATGGTGCATGTGCCGATGGCCGTGCGGCCCGAGATCCGAAACGTCCTCGTCATCGGCGCGGGGGACGGCGGCGTCGTGCGCGAGCTGACGCGCTACGCCACGATCGAGCGCATCGACATGGTGGAGATCGACGAGGAGGTGGTGCGCGTCTGCCGGGAATTCCTGCCGCAGACGGCCTGCCGGCTCGACGACCCGCGCGTGCATCTGTATTTCGAGGACGGGCTGCGCTTCGTGCGCGGCAAAAACGACGAATACGACCTCATCCTCGTCGACTCGACCGATCCCTTCGGCCCGGGGGAAGGGCTGTTCACCAAGGAATTTTACGGCAACTGCTACAAAGCGCTGGGCGACGCGGGCATCATGGTCAACCAGAACGAGAGCCCGTTTTATCCCCAGGACGCGGTCGCCATGCAGCGCGCGCACAAGCGCATCGTGCAGTCGTTCCCCATCAGCCGCGTCTATCAGGCGCACATCCCGACCTATCCGTCCGGCCACTGGCTGTTCGGCTTCGCGTCCAAGCTGCTGCATCCGGTGCTGGATTTCGACCCCATCGCCTGGAACGCGCTGGGATTGCAGACGCGCTATTACAACACGCAGCTGCACATCGGGGCCTTCGCGCTGCCCAATTATGTGGAGGAGATTCTGGAACATGTGGAAGTGGAATAAAAGCCCGGACACCTTTCTCGGCTGCGAGCAGCCGTATGCAGACGCGCGCATCGTCGTCTTCGGCGCGCCGTGGGACTCGACGACCTCGTTTCGCCCGGGGACGCGCCTGGCCAGCCGCATGATGCGCGGGGATTCCTGGGGGCTGGAGACCTACAGCCCGTTCCAGGACCGCGATCTCGAGGACGTCGCCATCCACGACGGGGGCGACCTGGAGCTGCCCTTCGGCGACACGGAGGCGACGCTGGGGCAGATCGAGAGCTTCACCGAGCATCTGCTCTCGGACGGCAAGCTGCCCTGCATGATCGGCGGGGAACACCTGCTCTCCCTCGGGGCCATCCGCGCCGCCGTGCGCCGCTGGCCGGAGCTGTGCATCGTGCATTTCGACGCGCACACCGACCTGCGCGACGAGCTGCTCGGCGTACCGCTGTCGCACGCGACGGTCATGCGCCGCGCCTGGGAGCTGACGGGCGACGGGCGGATCTATCAGTTCGGCATCCGGTCGGGCGAGCGGGCGGAATTTACCTGGGCGAAGGAACACACGCGCCTGCGCGCGTTCGACTTCGCGGGGCTGCCGGAGGCCGTCGCCGCGCTGGGGGACCGGCCGGTTTATCTCTCGATCGACCTGGACGTGCTCGACAGCGGCGTATTCCCCGGGACGGGCACGCCGGAAGCCGGCGGCGTGACCTTCCGCGAGCTGCAGCAGGCCATCGTCGACGCGGCGCGCGCCAACGTCGTCGCCTGCGATGTGATGGAGCTGTGCCCGCCGCTCGATCCCTCCGGCGCCTCGACCGCCGCCGCCTGCAAGGCGCTGCGCGAGCTGCTGCTGGCGCTGCGCTGACGGAGACTGCCCGGGGCGGCTGACCTGTGGATGCGCAAACAGGGGAGAATTCCCAGCGTGGTTCACGCTCAGAGCAGCGTGCGCCGCAAAACAGGCGGGGCGCAGACCGGCAGCGCTGATCCGGGAAGAGCATTCCTGGAGAACAGGCCGCCCCGCGCGGCGGGAAAGGGGGAACCGCATATGCAAACCCAAATGCAAGCTGTGACGTATGCCGGGCCGGGGAAATTCCGGCTGGAGACGCGGCCCGTCCCGCGCCTGCTCGACGGGCGCGACGCCCTCGTGCGCGTCACGCTCGCTTCCATCTGCGCGAGCGACCTGCATATCAAGCACGGCGGCGTGCCGCGGGCCGTGCCCGGCGTCGTCGTGGGGCATGAGATGGTCGGCGTAGTGGAGCAGGTGGGCGCGCAGGTGACGGCGGTGCGCCCGGGCGACCGTGTGGCTGTTAACGTCGAGACGTTCTGCGGGTCTTGCTTTTTCTGCCGGCGCGGCAGCGTCAATAACTGCACCGACCCGCAGGGCGGCTGGGCGTTGGGATGCCGCATCGACGGCGGCCAGGCGGAATATGTCCGCGTGCCCTTCGCGGACAACGGCCTGACCCCGATTCCCGCCGGCGTGACCGACGAGGCGGCGCTCTTCGTCGGCGACATCCTTTCCACCGGCTACTGGGGCGCGGGCCTCGGGGAAATCCGTCCGGGCGATACCGTGCTGGTGCTGGGCGCAGGACCGACAGGGCTGTGCTGTATGCTGTGCGCGCGCCTGTTTTCCCCGGCGCATATCGTCGCGGCCGACGTGCTGCCCGAACGGCTGGCGCTGGCCGGGCGGCTGGGATGCGCCGACCGTACGGTGCTTATGGGGCACGACGACGCGGCGGCGGCGCTCGGGGCACTCACCGAGGGGCGCGGCGCGGACGTCGTCATCGAGGCGGCGGGCGGACGCGGCACGTTTGAGGCGGCGTGGCGGCTGGCCAGGCCGGGGGCGAACGTGTGCGTTGTGGCGCTGTATGACAAGCCGCAGACGCTGCCGCTGCCGGAGATGTACGGCAAGAACCTGACCTTCAAAACCGGCGGCGTGGACGCCAACGCCTGCGGCGAGCTGCTGCGCCTGATCGAGCGGGGAGCGCTCGACACCACAGCCTTGATCACGCACCGCTTCCCGCTTTCCCGCGCGATGGAGGCGTATGATCTGTTTGAGGCGCGGCGCGACGGCGTGGTGAAGATCGCCCTGGCGCCGTGAAAGCCCGCCGCACCCGCCTGCGGAGGAGCGCGCCGGGCGATTGTTTCGGGCCGGCTCCGGCATGGGGAATTCCGATCGGCTCCGCTGCCGCCCGGACATTCTGCGCGGTGGGCGGGGCCGGCCATTTTGCATGGCGCGGCGGGCGGGGGCTGGATTCTCCGTTGACAAGGTCCGCGCGCGCCGGCACAGAAAGCCGCGTGAGCAAAGGGCGGCGAAAGCGGTGAAATAAGAAATTTTTTGAGGGACGGCCGATGCCGTCCCTCTCTGCTTTCCTTAAAACTACGCCTGAAACCGCGGGAATCTTATATCTTTTCTTTGTATGGCGGTATGCCAAATCCGCGCTGGCCGCGCGGCCCTGCCTTTGTATGTCCACGCCCCTGTCCCAGCGCGGCCGGAAA
Organism: Candidatus Tabaqchalia intestinavium; assembly: GCA_904420005.1. Lineage (GTDB taxonomy): Bacteria > Bacillota > Clostridia > Oscillospirales > CAJFTT01 > Tabaqchalia > Tabaqchalia intestinavium. The sequence continues at coordinate 19,044 of CAJFTT010000036.1, read as the reverse complement.
CTGCACGCGAAAAGCCAACCGCAAGCCCGTCCCGCACGGGTGCGTCCGCGGCGGCGCGCCTTTCCCGCGCACAGGGAAGGGGAGGGGGCCCTATAAGGGCCTTGTGTGGCGTTTATTGCGCCTTTTCCACGCGCACAGGCAAGGAGCCAGCCGTGCAATGGCAGATTGACCGCATAAGCTTTTTCCGCGCGCACAGGCAAGGGGGATGTCTGCCCCGCTGAAAACGGTCATTAACCGAGCCTTTTCCGCGCGCGCAGGGCAAGATCCCCTCGGTAGCTTCACGGAACAGCGGGCGTTTGACCTTTTCCTCGCGCACAGGGCAAGATCCTGTTATTGCGATTTCATCGAGGTGGAAATCGCTTTCCCGCGCTCGTGGATGGCGCGGGATTCCCGGCCCAGGCTGCTGCTTTTGCTTGTTTTTCCGCGCTCATCCGGCCCTACGGCGGCTATCTCCAACCCCCGCGCCGGCCGTGCGGCCCGATTCTGCGCGCACCGCGCCGGCCCCGTTGGAACGGGCAACCGTTTCCTCCCTTGCGGTCTCTTTCGCGGGGCCAGGCCCGCGTCACGGCGCGCGGAAGAGCGACACCGCCAGCGTCAGGGCCGACCACACGACCTGCCAGATCAGCAGCTCCGACACCGTGAAATGCACAAGGGAATTATTCAGCGCCATGAGCACGATCATCATGCAGCCCAGCACCGCGCCGCCGATCTGCACGGCGTTGGCCAGCCGCACCGCCGTGCCCAGCCGCAGCGAGCTGACGACGCTCTCCGCCATGCCGAGGATCCCCTTGGAATAGATCAGCTGCGCCGGCGCGCGATCGAGGCGGCCGCGCCCGAGCAGGTGCTCCGAGGCGGGCGGCAGGATGCGGATGAGCTTGAGCGGGAAATCGAACAGCTGCGCGATGACCTCCGGCGTGATGTTGCAGTCGCGGTTGACCACCACGAGGCCGATGCGGTTGCGCCGCAGGGCGGAGAGCTTGTCCGCGATCTCCGGCAGCGCGTGGTAGCTGACGACGAACATGGCCGTCAGCTCGCCCGCCACCGAGACGTAGACCAGGCTGCGCCCGTCCCGCAGGTAGCGGCTTTCATAATCGCGCGAAGGCACGTCGACGCCGTGGTTGCGCAGCAGGTCGGCCGCGCCCACGAGCACGCGTCGGTCGGCCACCCAGGCCGACAGGCCCAGCCCGTCCTCATAGGTCAGGCTGTCCACCGCGCGCAGCACGCGCTTGTTGTTGTCGATGACGCCGAGGAAGACGTTGGACAGCGCGCCGCCCGCCGCGCACACGACGCTCGCGGCGTCGATGATGGCGTCGTCAATATGATAGCTGCCAAATGTGCGGATGCCGTGCAGGGTGATGGCGTTCTTGGGGAACAGGTGCTTGGAGTCGATGACCAGCCCGCCGACGTCGGACAGCGCGCGCACCCCGTCCATGCCGACCACCATCGAGCCGTAACGCGCGAGGTGCCCCGCCGTGACCAGCGCCGGCAGCGGGAAGACGACCTGCGCCGTGAAGGGCGCGGCGATGAGCAGCAGATAACACGCGGCCATCATGGCGGCGGGGACGCTGTGATGCATGAAGAAGGTCGCCGCGAACAGCAGCACGGCGAAGGCCAGCACGATCCAGGACAGCACCCTGGCGCATACACGGCTGATGTCCGGGGCGTCGGCATGGCGGACGTAACCGTCGACAAAACCGGTCTGGACCGGGTGAAACACCACCGACCCGCCGACGTTCGCGCCGCCCAGCAGATCCTGGCAGAGGCCGTCGTCCTCGATGGGCAGCAGCACGCGCTTGTCCGCCGAGAAGCGGATGCGGTGGAAGCCGCGCTTCTTGCGCGTCGCGTCCAGCAGCGCGCCGAAGCCCGAAGCCGCCAGCCCCACGGCGACCGCGCCGCTCATGACCTGGTATCCCTCGCCCCCGGCGGGCACGCGCGCGAGCAGGCAATAGACCTGCGGCACGAGGCAGGCCAGCGCCGAGAGCGCGAGCAGGCTGTTGGCGTCGGGCGCGCCGGCGAAGATATGCTTGACCCCGCGCGCGAGCGGACGCAGGGACACGAGCAGCACCAGCAGCGTGAGCGCCAGCGTCACGGCCAGAAACCGGCGGGGGAAAACCTCCGGCGTGAACAGGCCGGGAATGGGCCAGCCGTTGTCCGGCGCCAGCCCGAGATAAATCAGCGGCGCGGCGAGCACCGCCGAGAGCAGCATACGCACAAGGCCGTGCCGCTGCGCCTTGCGGTAGTGCGCCTCCACGGCCTCGGCGTCGGCTTCCTCGCGGAATTCCAGCACGCCGTCGTCCGCCTCAGCCTCCTCCTGCGCGAACACCTGCGTCGGGTCCTGATCGTTGACGACGTTCTCCGTCCCCAACGCGGCCCGGCGGCGCTTCTGCGCGGCCACGCCCGTGCGGATATGGTCGAAGTCGCCGGCGTCGAGCGCGCTGAACTCGCCCGGCTCATATTCGTCGGTGGGGAACTCCCGCGGGGAAGCGGCGGCCGTCTCCGGCTCGTCGGTCAGGCCGAGCCACAGCTCATGCCCGCCGCCGGCGCGCGGCGTCCCGTCCGCCGGCGCGCGGCCGGACTGCGCAGTCGCGCCGGAAACAGCCGCCGCAGCGGGCGCTTGTTCCGTCCGGTCGGCGGGCGAGGCGGGCGTCTCCCCCAGCAGGGCCGCCAAGTCGAAGTCCGCCGCCGTCCTGCGCGGCGGCGCGTCGGCTTCGTCGGGCGCGGCGTCTGCGGGCGGTTCCGGCGCATCCAGCGGCGCGGCGTCCAGTTCCGCCGTGGCGGGCGAAGCCGTTTCCCCGACCGCGGGCGCGGCGTCCGGCCGGTTCTCCTCGGCGGCGACGGGCGGCGTCTCGGGCGGTATGGACGATGCTGCCGGCGGCGCGGCGGCAATTTCTTCCTCCGGCGGCGTTGCGACCGGCTGCGAAAGCACTGGACCCGCGCCGGCGAACGGGGCGGCCACTTCCGCCTGCACGGCGGCCGGGTCGGCGGGCGCGGCGGCGAGCGGGGCGGCCTCCGGCTGGTGAGCGGCGTCCGCCGGGGCGGCGCTTTCCTGGGAGGCGGAGCGCGCCTGCGCCGCGGCGTCGGGCGCTTCCCCGAAGGCCTGCGGCGCGCGGCTGGTGAGCGGGAAGGCCTCCCGCTCGTCTTCTGCCGCCTGGGCGGCCGCCGCCTTTTTCCGCCGCTCGGCGTCGCGGAACATGCGCGCGAAGAAGCCGGCCTCCGCCTCTTCCTCCGCATCCGGGGCGGGCGCTTCCGGGGCGGCCGGCGTCTCCGTCTGGGCGCGGGGTGTCTCCGGCGCGGCGGGAGACGCCGCTTGCCCGTCCGCGGGCGCGGGGTCGGGCGTCTGCGGCGCGGACTCCCCCGCCTCCTCCGCCGGGGCGGCGGCTTCGGCGGCCTTCTTGCTCTGCACCTCGTTGAGGATGTCCTCGATGGAGAAATCCGTGTCCGGCATGTCCTCCAGGTATTTCTTCATGTAATCGTCCATATCGCGTCCTCCCCCTTGTTTTCCGGCGTTTTCGGACCGCTCATCTCCCCCGGGCGGCCTCGAACAGCAGCAGCGCGCCCGCGACGGACGCGTTGAGCGAATTGATCTGTCCTTTCATGGGGATGGAGACGACGAAATCGCTCTTCTCCCGCACGAGGCGGCTGACGCCGCTCCCCTCCGCGCCCACGACGATGGCCGCCGGGCCGGAGAAATCCGTCTCGCGGAAATCCTGCCCGTCCATGTCCGCGCAGTAAATCCAGACGCCGTGCGCCTTGAGCGTGTCGATGGCGGCGGCGAGGTTCTTCACCCGCGCGACGGGGACGTATTCCATCGCCCCGGCCGCGGCCTTGCCCACCGTGGCCCCCAGCCCCACGCTGCCCCGCTCCGGGATGACGACGCCATGCACGCCGCAGGCGTCGGCGGTGCGCAGCAGCGCGCCGAGATTATGCGGGTCGCTCAGCCCGTCGCACAGCAGCAGAAACGGCGCCTCGCCCTTCTCCTGCGCGCGCGCGAGCAGCGTCTCCAGCGGGACATATTCCTTCGGCGCGAGCGAGAGGGCCACGCCCTGATGCGGCAGGCCGGGGAACATCGCGTCCAGCCGGCTCGACGGCACCTCCTTGACGACCGCGCCGCGCTCCTTGGCCATGGCGACGAGGTGGCGGACGCGTTCCGCGCCCCGCGCCACCAGCAGCGTGTTCGCCGTCCGCCCGGCGCGCAGCGCCTCCTGCACGGCGTTGCGCCCGCAGAGGAATTCGGTTGATGGTTGCGTGTGTTGCATAGAAAACGTCCTTTCCGGCGGCGCGTCGCCCGCCTCGCCCGCCGCAGGGCGGGATGGAATGGATAAAGCGCGCCGGCTTCCCGCGCGCTTTACCGGCCGAGCATCCGCGGCAGCAGCTGGCATCCGCGCTCGATGAACAGCCCCGTGCGCGCGGCGGCCGCCTCGCTGAAGGTTTCCTCGCCCCGGACCTCGCCGTTTTTGTGATACAGCAGGAACGGCACCGCGTCGCGCGTATGCGTGCGCACCGCCAGCGGCGTGGGATGGTCGGGCAGGATGAGCAGTTTATAGTCCTCGCCCAGCGCGTCGAGCGTCTCGGTGAGCACGGGGAGGATTTTGCCGTCGATCCGCTCGATGGCGCGCACCTTGTTCTCCGTTTCGCCCCGGTGCCCGCATTCGTCGGGCGCCTCCACGTGGACATAGACAAATTCCTGCCCGCGCCGCAGCTCGGCAGCCGCGGCCGCGGCCTTGCCCTCGAAATTGGTGTCGATATAGCCCGTCGCGCCCGGCACCTCGCAGACATGCATGCCCGCGCCGATGCCGATCCCCTTGATCAGGTCGACCGCCGAGATGACCGAGCCGCGCAGGCCGTAAAGATCAGAGAACTGGGCCAGCTGCGGCTTTTTCCCACAGCCCCACAGCCAGATGGAATTGGCCGGCCGCAGCCCGCGCGCGACGCGCGCGCGGTTGACGGGATGCGCCTCGAGCACCGCCACGCTGCGCTCCATGAGCGCGCGCATGCGCGCCCCGTCCTCGCCCTGCGGCAAAAACTCGCCCACCACGCGGCCGGAAATGTCGTGCGGCGGCGTGAAATGCTCGGGATGGCTCTCCCCGCCCGCCACGATCAGGCAGTGCCGGTAACTCACGCCGGGATAAAACCGCAGCCCGTCGCCGCCGAGCGATTCCTGCACCGCCTGGATGAGCTGGCGCGCTTCCTCGGTGGAGATGTCGCCCGCGCAGTAATCGTCCATGCGCCGGTCGGCGTAATCCGCGGCGTCGGAGAGCGTCACGAGGTTGCAGCGGAAGGCCACGTCGTCCGCCTCCATCTCCACGCCGATGCTCAGCGCCTCCAGCGGGGAACGGCCGGTATAAAACCGCAGCGGGTCATATCCCATGACCGAGAGATTGGCCACGTCGCTGCCCGGGGGCAGCGGGTCGTCCACGGTTTTGACGAGCCCCTGCTCGGCACGGCGCGCCAGCGCGTCCATATGCGGCTTGTTGGCCGCCTCCATCGGGGTTTTGCCGCCGAGCGCCTCCACGGGCGTGTCGGCCATGCCGTCACACAGCAACACGACATATCGCATGTACGGATCATCCTTTCTTCCCGCCGCGGCGGGGATTTGTTTGATGCGGGTTGCGGCCGGGACGCCGCCCGGCGCGAAGCTGGCTTCTGCCCGGCAGGCCCGGTTTTTCGCCGGTTTGAAATATGCAGGCAGAATATAACAAAATGTATAGAAGTCTGCGCGCGAGTTTCCCGCCCGAAGCGGCCGCGAAGGCCGTACGCCCTTGCGCACGTACGCGGGGCGGGGTATTACGGTAATCTCTATGCGCAGGATACGAACGGTCTTTGCCCGCGCATGGGGTGGGGCATTGGGCTTTCCTGTTTTACGGCAAGGCTCAAGATCTTTGCCCTCGCGCATGGGGTGGGGGTGGCACACGGGGACGCCCAAGGCGACGGATACAACCGTCGCCCGCGCGCGGGGAATTGCGGTGCGCGATGTCACAAAGCGCCGCGCGCTCTCGTGCGCGCCTGTGTGGGAAACTCGCCGGACGATGCGGCTTGCGGCTGCTGCAACCTTGCACCCGCGCGGGGGCTGCGCTCCAGCAGGTATTCTGTAGATGCGTCACCCTTGCCCGCGTGCGCAGAATTGCCGCTCCACGCCGGAGAAGGGCCTGCGCTCCTCAACCTGTCCGCGCGCGGGGGGCCTTTTCGAGTGATTGCAGCCGGCAACACGTTTGGCCTCAACCCGTCCGCGCGCGGGGGGCCAAAAATGTCCTTGAATTCTTTTGCCATCCCTGAACCTGCCCGCGCGCGGGGCTGCGCAGAAGGGCGAACAGCAGACACGCGCCGCCGACAGAACTTGCGCGCGCACGGGGGACGGCGGTGATTTGCTCAATCCCCGCAGCTTGCGTCGGCCTTGGCCCGCGACGCGCGTATGCTTTCCTCGCCCCAGGGACAGCCGGCGCGGCCGACCGCAGGCAGCGCGCGCCCGGACGGGAATCGGCCGCAATCCGGCGCATGTGAAAGCGCATCCTCCCACAAGACCGCGCACCGGGGCGGGGATCGGCTTTGCTCCCGCGCGCCCGGGCGGCTGCGTCCGCCCCGCTAGCGCGTCGAGGGCACCGTCCCCGGCTCGAGGCTGACCGGCGCGCTTCGCAGCCGTACCCCCTCGACCAGGCCGATCGCCAGGAAACAGGCGACCATCGACGAGCCGCCCGAGCTGAAGAAGGGCAGCGTAATGCCGATGACCGGCATCAGACACAGGCACATGCCGACGTTGATGAGCGTCTGGAACAGCAGCATCGAGGCCACGCCCACGCAGATCAGCCGGCCCTGCATGTCGGGCGCGCGGAAGGCGATCATCAGCACGCGCACGATGATCGCCGCGAGCAGCACAAGGATGAGCGCCGCGCCGAGAAAGCCCAGCTCCTCGCCCGCCACCGCGAAAATGAAATCGTTCTGCGCCTCGCTGACGTAGCCCGACTGCGTCTGGATGCCCTGATAAAGCCCCAGGCCCTGCAGGCCGCCCGAGCCGATGGCCATGCGGCCGTAATACTGCTGGTACCCGTAATTGAGCGGGTCCTGCTCCGGCGCGAAGGCCACGAGGATGCGCTGCCGGTGGAAATCATTGAGCGCGAAGAACCACACCAGCGGCGCGGCGATGAGCAGCAGAATGCCCGCCGCGGCGAAGTACCGCAGCTTGAGCCCGGCGATGAACATCATCGAGATGAAGATGAAGCAGAAAACCAGCGCCGAGCCGAAGTCCTGCTGCAGCACGATCATGCCCACCGGGATCATGCCGTGGATGCACAGCAGCACCACATGCCCGGGCGCGGACAGGTGCTCCTGCACGCGGTTGAGATGGGCGGAAAAGGTGAGGATGAAGCCGATCTTGACGAATTCCGAGGGCTGGATGCTGATCGAGCCGATGCGGATCCAGGCCTGATCGTCCGCGCCCTCGCGCCCGGTGCCGATGAACAGCGTCACGATCAGCAGCACCAGACAGGCCAGGGCGATCCATTTCGCGAAATAGGCGAACACTTCATAATTAATATTGGAAATGACGAGCATCGCCACGAAGCCCAGGGCGATGGCGACGATCTGCACCGGGACGGTGCGCGCCCCGCTCGGGTCGTTGAGCACGGCGCTGGAGATGAGCACGCAGCCATAGGCCGCGCAGCCGAGCGACAGCAGGATCAGCAGCTTGTCGACCCGGCGGAGATACAGCAGCACGCCGCGGCCGACCGACGCCGCGAATTTTTTCAGCCGTTTCAGGACGTGGCCCCCTTCCTTGCGCCCCAGCCGGACGGCCGACAACGGCCGCGGCCCGGCGGGCCCGGGATTTGGCAAACAGCGCCCCGCGCCCCGCGGGACGCACCGGGCATTCTCCCGGCGATGGACTTGGCGCGGCCTCGAACGGATGCAGCGGCCCAGAGCCGGGCCGGCCGCGCGGGCGGCAGCAGCGCCACACACAGGGCGGCCCCCGCCGCCAGGGGACAACCGCCTTGCCCCGTTGCAGCCAGGTCGCCGCGCGCGGGGATGCGCCAAAGGGGATGAAACGATACCCCACAGCGAGGACGCCAGGCGGCAGCCGCACATGGGGAAAAGCCGCCTGCCCTCATTTTCGGCGGGCCTGACGGAGGCGGGACAGCCGCGCACGGGGAGGATCCCCCTTGGAGAGCATTCAGCACAGGCACAAAAATGGGGCGGCCGCGCGCACGGGGGGATCTTGTGAGATCCGGCATCTCCTGGCTGTTCCACAGGGGCGGCCGCGCGCACGGGGGGGATCCGTTCGAATCCCGACACTCCGACCAGTACGGGTGGGACCAGCCGCGCACGCGCGGAAGAATCCTTTCCATGCGCCGGGTCTGCTGGCTCAGCCTCACGGGCAGCCGCGCACGGGGAGGATCCCCCGGGCTGGGTCAGCCGGCCGCGGTTTTCGTCTCCGCCCGCCCCGTCCGCTCCCACCAACCGGGAAACGGCGCGCTCGCCAACCGGCCGCCGCGCTCGCCCGGCGGGGCAGTCTCCCGCCCGGGCGCTTCTCCGCCCCCGCCGGCGCGCAGACGGCAGACGCAGATGCAAGGCCGCGGAAAGCGGCCGAAACGCAGTCGGGCCGGGGAATGTCCTTATTATATCCTCTCAGGGGCAAAATTTCAATGAAAAATCTTTGACCCCCCGGCAGATTTATGGTATAATGACCCTACTTTACAAAACGGCCGCGCCGGGGCCCGGCGGGCCGGGGGAGGGAGCGGCATGTTTACCATCCTGTCCGCGTCGGCCCGCCAGACCGAGACGGCGGGCGTCATTTTTTCCCGCTGGCTGCGCCCCGGCGACGTGGTGGCCATGACGGGCGGCATGGGGATGGGCAAGACGACCTTCGTGCGCGGCGTGGCCGCGGGGCTGCGCTGCCCCGACGCGGTGTCCAGCCCGACGTTCGCGCTGGTCAACACCTACCAGGGGGAAATGCCGGTGTATCACTTCGACATGTACCGCATCTCCAGCTGGGAGGATCTGGATTCCACCGGGTTTTACGATTACCTCGACGGGCGGGGCGTGCTGCTCATCGAATGGAGCGAGAACATCGCCGGCGCGCTGCCGCCGGACTGCCTGCGGGCGCATTTCGCGCCGTGGGAACCGGACGGCGCGGCCCCGGCGGAGGCGGAACCGGCCGGGCGGCGCATCGTCATCACGCGCGCCTCGGCCGGCCCGGCAGACGGAAAAAACGCAAGATAACGGAGTTGACGCGATTTTGTTGGTGCTGGCGTTGGAATCCTCCGCCGTCACGGCGTCCGCGGCGCTGTGCCGCGACGGGACGGTGCTGGGGGAGGAATTTGTCAATAACGGCCTGACCCACAGCGAGACGCTGCTGCCGATGGCGCAGGCGCTGCTGCGGGGGCAGGGGCTCGCCGCGCGGGACGTGGACGCCTTCGCCGTCGCGGCGGGGCCGGGGTCCTTCACGGGCGTGCGCATCGGGATCGCCGCCGTCAAGGGGCTGGCTTTCGGCGCGGGGAAACCCTGCGTAGGCGTGTCGACGCTGGCGGCGATGGCGGCCTGCCAGCCCGCGTGGCGGGGCGAGCTGTGCTGCCTGATGGACGCGCGCCGCAGCCAGTTTTACTATGCGCGCTTTGCCTGCGACGGGCAGGGGAACTGCACGCGCCGCACCCCGGACGCCGCGGCGGCGGGCGCGGAAATCGCCGCCGCGCTGCGGGCGGCCGCGGGGCCGGTGCTGTGCGTCGGGGACGGGGCGCGCGCTTTCGCCGCCGCGTTCGGCGCGGGGCTGGCGCTGACGCTGCCGGAAGGGGACGCGGTGTTCCAGCGCGCGGCCGGCGTCGCGACGCTGGCCTGCCGCGCTGCGGCGGCGGGGGAAACCGTCGAGCCTGCGCGGCTGACGCCCGTCTATCTCCGCCTTCCGCAGGCGGAGCGCGAGCTGCGCGCCCGCGAGGCGGCTGCCGGGCGGTAACGGCGGGCGGCGCGGGGCTGTTTTCCCGGCCCGCGCGGCGGCGCGCGGCTGCATCCGTGGGCGGCGCGGGGCTCGGTTTTCGCGCGGGCTCGCCCGCGCCTGCGCGGCCTTTGCGCCGAAGGAGCGAACGCGGGATGCAGGCGGGGCGCTGTCTGCCGCCGTGCAGAAGGCGCCGCGGACACGTTCCGGCCCGGTTCACAGCGCGGACGCGGTCTCCCGCCCCGCGGGAAGGGCCGCGCTGCGGCCGACCACTGCATTGACGTCGATTTGCGGTCTTCCGCCGCGCGGGAGAGGCCGGCGCGGATATGCGCTATGGCGGCCATGGCAAAGAACCGCCGGCTTGCAGATTCCGGCCGGGCAGCGCAGGGCGACGCCGCGCGCCGGACAGAAAGAAAGGAATGGGGATCGAATATGAAAGTAGTTTTCGGATGCGACCACGCAGCCGTGGCGCTCAAGGACCAGCTGCTCGCCGAAATGCGCGAGGCCGGCTATGACTGCGCCGATCTCGGCGTCGCGGCGGGCGAGACCTGCGACTATCCCGACATGGCCAAAGCCCTCGCCGAGAAAGTGGCCGCCGGCGAATACGACCGCGGCGTGCTGCTGTGCGGCACGGGCATCGGCATGTCCATCGCGGCCAACAAGGTGCCGGGCATCCGCGCGGCCCTCGTGACCGACTGCTTCGGCGCGAAATACACCCGCCTGCATAACGACGCGAACGTCTGCTGCCTCGGCGCGCGCACGACCGGTCCGGGCCTCGCGCTCGAGCTGCTGCGCATCTTCCTCGAGACGCCCTTCGAGGGAGGCCGGCACGCCCGCCGGGTGGAGAAAATCACCCAAATGGAGCAACGCTGATTCTGCAAAAATGGATTCCGTGACAATACACAAGGAGGAACGAGCCATGAAAAACGTCATTCTGCCCGACCATCCCCTCATCCAGCACAAGCTGACGCTGCTGCGCGACAAGAATACCGGAACCAAGGAATTCAAGGAACTGGTGTCGGAGATCTCCTCGATGCTCTGCTACGAGGCGACGCGCGACCTGCCGCTCAAGGAGGTCGAGATCGAGACGCCCGTCGCCGTCGCGAAATGCAAGGTCATTTCCGGCAAGAAGCTGGCGGTCGTGCCCATCCTGCGCGCCGGGCTGGGCATGATGGACGGCGTGCTCTCCCTCATCCCGGCGGCCAAGGTGGGCCATATCGGCATTTACCGCGAGGAGAACACCATGCAGGCCGTGCAGTATTACTGCAAGCTGCCGGCCGACATCGAGGAGCGCGAGACGCTGGTGCTCGAGCCGACGCTCGCCACGGGCAATTCCGCCGACGCAGCGCTGACGCTCATCCGCGAGCATACGAAAAAGCCCATCCGGTACCTGTGCATCCTCGCCGCGCCCGAGGGCCTCGAGCGCATCGCCCAGCGGCATCCCGACGTGCAGATCTACTGCGCGGCGGTCGACGAGCGGCTGGACGACAACGGCTTCATCCTGCCCGGCGTGGGCGACTGCGGCGACCGCATTTTCGGCACGAAATAACCGCCCGGGCGCGGCCCTGGCAGCGGGAGACAGGAACGCCGCGGCCGGCGCTTTGCGCCGCTGGACGCGGTCGCTTGCGGGCCTTTTTTGAATATGTATGGGGTATATCAGAGATTTTTTTACATTTTGTACATTTTGTATTGACAAAATAACAAAATGCCTTTATAATAGGGACTGTGAAAAAATATTCATAATGAGATAGGTGGGGTTACAAAATGAAAGCAAAGCGTTGGAACAAATTTATTTCCGCTGCGCTGGCCGTCGTGCTGTGCGGGGGAATCATCGCGGGGACGATCGTTTCTTCCTTCGCGGCGGGCGCGGACTATTACGGCCTGGACCTGCAGAACAAGCGCGAGCAGTTTGAGCAGATCATGAGCGAGAATGCCGGCAATTCCGTCGTGGAGATCAAGCCCGAGGACGGCGTGGACATGTCCACCGTCAGCCGCATCAAGTATATCCTTCCGGGCGAGACCATCAAAGAGCAGTATTCCGACAAGACCTTCTCCATGCAGTTCGGCGACGTGACGCTCGATGTCAAGGGTTCCTTCATCGCGGGTCTGGAGAATAACGAGCGCGTGGAATTCCAGGTGGAGCGCACCGAGCCCTTCAACGCCAACAACGAGGACCTCGTGCTCGGCGCGACGTCCATCATCAAGGGCGAAGATCCCGACAATCCGCAGCATCCTGTCGTCGGCCCGTATGTGTATGAGGTCAGCATCTTCTGCAACAACATGGCCGTCTATGACCTGAAGGAAAGCGACGCGTCCATCACCGTGACGCTCAACACCAGCTCCGATTATGTCGCGGCGGCGCAGTCGGAGAATGCCAACGCCAATTTCGTCGTCTATGCCTACCTGGATAACGGCGTTTCCGGCACGGCGACCTACGACAACATGAACGCGACGTTCAGCGAGAACATCGTCTCCAAGTTCACCCTGCAGAAGCCCGGGTGGTTCTATCTCGCGGCGGATCACGGCGGTATCGCCAACTCCCCGACCCTGTGGATTATTATCGTCATCGTGGCGGTCGTTGTGGTTGTGGTGATCGTCGTCGTCATCGTCCTGGTGACCAGAAAGAAGAAGCCCGAAACCAAGCCCGCGGAATAATCGCAATCTCCGCGTTCGGAGCGCCGTGACGCGCCCCGGAGATCCGGCTGTTTGACGATTCGCAGGGGCGACGCCCCTGCGAATCGCTTTTTATGCCCCGGCGCGGGGCGGGGTCCTTGCGCCGGACGGCAGCCGGCGCGCGTCGCTTCCGCTCCGTGGAGACCCATCGGCGTCCCCCTGCGTCGGGAAGAATGCATCGTGAAAAACACTTCCCATTTTCCCAAGCACGCAATTTCCCGCGCGCCGGGGAAATTATCGTGAAAAACACGTCTGTTTTTCAAGCATGGCCTTCCCATGCCGGGGAAAAGCCCTGTCCGGGCCTTCCAGGCACAAAGCGCACATGCCCGGCCCCGCGCCGGGAAAAACTTCGCCCCGCGGCGGCAAGGCCGTGACCAGCGGCGGTATTCTCCGCCCGCCGGAGAGAAACCATGCAGCGTCTCCATCCGCACCCAGGGGAGAAACCCGTGCCGCCGGAGAGATAGGGCGAGCGGGCGGATCCCCGCACGCAAGGGGAGACCCACCATGTTCGTGAAATTCAGGTTCGCCAACAAGGCGGCGCCCCGCGTACAGGGGGGAGACCCACGTTATGGAAGGTCGCGAGGCGTTAGAAAAACGGCAGCCGCCGCGCATCGGGGAGGAACCCGCGTAACGCGATAGTAGGCTTTGCGAACCGAGGCAGCGCCCTGCATGCAGAGGGAGGAACGCCATGCCCGTTTTGTGACGGGGGGAGCGAAAGGGTAACGCCCCGCGTACAGGGGCAAAACCCGGCCGGCTGGCAAATCTGCCCTTCCGGATTAAGTAGCGCCCCGCGCGCAGGGGGCGGAATTCAACATCAAGCAAAGCAATTCGCAGGCGTGGGCCAGCGCCCCGCGCGCAAGGGGAGAAACCGAAGGCTGTCTCCAACTGGCTGCTGGGCGATAGCCAGCGCCCCGCGCGCAAGGGGAGAACCCTTGCGGGGCTGATTGTATATGCAGCCGTAAAGGCCAGTGCCCCGCGCGCAGGGGAGAAACCCTGCCGGAAAATCGCCGACGGCATACATTGGAGGCATCCTCCGGCCCTCCGGGGAACCCCCGTCTTTCCGCCCGGCCGCGCGCAGCAGGCGCGGCGCAACCAAAAAGAAAAGGAGCAACTCATCATGCAGGACAACACCATTCGCGTTTCCATCCAGCGCGTCGGGCACGACGGCGTCATCCCGCCGCTGCCGCACCGCGCCACCGAAGGCGCCGCCGGCGCGGACCTGACGGCCTGCATCCGCGAGCCGGTCACCGTCGCGCCGCGCCAGCTCGTGCGCATCCCCACCGGCATCGCCGTAGCAGTGCCGGCCGGCTACGCCGCGCTGCTATACGCCCGCAGCGGCCTCGCGACCAAATTCGGCGTCACGCTGTCCAACTGCGTGGGCGTGGTGGACAGCGATTACCGCGGCGAGATCCAGGTCGGGCTGTGCAACGTCTCCGACGCGCCCTACACCATCGAGCCCGGCGAGCGCATCGCGCAGATGGTCATCGCGCCGGTCGCCGCGCCGGCCTTCGTCGAGGAGGCGCTCGACGAGACGGCGCGCGGCGCGGGCGGTTTCGGCTCCACGGGGAAATACTGAGCCGCAACCGGCCCTTTTTCGCGGCGGCGACTTGTCGGGGACAAGAAGCAGACCCGAGCCGCGCAAACGGGCCCACACGTCGGCGGCCTGCCGAAAGACGCCGTCCATAGCGGGCGGTTTTGGGCAGCGGGGCGGATGCGAACCCCTCGTCTGCAGGCACGCGGCCCGGGGTGCTGATCCTCGAAATTCCTACCGAGCCGCACCTCTCGCCTGTGGCTGCGCGTCCCGGGGCGCTGATCCTCGAAATTCCCACCGAGCGCACCCCTCGCCCGCGGCCGCGCAACCCGGGGCGCTGATCCTCGAAATTCCCACCGAGCGCATCCCTCGCCTGCGGCCGCGCGGCCCGGGGATCCTGTGTCATTTGCAGGACCCATGCGATCTGCCCGCGCCCGCGGGGCGCTTCGTCGCGTCGCGATCGCCAGGTTTCCCGCCCTCGGTGCAAAAAGCGCCGCAGTCCCGCGCTTTACCATGCGGGACTGCGGCGCTTTTTGTCTGTGGCAGCCCCCCGGCTGCGCCGGGGGCCGGAAAAGCGCGCGTGTTTCCCCCGAAAGAAGAACGTGGCGGCAGGGCGAAAAAGAAAAAGAAAACGCGGCCCCGGGGGTGGACAGGGGGCAACGCGCCCGGCGGCGGGCGCACACACGGGCAGCGTTCGGCCACCCATCGGCGTCGGGCCGCCGCCCTGCCGCAGCCTTGTTCACGCCCCTCCACCGCCGCGGCCCGCTTTTTCCCGAAAGGCGGGCCGCGCCTACGGGCGATGGTTCCCACGGCAGGGCAAGCGCGGCCTGCACCCGCGAGACGAAGTTGGCCGGGCCGCCGCGCATCTCGGGGCCGTAGAAGAACGGCCTGCACCCGCGGGCAAGGGCTCCCAAGGCAGAGCGAGAACACTTGCAACCGGCCGGGCGTGCACCCTGCGGGTGAGGAAAACGCGGCCAGGCGCTTGTTTACCCCTGAAAAACCGTGTTTCCGATTATCCGCCAGGGCCAAAAGCAGCGCTATAATGCGAGGGGCGAAGCATCGCCGCCTTCGCAGCCCCCTCTCTTTGAAAGCGCCTCATGCTTTGCCGCCGGTTTGGCGCGAGAGAGGGGAAGGCGCGCGGGGCACGGCGGCGGCTTTTCTCCCGCACCGTCCGGCGTTGCCGGTAGCAGCCCCTTTCCGGCGCAGCCCCAAAAGCCGCCCGCTGCGCCAGGGGCGATTTCTGTTTCTCAACGCAGGCGCCCGGCGCGCCATCTCCGCGTCCATGCCGCCGCCCGCGCGGAAATTCCCGCCGCCGCGCGAAAAATTATGCTCGACAAGCACCGCGCGGTATAGTATAATAAACGGTAAGATCAGATTTTTATGGCCGCCGGCCGGCAACGGGGCGGCCGGACGAAAGGGTGGGTCGTTTCATGCTCCGGCAACTGTCGGTTTTCCTGGAGAACAAAAAAGGTCGCCTGTCGGAAATCACGCAGATCCTGGCCGACGCGGGCATCGACATCCGCGCTTCCAGCATTGCGGACACGTCCGACTTCGGCATTTTCCGCCTGATCGTCTGCGACGTGGACCGCGCGGAGGCGCTGCTGCGCGAGGCGGGGATGACGGTCTCTTCCAGCGACGTGATCGGCGTCGGCATCGAGGACCGGCCGGGCGGGCTGGCCCGGGCGGCGCGCCTGCTGGCCGACGCGGGCATCAGCGTGGAATATTTCTATGCCTTCGTCAGCCGCAGCGAGGATTTGGCTTACGTCATCCTGCGGGTGGAGGACTGCGCCCGGGCGGAAGCGGTGCTTGCCGCGGGCGGGCTGCGCGTCGTCTCCCGGGAAGATATTTTCTGATTCCGGGCGCGGGACGGCCCGGCCGGCATGCGGCGTCCCGCGCGGCATCCGATTTTGCTGCCGGAGAAATGGAGCGATTGTCATGATCAAGACGGAAAACAAGTTCGGTTCCATCATTCTGACGGAAGAGTTTCTCGCCAATCTCGCGGGCTACGCGGCCACCAACTGCTTCGGCGTCGTCGGCATGGCGGCGACCGGCCCGGTGGATAAGCTCCTGTCCGTCGTCCGGCACGACCGGCTCTCGCGCGGCGTGCGCGTGCGCGGCAACGCCGAATGCGTCGATATCGACCTGCACATCATCGTTTCCTACGGCACCAATATCACCGCCATCGTCAACAGCATCGCGCACAAGGTGCGCTATACGTTCGAGGAGATGTGCGGCCTGAAGGTGCGCGACGTCAATACCTTCGTGGACGGAATGAAAGCGTGAGGACGCTTTTTGCCGCCGGCGGGGGGATGGCCGGCGCATATAGAGGATAGGGGTGTCATTACAAGGTGATTACTGGAGAAAATCTGAAAAACGCCGTGCTGTCCGGCGCGAACAACATCACGCGCCAGAAGCAGGCCGTCAATGAGCTCAACGTCTTCCCGGTGCCCGACGGGGACACCGGCACGAACATGTCCATGACCATCACGGCCGCGGCCAAAACGCTCATGAACCTCGACGAGGACGAGAACGCGACCGTGGAGAAGATTTCCCAGACCGTCGCCTCGGCCCTGCTGCGCGGGGCGCGGGGCAATTCGGGCGTGATCCTGTCGCTGCTGTTCCGCGGGTTCGCCGCGGGCTGCAAGGGCAAGGAGGCGCTCGACGGCGCGGGCGTCGCCGACGCGCTGGCGCTGGGCGTGGAGGCGGCGTACAAGGCCGTGCTCAAACCGACGGAAGGCACCATCCTGACCGTGGCGCGGCACGCGGCGCGCGGCGCGGCGGAGGCGGCCGCGGCGGGCAAGGACGCGGTCGAGGTGCTCGCCGAAGCGCGGGAATGGGCTTCCCGCACGCTCGAGCAGACGCCGGAAATGCTGCCGGTGCTCAAAAAGGCGGGCGTCGTCGACGCGGGCGGCAAGGGTTTCGTCGTCATTCTCGACGGCATGCTGACGTATCTGCGCACCGGCGAGATCGTGCCCGAGACGGACGGCGCGCCGGCCTTCGGCTCCGACGGCGTGGTGGACACCGTCGCGCTGCGCGAGGAGGACATCACTTTCACCTACTGCACGGAATTCATCGTGCACCGCGACCCCAACGCCACGCGCGACCCCATCAAGATGCGCGCCTATCTGGAAACCATCGGTGACAGCGTCGTGGTCGTGGAGGACGCCGACATCATCAAGGTGCACGTGCATACGGACAATCCCGGCAAGGCCATCCAGGAGGGCCTGCAATACGGCATGCTCGACCGGCTGAAGATCGACAATATGCGTCTGCAGTACCGCGAGCAGGAGAAGGCGACGCGGCAGAAGCAGCACCAGAAGGTCGCCCCGGAGAAGCGCTACGGCATCGTGGCGGTGGCGGCGGGCAGCGGCCTGGCGGATATTTTCCGCGACCTGGGCTGCGACCAGGTCGTCGAAGGCGGGCAGACGATGAACCCATCGACGCAGGACATCCTCGCCGCGGTGGAGGTCACCCCCGCGGAGGAGGTCTTCGTGCTGCCCAATAACAAAAACATCATCATGGCCGCCGAGCAGGCGGTTCCCATCGCCGACCGCAAGGTGCACGTCATCCGCACCAAGACCATCCCGCAGGGCGTGTCCGCGGCGCTGGCCTTCGACGCGTCGATGGAGACCGAGCCGCTCATCGAGGCCATGGACGCCGCGCGCAAGACGGTCGCCACCGGGCAGATCACCTATGCCGCGCGCGATTCGGACTTTGACGGCGTGAAGATCCGCGAAGGCGAGATCCTGGCGCTCGCGGAAGGCAAGCTGGAATTCACGGAGAAGGATCCCGTCCGCGCGGCGGTGCGCCTGTGCCGCAAGCTGGTCAAGGATACCTCGCAGTTTCTGACGGTGTTTTACGGCGCGGACGTGACGGAGGAGACGGCGGGCCAGCTGTCCGAGGCGCTGGAGAAGCAGTTTAACGGCGCCGTGGAGATCAGCGTCATTCCCGGCGGGCAGCCGGTGTATCATTTCATCCTTTCGGTGGAGTGAAGCCAGCGCCGGGCACAGCACAAGCAGAAGCGAAAAAGCGAGGGGAGGCCCGCGGGCTTCCCCTCGCTTTTTCGCGTCCCGGGGACGCGCCGCGGCGACGGGGCGCAGAGCGCACGGCGGGAGCCGGGACCGGCAGACGGCGCAGGGCAGGGCGAACGGCGGGCGGCTCTGACGGCCGGTAGCCGCGGCGACGGGATAAATACCGGCGATCCGCGCACGGAGGAGGCAGGCGTTATGCAGCCCCCCGATCATGGTTCGTTTCGTCCCACACCCGCCGCGCGCGAGGGGAAGCGCCCATCGCCGGCCACCCGGTTTCAGAAAGATGACGCACGTTCGCCGCGGGCAGGGGCAAACGCCCCGCGGCGAGCAGGGGAACGGATACCGACGACGCGGCCGCGCACGGAGGACGACAGCGCGCCTTTCCCGCGGCGGCTTCCCCCTTGTCCCTTCCCGCCGCTGAAGCCACGGAGTTTTTCGGGAGGGGCCGCGCGCGGATCCGGCCAACGGGGCGGCCGGACTGCCGCCCGCGGGCGGGAAAACCGCGGCCCATCGGTTTTTCGGTCTCGAAAAACCGTGTTTTCCTCGGTCCATCGATGGGAGGGATCGTGTCGACGCGCGCCTTTCCCGCGCGGGCGAAGTTTCCGGGAATATGCAAGCCGGCGTCCATCAAGGCCGCCGGGTGACGATCCGCAGCAAAACCGCGCGACGGGTATGGACCCATCGCGCGGTTTTCCACAGGTTTTGCCATATCGGTTGAAAAATGACAGGCCAGCCGCCCCGCCGCTTTTCCCGGCTTCACGGTGCCGCACGCACGCCGGCGCGTCTCCGCGTCAGGACGCCGCGTCGGGCAGGTGAATTTCCTCGCTGCCGCCGCTCCAGTAGACGACCAGCGTGTCCTCCCCCTGCCAATACATGCCGCCGCCCTTCTCATACGC
>CAJFTT010000035.1 GCA_904420005.1 Candidatus Tabaqchalia intestinavium | reverse complement strand
CGGGAAGACCAGAAGCGTTTCTACAATACCCACCGTTTCTTTTCTCTTGCCGACTTTGATATGCAGCTCGCTGCACACCAAAATCGCTCCAACGACTTACCTATGCGTCCCCTTGGCTGGCTCTCTTCGAAAGAAAAACCCGCTGCTTTTTCCTTTCTCTGACTGTGCGAAATGTTTGACAAACCTACAAATGCGCAGGTTTTGCCGCTCGGTTTTTGGGACAAATTCGCCCGAGTGTCCCAAAAAGTAACACTTTTGGATAAGCGGGAAAAATTGTAACACCTCGCTTTTTTGTCCAATGACACGGCGCCGGTGCGCTGGTAAAATAATATCATAAATAAACGACAGGAGGAGTTTCACTTGAATCCCCATTATGAACCACGGGCCGAGCTTCTGAAGGCGCTGCAAACCTCGCAGGAAAAGGGACTTTCCAGCGACCAGGCTGCCCAGCGCTTGGCACAGTACGGCGAAAACAAACTGAACGAAAAGAAGAAAAAAACCAATCTTCAGCGATTTTTGGAGCAATTCAAGGATGTTATGATCATCATCCTGCTCATCGCCGCTGTCATCTCGTTCGTGATCGCCTGCGTGGAAGGCGAACCGATGGAATTTTTCGAGCCGGTGCTGATCCTGCTCATCGTGGTTCTCAACGCCATCATGGGTATGGTGCAGGAGAGCAAAGCAGAAAAGGCGCTGGACGCCCTGAAAAACATGTCGGCGCCCCATGCAAGGGTCCTGCGGGATGGCGAAGAAAGGGTGATAGATGCCTCCCAGTTGGTGCCCGGTGACATCATCCACCTGGAAGCTGGGGACTTTGTCCCGGCCGACGCCCGTCTATTAAAAAGCGTCAGCCTGAAAAGCGAGGAATCGGCCCTGACCGGCGAATCGGTTCCCGCGGAAAAAGACGCGGATGCTGTCGTGGAGGAAAAGGCTGGCATCGGCGATCGGAGCAACATGGTGTTCTCCGGGTGCAGCGTCACCTACGGCACGGCGACCGCAGTCGTCACCAGCACCGGTATGCATACGGAAATGGGCAAGATCGCCGGGTTGCTGGAGGGCGAAGGCGAATCGCAGACGCCCTTGCAGAAAAAGCTGGCGCAATTGGGCAAATACCTGGGCGTCTTGGCGCTGGTCGCCTGCGCGATCATCTTTGTGGTGGGGCTGGTTAACGGCATCGACGTGCTGGAAATCTTCATGACCGCCGTCTCCCTGGCGGTGTCCGCGATCCCAGAAGGCCTGCCCGCCATCGTCACCATTGTCCTTGCCGTCGGCGTGCAGCGGATGGTCAAGAAAAACGCCCTCATCCGCCGTCTCCCCGCGGTGGAAACGCTGGGAAGCGCCTCGGTCATCTGTTCGGATAAAACCGGAACCCTCACCCAGAATCGCATGACCCTCACCAAAGTGTGGTTGGACGGCTCTGAAAATCCGGAGGATATCAGCACGCAGAACTCCGAGGCTGCCAGGCGACTGCTTTGCTACGGTACCCTCTGCTGCGACGGTTCGGTGGTGTTCGGCGAGGATGGAAAGGAGCAGCACATCGGCGACCCGACCGAAACTTCTATCATTGTGGCCGCGCACAAAAACGGGATGACGCAGGAACAGCTGAATCAATCCTATCCCCGCGTGGCGGAAATTCCCTTTGATTCCGACCGGAAGTTGATGACCTCCGTCAATCAGATCGAAGGGAAAAATATTGTCATCGTTAAAGGCGCTTTTGACATGATGGCTTCCCGCTGTGCGCAAGGCGATCTCGAAGCCGCCAAGCGGATGAATGAGCAGATGAGTAAAAACGCCCTGCGGGTTCTGGCGGTGGGGTATAAAGAAATTGACACCATTCCGGAAAACCCGACCTCGGAAGAGCTGGAAAACGGCTTGACCTTCCTGGGACTGGTCGGCATGATCGACCCGCCCCGCCCAGAGGCGAAAGCCGCCGTCGCCACCTGCCGCAAGGCGGGAATTAAGCCGGTGATGATTACCGGCGACCACGTGGTGACCGCCTCCGCCATTGCCAAAGAGCTGGGGATCATGCAGCCGGACGATCGTGCCATTACAGGGGCGGAGCTGGATGCTATGACTGACGCGCAGCTGGATCAGGAAGTAGAAAACATTTCGGTTTATGCCCGCGTTTCGCCGGAAAATAAAATCCGCATCGTCAAGGCTTGGCAGCGCAAAGGTCAAGTCGTTTCCATGACCGGCGACGGCGTCAACGACGCCCCGGCCCTCAAAGCCGCCGATATCGGTTGCGCCATGGGGATTACCGGCACGGATGTTGCCAAAGGCGCGGCGGATATGACCTTGACTGACGACAACTTTGCCACCATTGTGGATGCGGTCCGCGAAGGCCGCGGCATCTATGCTAACATCCGTAAGGTGGTCGG
Source organism: Candidatus Tabaqchalia intestinavium (assembly GCA_904420005.1). Classification (GTDB taxonomy): domain Bacteria; phylum Bacillota; class Clostridia; order Oscillospirales; family CAJFTT01; genus Tabaqchalia; species Tabaqchalia intestinavium. The sequence goes on along the minus strand of CAJFTT010000035.1, from coordinate 6,188 downwards.
TTTCCTGCTGGGGACCAATATCGGTGAAGTGATCACCGTATTCGCCGCTATGTTGCTGTGGCATAAGACGCCGCTGCTCTCGATGCAGCTGCTGTGGATCAACCTCGTCACCGATTCTCTGCCTGCGATTGCGCTGGGAATGGAAGCGGTGGAGGCGGACGTCATGGACCGCAAGCCCAAGCCGAAAGACGAAGGCATCTTTGCCCACGGCCTGGGACTGCGAGTGGTGCTGCAGGGGCTGATGTTCGCGATCCTCACTTTAGTAGGGTTTGTCGTCGGGGAAAATGTCACGGGCACATTGGCCGGCGGCCAGACCATGGCCTTTATGGTGCTGGCCCTGTCCCAGGTGGTGCAGGCATATAATATGCGTTCGGAGCATTCGCTGTTCAAAATCGGGCCGTTCACCAACCATAAACTCAACTGGGCAGCGCTGGCGTCTATCGCATTGGTATGCCTGGTGCTCTTCACTCCGGTAGGCATCGCTTTTGGGCTCGTCATCCTGCCCTGGGAGCTGTATTTGCTGGGCTTGGGCCTTGTTCTGATTCCGGTGCTGGTGATGGAACTGTCGAAAGCTTGTGGGCTCATTAAACATCAGCATTAAGACAAAAGGCCTGGTCATCCGACGGAAGGGCGGCAGGAGCAGAACGGAACCCCTATTTGTGACGAGCCTCCTTCACCATCGGGCGGGTGTCGCGGGGCGGCCGCGCAGGAAAACGATCGCCAAAAGCGAGAAGCCGGAGATGCTCTGCGCGGCCGCGGAATATCTGTGCGAGCACTGCAAAAACCGGAAAAAGGCTGCCGAAAGGACCGGCGGCCTTTTTCAAAGGAGGGGGAACAAAACGGTGAAGCGACCGGCAAAAGATATTCTGTTCACCCTGCTGCGGATCGTTCCGCTGTTGTTTTGTATCGCCCTTTTTGTGGCATACCTGCTCACCGAGCAGGATATTACGGCGCAGTCTATCACAGATTATGCGCCCGCTAACCCCTGGTTGGCTGCCGCTTTCCTCCTGCTGCTCTATGCTGTAAAAAGCCTGAGCATCGTGTTTCCGCTGATTGTGTTAAATATCGCGGGCGGTTTCCTGTTCCCGCCGGCGACGGCTATTCTTGTGAATGTGTTGGGCGTTCTTATTGAACTGACGATCCCCTATTGGGTCGGACGAGGCTCTCGGAGGAGCACCGCCGGAAGGCTCACGAGAAAATATCCCAAATTGCTGGATGCGGTTTCCTTCCAGCAGGGGAATGCATTATTTTTATCTTTCTTTCTGCGGATCATCTCCTGCCTGCCGGGAGATGCGGTGAGCATGTACCTCGGTGCGATAAGGCTGCCTTTTTCCAAGTATCTGCTGGGAAGCTTTCTGGGCACATTGCCCGGGACTATCACAGCGACGCTGATCGGAACCAGTGTGGACGACCCGTCTTCTCCGATCTTTTGGATTTCCGTTGTTTTAACGGTGACGATCGCGGCGGTCTCCTTTCTTGCATATTTTTTTGTGAAACGCAAAAAGAAACAGGAGAAAAGGCCTGACACTGACGCTTAGCACATTATTGGCAGGGGCGATCTTCGCGGAAGTTGATCCGCTTGCTATGGGAGCCGGTTGTACTGCCAAGCGGGACATGTGTGGCAAAAGCCCCGCTCCCCCGCCAGAATACGCAACGCTTTCCAATACGGTGGCTTTTCTGCCGGGCGCTTACTTTACGTGGCGGCCTGCTTGGCGGAACAGACGGCGATTTCAAAAAGAAAGGGTTCCTTTGCATTTTCACTCCCCCACTCAAATGCGATCCTCCAAATACGCTGCACTTTTATCATAGAAGGGAAACCACGCGACTATCGCGTGGTTTCCCTTCTATATTCCCAATATACAACACACGCAGAGAAAGAAGACACAGTGCATGCAATGTCGCTTTCCCTGCGTGCAATGTTTTACGCGCAGTCCCCTTCGATAACGCGGATCGTTTTTGCCTCGAACGGACAGACGTGCAGCGCCGCAGCCACCGTCCGCTTGTGCCGCGGCCGGTTATTTGGCAAGGCGCAGGCGAACCGTTTTCACCTCGAACGGGCGGAAGTGCAGCGCCGCGCCGTTGCCTGCCGTCGGCAGCGGCTGGCAGCCGTCCGTTTCCTCCAGCATGTTGCACAGGCAGGCCGATTCGACCGGCAGATCCCAACGAAGGGTGCAGCGGGTATCGGCATGCTTGCTCTCATACAGGCGCAGCACAATGTCGCCGCTCTGATCCTCGGCGGGTTTCACCGTGTCGATCACGATGTTTTCGCCGCCCTGCAGGGAGAAAAAGCTCCGGCTGCCGTCCTGGCCGGAAAGACGAACCGGCGGGACGTTGAGCTCGTATCCCTCCCGCACGACGGGACTGTCGAGCAGGCTGCCCTCCCACGCGGTGAACGCGTAGGTAAAGTGGTGCGTACCGTTGTCGGCCGCCATCTCCGGCGAGGCCGCGGCGCGCAGCAGCGTGAGATTGATGGCGTTGTCCAGCATGCTCACGCCGTATTTGCAGTCGTTGAGCACCGCGGCGCCGTGCCCTTCGTCGCACAGGGCGGTATAGCGATGGTTACAGACCTCGAAGCGATCCTTCTCATACGCGCGGGAGCGGTGGGTGGGCCGCTTGACGTAACCAAACTGCATTTCATTGACCGCTTCCGTGGCGGCGACATCCACCGGGAAGCTGACCTTCAGCAGGCGGTGCAGCTCATGCCATTCGACGGTGGTGTCAAACTCCACCCGAATGCTGCCGCTCTCCAGAGAAACGATCTGCGTGAGGGCGGAGTTGCCGATTTCGCGCTTGATCTCGAGGGCGCAGCGGTAGGGGGTGTCCTCCACGACGCGCATGCCCGTGCAGCGCCCGCTCTCGACAAACTGCTGCTCATAGGGGCGGTCGATGTCCCAGGCGTCGAACACACGCGGCACGTCCTTATAAAGAAGCAGGCGGTTCATGCTGCCGGCGGCGAATTCCCGTCCGCTCTCGAGCAGAAGGAAGGAGATCAGTTCGCCGTTTTTGTCAAACACCGCCTTGACCTTGCTGTTCTGCAGCACGGCCCCTTCGGCGTCGGAGGAGACCCGGACCGCTTCTTCGGGCGCGAGGCCGCTGTCCCTGGCGGGCGCATAGCCGCAGGCCGGAACGGTCACGCGCGCATAGCGGCCGTCCGATCTCTTGACCACCGTGTCGCGGTCCCAGGACAGGGAGTTGAAAACCAGCTCCGTGTCGCCCGCGCCGGCGATCCAGCCCGCCGCCGAGGACGCCAGCGCCGTCTGGGCCTCGATGACCGCGTCGTGCTGCTGCTTGGCTTTTTTATAGATCTGGGCGATCGAGGAGCCGGGAAGAATATCGTGGAACTGGTTGAGCAGCACCGTTTTCCAGTCGGCATCCCACTGCGCGTAGGGGAAAGAGAAGCCGTCCTGCAGCGCCACGGCGCCCCACATTTCCGCTTCGCGCAGCGCCAGCTCGGCCTTGCGGTTGCCCTTCTTGACCGAAGCCTGGCTGGTATAAACGCCGCGATGGCAGGTGAAATACAGCTCGCCTACGTACGTGTTTTCGGGGCCGCCTTCCGCCTCCAGATCCTCGAAAATCTTGCGCGGATGCGCCATTTCGAGCTTGGGGCAGCCTTCCAGATCCTTTTCCCGCAGCGCGAACTCGATGTGGTCGCGGCAGGGACCGCCGCCGCCGTCGCCGTAGCCGAAGGGCAGGAGGAATTTGTCCAGCCCGTCTTTCTGGACGCGCTTCTCCCAGACGTCGATGAGCTGCTTGGGATTGGTGGTATAGGTATAATTGGTGGGCAGGTAGGAGACGATTTCGCTGCCGTCCATACCGCGCCAGGTGAAGTAATGATACGGGAACTGTTCCCCGCCGTTATAGCTCCAGAAGATCTTCTGCGTGACCAGGTACTTGATCCCGCAGCTTTTGAGAATCTGCGGCAGCGCCGCGGTATAGCCAAAGGTGTCGGGCAGCCAGAGGATCTCGCAGTTGACGCCCAGCTCCTCACGGAAGTACCGCATGCCGTGGATCAACTGGCGGACCAGCGATTCGCCGGACGTCATGTTGGTATCGGGCTCCACCCACATGCCGCCTTCGGCGACCCAGCCGCCCGTCCGGATGGCAGCCTTGATCCGCTCGAACAGCTCGGGATAATACTGCTGACAGAACGCATACGTCTGCGGCTGGCTCTGGAGAAATTTGTAGCCCGGATACTTTTCGATCAGGCGCAGCTGCGCCGCAAACGTGCGGGCGACCTTGCGCTCGGTCTCGGCCAGCGGCCAGAGCCACACCACGTCGAGATGGGCGTTGCCGATGCCGTAGAAGGTGGGCGTCGTGCTGCCGTTGACGCAGGAGAGCGCCTCCTGGAGGATCGCCCTGCCCTTTTCGTAGTCGGCAAGGCGGCCTTCCAGCGGCTGCTCAAAATCCACAGCAAGGGTGAATTTCTCCAGCGCTTTGCCAATCTTCGCCGCGCGCAGGCTGCTCTCCGGCAGGCATTCCATGATCTCGGTCAGCGCCCGGACATCCACCCAAAGCTGATAGGCGGCTTCGTTCCAGACGCCGAACGTATTCTTGCCCATCGCCGTGCGCAGCTTGCCCTCCAGCGGGTCGGTATAGGTGCCGGGCAGGACAGGGCCCGTGCCGCAGTAGGCGATCTTGCCGTTGGGGTAGAAATGCCCGGCGTAGGCTTCCGCTTGCAGCAGATACCGTTCGCCCGGCTTGCCGCTTTCGGTGAGGATATTGTCCACCATGAAATGATGCGGGATCAGAACCCATCCGGCGCGGTAGGTACCGAAGGACGCGCCGTTGACAAACAGCGTCGTCTCGCCGCCCGGGTTAAGGTTGAGCACAATGGGCTGCCCTTCGGCTTCGGGCGGAAGGATGATCTCCGCTTTCAGCCACAGGTATTCCCACTCCTTCCCCCAGGCCGTCCCCTCGGGGATCGGCGCGTAGCCGGCGTGCTCCAGCGCCTGCTGCTGGGTGATATGTTCGTCGGTGCAGAAGCCTTCAAAGGAAATCTCGCCCAGCGGACGATAGAAATCCTTTTCCAGCGTGGCGGTCCAATGCCGCAAACGGTCGCTCCATTCCGGTGCCATTTTCATGCATATCCTCTCCTGTCCGATTGGTCAAATGTTGCCACGGATCCGCACGGTCCGTGGCGATATGGGAACGAACAATATGGTCGCCGCCCGCAAGGCTGCGATCGCGCAGCCGGCTTCCCAACGGCGCGATACCCTCACGGGCAAAGCCGCCGTCCCCCGCAGGGCTTCGGCCCTTAAGATGAAGGGGAAAGCCGGTGGGACGCCAGGCAGATGCATCGCGAGGCGCCTCTCCCCAAAAGGCAGATGCCGCACAATCCCCGCTCGAAACGGCTCGTTCGCCCGCGCGCCGCCAAGGGAAGCGACGCAGTGACAACGCACATAGGCAAAACAACGCCGATCGAAAAACGCATTGCACCGCAGTGTCATAATTCTCAGCCCTGCACGCGCAAGCCCGGGGAAATTTCAATCGTTCGGGAGAATCATAGCATTTTTGTTCTAACTTTACAAGATAGAAATACAAAAATATAAAAAGAATCCGCGGCAGTGCGGAAACATTTCACAGCCCCCAGCGGCACATCTGCCCAAGTCCGGCTTGCAGCACAAACAAAGCGATTTTGGGGCTTCGCTTAGGAGCCCTCGCCTCGGTTAAAGCTGCGCAAAAACGTAAATACAACATTTCTACGAAAGGTTTTCGCGCCGATTTTACAGGACTTTAACGAAGAGAAGATGGTCGCTCCGTCCAAATCTCCTTATGATAAACATACATCCAATCCTCTTTCGGCGCATACAGGCAGCGCATGCGCCGCCCATTTGCGGGCCGGCCACCGCGCAGCGCGGCGCGCGTGTGTCCGGGGCACTTGGAACCCGCAGTATTTGACATGGCAAAAGGGAGTTGTCTATGGAAAATACTACCCTCGGTGGATAAGGGGAAACGCGGTTTTTCGCGGCGAAACGGGCGTCCGGCTGTGTTCTCCTCGCCGCTGGGCACGAAGCCCGGCCGCCTCGTCGGCAGAGCCTGCGCACGTTTCCCTCCCGAAAAACTCTCCAGACCCGGCGGGAGAAGGAAATGGTTGCAGGCAAGGCCGCAGCAGGGCGGCGGGCTGCCGCCCGCCGAGCTCGAGAACGCCGCATGCGGCCATTTCAGTCGCCGCCGGGCGCATTGCCCTT
>CAJFTT010000034.1 GCA_904420005.1 Candidatus Tabaqchalia intestinavium | reverse complement strand
TAAACTATACCCTATAAGGCTCTGTCCTTCTACTTTTTTATTCGCTTTTTCTTGCCCTGCTGTCCAATATGTATTGTAGCTCTACAATCTGCATACTAACCAATCAAATCCACGCTTGACATTTTTACTGAAAAGGTGTATGCTGGCCAATAGTTAGTTAAAACTAACTATTGGCCAGCTTGAATCCACTACATGTTCGCGTTTTCTGCCTAAGAGCTCCTCGCCGTTTGGCCCCGCAGTATTTCCGCCGCGCGGCTTCCAGGAAGGCATAAGCCCACGCCGGCTTGTAAAATAAAGCTGGGGCAGGTTTCGATCCAAATCCGCGGGATCTGCGGGGTGGTCTATCGACATCGGACGCCGCACGCAGCGTTTCCTTCCGTTTCAGCCGCGGCGCCGACGGTCTTGATGATCGCCGCAGGACAGGAAAACGCGCGGTACGGGGATCCCAACTTGCTGCTATCTTCCCTATCAAAAATATATTTATGTAATGCGACCGAACAAAAGCAAAAAGGAGGCCGATACAATGTCTTATCAACTGGTCATGATCCGGCATGGGGAAAGCGTCTGGAACAAGGAGAATCTGTTCACGGGCTGGACCGACGTCGATCTGTCCGAAGCAGGGAAAGCCGAGGCAACGCAGGGCGGGATTTCCCTGCGGGAAGCCGGATTTCATTTCGATATCTGTTACACCTCCTATCTCAAACGGGCCATCCATACGGCCAACCGCGTACTCCAGCAGCTTGACGAAGAATGGATCCCCGTCATCAAAAACTGGAAGCTCAACGAGCGGCATTACGGGGCGCTGCAGGGATGCAACAAATCGGAAACAGCGACGAAATACGGTGAAGAACAGGTCAAAATCTGGCGGCGTTCCTTCGACGTGCAGCCGCCCGCCCTGGACCCTGCCGATGAACGCAACCCGGCGCTGCAGTCCATGTACCGCGGCATTGACGCAGAACTGCCGTTGACGGAAAGCCTCAAGGATACGATCGCCCGTGTGATCCCCTATTATGCGCAAACGATCCGGCCGGATATCCTCGCCGGGAAGCGCGTCCTCATCGCGGCGCACGGCAATTCCCTGCGCGCGCTGGTGATGTACCTCGACCAGCTTTCCGAAAAGCAAATCACAGAGCTGAACATCCCAACAGGCATCCCGCTTATCTATACACTGGATGACAGGCTGCGGCCGATGGCGCACCGCTATCTGGGGGATGCGGCGCACATCGAAGCGAAAATGCAGGCAGTCAAAAACCAGGGCGCAAAAAAATAGCGCACGGCGCTCCGGGATCCCTTTTGTTGAGAACCTTACTGCTGAGGCTTTGCTCTCCCCGGTTCTTGCGGAAACCTTTTTCATTTGAACACAAGCATAACGCGAGCGGAAAAGTGCACCCCCTCTCCGCTCGCGTTTTTTGCCTGCCGCCCGCACGGCGGATTCTCCCTTTTTGTCCGTTTATCAGGCCTGCACGGTAAAGCTGTCCGCATTATACCCATCGACGACAATCTGCGCGTTCGCGCCGTCCAGATATTTCGTCTCAAACTCCAGGGTCACGGTTTTTTCCTCCCCCGGCAGCAGCGAGAAATAATTGTCGCTGTAGAGAATGGGAAGAATCCGATCGTCCTCGCCGGAAGCCGCCTGGTCCTTAATGGCCTTCAGCCGTACCGCGACCGCCACCGCGGCGTCGGAGTTACGAACCGTCAGAGTGATCCGCGTGGTCTCTCCGTCCACCTGCGTGCTGGCCTGCGCCGTGAGGGACGCCTTGTTCATGGAACGCATCGCCGTATAATCATAATCGGCGGTGCTGCGCCAATAGAAATTCTCCGACAGCAGATTGCCCTGCGCGTCGCGAAGGCGCAGCTTGATAAAATGCGTGTCGCTCAAATCCTCGACCTCGCCATCCATCGTGCCCGCCTGAATGACCTGCATTTCATAAACCGAATATGCATACGACGTGCCGCGCTCCTGGCAGTAAAGCCGCACATACCGCGCCGTGACCGCGTCAAACGCGATGGTGGCGGTGCCGCCGTAGCCGTCTGTGACAGAAGCCACGCTGGTCCAGCTCGCGCCGTCATTGGACACCTGGATCTGGTAACGGCTGGCATATGCATTCTCCCACTGAATCACCACATGGTCAATGCTCTGCGGCTCTCCGAGATCGACCATCAGCCATTCCTGCCCTGTGCCGCTGGACGCCCAGCGCGTGGTATCATTGCCGTCAAAGGCCCGCGACGCCGACATTTCTCCGCTCTCCTGCGAGGAAGAACGCGCGGTTTTATTTGCTGCGACGTTCACACCCGCGGGAGCGAACAGCTTGAACGCTTCCGTCGCGGTGTTGGAGCGTGCATCGATCTGCACGGAATTCTGGTATCTTCTCGTGCCGTCGAGATTATATACTTCCGCCTCGACGGTCACGCCTTTGAGATCCTCAGCGGTGTTGTTGATCGCCTTGATGCTGCCCGTAAAGGAATTCCACTGCACATGCACCGGCTCGCTGGCCGATTTCACGCCGAAATACGCGCCCGTGGGATCCCAATAATAGTCATAGGTCTGCCAGATGGTGGAGGGCCAGGCCGGCGACGTCATCCACAGCAGGACCCCGCTGCAGTCGTCCCAGAGCTTGTCGTTCCACGCTTCGAACATGGCCTTGAACGTCTCCAGATTGAGCAGCTGCGCCTGTTCGCAAAATTCTTCGGCATTGCTCGTCTGTCCATAGCGTCCGTTGACGGTGGCGGTGTATTTTTCCGTAGCCTTGTTGCCGATGCCGGCGTTATAGTCGTGCCACTGCCACATGTCGTTGCCCACCGGCCAGAGATCGCTCTCCTTCATCATGCGGCGCATGCTCTCGATCGTGGGCACGCAGGTCGAGCCGATCTCCGTCGTGAACCCGGCCGCCTGTGAGAAATACCATGCCGGCTCCTGCACCGCATAGGTCACGCCGCCGGAAACGGGGTCTTCGTTCGACGCCGCGATATACAGGCGCGTCCCGTCGTATTCGTTGACCGAGGCGGGGATCTGATGGTTCAGCGGCGCGGGCGGAACCGCCTCGTTCTCGCCGCACCAGACAGCGATACAGGCGCGGTTGCGCAGGCGCTTGACCTTATCGTCCACGTTGGCCATGAACATTTCGGTATCCTCCGGCACCGTCCAGCCGTTGAGCCAGAAATCCTCAAACACGAGAATGCCGTATTTATCGCACGCATCGTAAAACGCGTCAAAATCCGCCGTACCATGCCAGGTGCGGATCATCGTCAGGTTCATGTCCTTATGCAGCTTGACCGCCGTGTCGAAATCCTCCTCCGTCCAGCGCAGCATGGCGTCGGGCATCCCCCAGTTGCCGCCCTTGCACAGCACCTTCTGACCATTGACGGAAATCTGCAAATCGTGGTTGTCGGAATCATACGTGATCTCCCGCACGCCGAAGGTCGTGGTTTTGATATCCGAGACGCCGCCGGCCTCAAACGACAGCTCCAGCTCATAAAGATTCTGCTCGCCATAGCCGTTGGGCCACCACAGACGCGGATTCTGCATGGTGACGGTATCGAGCGCAACGTTCTGCGTCTCGCCCGCGCCGATCGTCACGGCTTTCTCGAAGGTAATGGCCTCCCCCGCCGCATCATCCTTCGGACGGATCGTGCCTTTGATGGTGCCGCTGATACTGCGGTCGGAATGATTGACGACGTCTGTGCTGATATCAACGCTCGCGCTGGTGAGCGCGGGCAGAGGCAGATCCGTTTTGACAAACGGATCCTCGAGCGTCACATCGCCGCTCATCGTGAGATAAACGTCCTTGTAAATCCCCATATTCCGTCCCGGGATGGCCGGCATCCAGTCCCATCCGGCGCTGCACAGGAAGGACGGCATATCCTCCACCTGGGAATCGCACCAGTGGATATACACGGCAAGATAATTGGTCTGTCCGACATTCACCACATCCGTGACGTCGAATTTGCCGCGGATGAAAGCGCCCTCGATCTTGCCGATCTCCTGACCGTTGACGTACACGTCGGCCTTATGATTAATACCGTCAAAATTCAGCCATACGCGCTGTCCCCGGTAGTCCTCCGACACGGTAAACTCCGTGCGGTACCAGTAATCGACATTATAATAGTCCTGATCGAGATTGCGCATATTGTCGCTGTAATACGGATCCTCGATCAGCCCGGCGTCCATATAGCTCGTCAGCACCGTGCCCGGCACGGTGGCGCTGATCCAGTCCTCCCCCGTGGAATATTGCTGCGACAGGGATTGGCCGGTTGCGCCGTCGGTGTCCTTGACGCGCGCCAGCTGCCAGCCGCCGGTGATCTTGTCCTCCCGCAGCTCGGCGACGCTGCCGCCGAGGTTGGTAGGCGCGCAGGCCGAGAGCGCAGCGCTGAAGGACACGGCCATGCATAAGGCCAACAACAGGCAGCCCAAGCGGTGGATTCTCGTTTTCACTCGTTCATCTCTCCTTTATATAATTTGCTGTGTGCATGATCCTTGTGCCATTTTTGACACCAACCTATTCTGCTGTTACGGCGACCATGCGCCGCGGCGCGTTGAACCCTTCCGTCACCAGGCAGGGGTGCGCGCCGTCCTGCGGCGCGTATCGGATGCAGATTTCCCGCGTCTCGCCCGGCAGCAGGGAGAAATAGTTGTCGTCATAGAAAGCCGGCAGGATCCGGTCATCCCCGGACACCCCCGCCTTGGCCGCTTTGAGCCGGACGCCAACCGCGATATTTCCTGAGGCGTTGCGGATCTCGACGCGCATACCCTCCGCCGTCATTTTCGCCCGCGTTTTCAGCGCCGCCTGCGGCATCTGCGCCAGGCTGGTATAATCGCAGTCCCGCAGGCTGCGCCAATAGAAATTCTCCGACAGCAGCGCACCCTGCGCATCGCGCAGGCGCAGCTTGATAAAATGCGTGTCGCTCAGCTCCGGCATTTCCGACGCGTGCTCCCGCGCGCGCAGCACCCGCAGCTGGTAAATCGAATACGGCCAGATCGTGCCGCGGCGAGTGCAGACGACGCGGACATAGCGCGCCGTGCGCTGCTGAAAATGCAACGTGTTGCAGCCGCCCACTCCGTCACAGACAGTCGCCGCTTCTTCAAACGCCGCCCCGTCGACCGACGTCTCGACGCCAAAATCCGCCGCGTAAGCGTTCTCCCAGCTGATCTGCACGCCGTCGATGATCTCCTCCGTCTGCAAATCGACGCACAGCCATTCGGTCTGCCCCTCCCCGCTCGTCCAACGGGTCTCCTCCGTGCCGTCGGTCACGTTGCCGGCCTGCACCGCCTCCCCCGCGCAGGAGGAAGCAAACGCCGGCTTGCCCAGCGCAAGATTCTCCTGCTGCGGCGCGAACAGCGTATCCGCTTTCGTCGCGGCGCAGGGCGGCGCATCCAGCGTGACGCGGTTGGCGTAAGCCCGCCGTCCGTCCAGGCAATAGACCTCCGTCTCCGCCGTCACGCCGCACAGCGGCTGCGGGGTATGGTTGATCACCTTGACCTCTCCCGTCTCCGCGTTCCACTGCACATGCACCGGCTCGCAGGCATGCTTGCTGCCGTAATACGTGCCGAACGCATCCAGATAATAATCATAGGTCTGCCAGATCAGCGACGGCCAGGCCGGTGCGCTCATCCACAGCAGGATCCCGCTGCAGTCGTTCCACATCCGGTCGTTCCAGGCCTCGAACATGGCTTTATAGGTCTCCAGATTGAGCAGCTGCGCTTTGCGGCAGAAGTCCTCGATCCCCGTGGGGGCGCCGTAGCGCGCGGTGATTTCTTTGGTGTATTTCTCTGAAATCTTGTTGCCGATGCCAAAATTATAGTCATGCAGCTGCCAAACGGGGTTCTCGGGCGGCCAGAGTTCGCTCTCCTTCATCATGCGGCGCATGCTCTCCACCGCGGGCACCGCCTGCGCGCCGATCTCCGTCGTAAAGCCCGCCGCATGCCGGAAGAACCACGCCGGCTGCTGCACCGTATAGGTGATACCGCCGCGCACTCCGTCGCAATTGGAGGCGGCGATATACAGCCGCGTGCCGTCAAGCGCCGCGCAGGCTTCGGGAAGCTGCACGTCGAGCGGCTTGGGCGGGACGGCCTCATTCTCCCCGCACCACAGCGCGATGCAGGCACGGTTGCGCAGGCGCCGGATTTTATCCCGCGCGCTCGCCAGCAGCATAGGTGGGTCGTGCGGCGCCTGTTTGCCATGCAGGGCAAAATCCTCAAACACCATAACGCCGTACTTGTCGCAAGCGTCGTAAAACTCCTCAAAATCCGACGTACCATGCCAGGTACGGATCATGTTGAAGTGCATTTCTCTGTGCATGCGCACCGATGCATCGAGAAACGCCGGCGTTTGCCCCAGCATAGCGTCCGGCATCCCCCAGTTACCGCCCTTGCACAGCACAGGAACGCCGTTGACACGCAGGCGCAGATCATGGCCCTCCCGGTCATAATCGAATTTCCGCACTCCGAAGGACACCGTTCTCCGGTCGGACACCCGCCCGTCGATCTCCAAGGTAAGCGTCAGGGTATACAGATTCGGCTCGCCCAGGTCCACCGGCCACCATAGCCGCGGCCGCTCCAAATGCACCGGCGGCAGTTCGAGCGTCTGCACGCCGCGCGCCGGCAGCGCGACCGGCTGCCGGAAAGTCATGCCGCCGGGCTCGATCGCACCGCAAAGCACACCCTCTCGTGGCGCATCGGCCTCGTTTGCGATCTCCGTGCAGATCTTCACCTCAGCCGCGTCCAGGCCGGGTTCAGCCAGCTCGGTTCGCACGAATGGATCGACCAGCCGCGCGTCGCCCGTTGCTTCGAGATACACGTCGCGATACAACCCGATATTTCTCCCCGGGATCGCGGGCATGAAATCCCAACCCGCGCTGCCGATAAACGTCGGCGTGTCGAGCAGGTTCGCGTCGCACCAGTGAATATAGACCGCGAGGACGGCCTCCTCCCCCGGGCGGGCCCGCTGCGTGACGTCAAACCGCCCGCGCAGAAACGCGCCGCCGATCTCCCCGATCCTCTCCCCGTTCAAAAAAATGTCCGCTTTGCGGTGAATCCCATCAAAGCACAGCCAGGTGCGCCGGCCCGCAGGCTCCGCCGGCACGCGCAGCCGCGCGCGGTACCAGTAATCGACGTTATAGTACGCCTGGTCCAGCTTTTCGATGTTGTCGCTGTAATACGGATCGTCGATCCTGCCCGCGCGCAGATAGCTCGTGAGCACCGTCCCCGGCACGACGGCGGAAAACCAGCCGCCCCGCGTATCGTCATAAGCAAGGCGGGAAATCTCTTCCCCCGTCGCGCCGCCCGCGTCGGGAACCCGCGTCAATTTCCATTCAAATTGCTGCATCGTATTCTCTCCATCCCTTTGGTACTCTCATTGGACAAGGGGCAACGCACCCGGCGGCAGCTGGAACGAACGCGGACGCGCCACCGTCCTGCCGCGGCCTTGTCCGTACTCCTTCCCTTCCACCGCTGGATCCACGGCGTTTTTCGGGCGGAAAACAGGCGCAAACTCCGCCGACGAGGCAGCCGGGCGCTCTCCCGCAGGCGAGGAAAAAGCAGCCGTCTGTTTATCCCCGAAAAACCGTGTTTCCCTTTCTCCGTTGAGGGTATTTTTGAATAAACAATGGGGTGCAGTCAAATGTATGTTCATTATAACATTTGTCACAAGCATTTGACAATGCGATAATCGCATTTCTCTTGTCGTGATTTTTTCCAAAAAGCAATCGTCTTTTTTGGGCACTCTGTATGTTTTTTCGCTTCCTTTTTTAATAAATGGATTTACTAATTTCCAGCATTATGCTATAATGAAAAAAATATGTTGCGGGCAAGGATCCTTCTGCCACGCGAGAAAGCGTCCGCCCGTCTCAATTTTATTCACAAAGCGAGAACGTGTTTCTCTGCGGTCGTCCCCTTTCCCTGCAAATTTCGCTCAGGCGGAATTTGCAGTTCTTTTGTGCCAAATTGCAGGCAAAGGAGCATACGGATGTTCAAACTGACAAGATACCTGAAGGATTATAAAAAAGAGCTGGTGCTCGGCCCTCTGTTCAAGCTGCTGGAGGCTGTGTTCGAGCTGATCATCCCCGTCGTGATGGCGAGCATCATCGACAAGGGCATCGGCGCGGGAGACGTGGGGTATATCTGGAAAATGGGGGGCGTTATGGTGGCGCTCGGCATTGTGGGGCTGGCTTCCGCGCTGACCTGCCAATATTTCGCAGCCCGCACTTCGCAGGGCTTCGGCACTGCGCTGCGCAGCGACATGTACCGCCACATCAACACGCTCTCGCACGCGGAAATCGATTCATTGGGAACCGCTTCTTTTGTTACGCGCATCACCAGCGACGTCAACCAGCTGCAGGTAGCGGTCGCGATGCTCATCCGGCTCGTGATCCGTGCGCCCTTCCTCGTCGTCGGCGCGACCGTCATGGCGATGCTGCTCGATCTCAAGCTCTCGCTGGTGTTTCTCGCCGCCGCGCCGCTCGTGGCGCTGGTACTGTATATCGTCATGTCGCGCTCCATCCCGTTTTATTCCACCATCCAGAAGAAGCTCGACCGGCTTTCGCTCATCACCAGCGAAGGGCTGGCCGGCGCGCGGGTCATCCGCGCCTTTTCCCGGCAGAAGACGGAATGCGCGCGTTTCGAGGACGCGAACAACGACCTGTTGCGCACCTCCGTCACGGTCGGGCGCATTTCCGCATGGCTCAACCCGTTGACCTCGCTGCTGATGAACCTCGCGATCGTCGCGATCCTGTGGTTCGGCGGCTGGCGTGTGCAGTCCGGCGGCATGACGCAGGGCGAGATCATCGCTTTTGTCAACTATATCACGCAGATCTCCCTCGCCCTGGTGGTGGTGGCGAATCTGGTGGTGCTCTTCACCAAAGCGTCTGCCTGCGCCGCCCGCGTCAACGAGGTGTTCGAATTGCAACCCTCCGTGCTTTCCCCGCAAGCGCCGTCCGCTTTTCCCGACCGGGAGAGCGGCCTCTCGCTGGAATTTCAGGACGTCTCATTCTCCTATCATCAAAATGAGGAATATGCGCTGCGGCATATCTCCTTCCGGCTGGAAGCCGGACAAACGCTGGGCGTCATCGGCGGCACCGGTTCGGGCAAGAGCACGCTCGCCGCGCTCATTTCCCGCTTTTACGACGTGACGGACGGCGCGGTCCTGCTTGGCGGCACCGACGTGCGGCAACTCGCCCTGCCCGCGCTGCGCCGCGCCGTCGGTGTGACGCCGCAGAAAGCGGAATTATTCAGCGGAACCATCGCCTCCAACCTGCGCTGGGGCAACGCCGACGCGCCCGACGAGGCGCTCTGGCGCGCGCTGGAAACTGCGCAGGCAGCGGATTTCGTGCGGGAGCGGCCGGAGCAGCTTGACACACCTGTGCAGCAGGGGGGTAAAAATCTCTCCGGCGGACAGCGGCAGCGCCTGACCATCGCGCGCGCGCTCGTTTCCGATCCGGCCGTGCTTATTCTCGACGACAGCGCCAGCGCGCTGGACTTCGCGACGGACGCCGCGCTGCGCCGGGCGCTGCGTCAGGAGGAGCAAAAACGCACAGTGGTCATTATTTCCCAGCGCACCTCTGCGGTGCGCGCCGCTGACCTGATCCTGGTGCTCGATAACGGCGCCCTGGTCGGCGCGGGGCGGCATGAAGAACTCCTCGAACGTTGCCCCACCTACCGTGAAATCCATTTCTCCCAGCTGCAGGGCAGCGGGGCGGGAACCGAAGCCAAGCCCTGACTTTCCCTCTCCGGGACACGCGCAATGCATTCCCCGCGCCGCAAACGGGCGGCCGGCACAGAAAGGCGGACGATTCGATGCAAATGGAGACCATCCGCAGGTTGTTGCATTACCTGCGGCCTTACCGACTTTATCTGGCAGCTTCACTGTTGTGCGCCGTCGTGAGCATTGCGCTCACGCTCTTCGCGCCGGTGCTGGTGGGGTATGCTGTCGATCTAATCATCGGGCCGGGCAACGTTGACTTTGACGGAATCTGGCCGATTCTCCTCCAGATCGCCGCCGTCTCTCTTGGCGCGGCGTTGTTCCAGCGGCTGATGACGCTGTGCACCAACCAGCTTTCTTACCGCACGGTGCATGATCTGCGCCGGGATCTGTTCGGCAAGCTCAACCGCGTCCCGCTGAAATATATCGACTCTCATCCGCACGGCGACCTGATGAACCGCGTCGCCACCGATATCGACCAGGTTTCCGACGGGCTGCTGCAGGGATTCAGTCAGCTGTTCACCGGCGTGGTGACCATCGTCGGCACGCTCATTTTCATGCTCTCCATCAATGTATGGATCGCGCTGCTGGTGGTAGTGCTGACCCCGCTCTCGCTTTTCGTCGCCTCGTTCATCGCCAAGCGGTCGTATAACATGTTCCGCGTGCAGTCCTCCATCCGCGGGGAGCTGGGCGGGCTGACCAACGAGCTGATCGGCGGGCAAAAGGTCGTCAAGGCGTTCGCTTTCGAGCAGCGTGCGCAGACGCAGTTTGACGAGATCAACGGCAGGCTGTATACCGCCGGGGTCAAGGCGCAGTTTTATTCTTCCCTGACCAACCCCTGCACGCGCTTTGTCAACGGGCTGGTTTACGCTACGGTCTGCGTGGCGGGCGCACTGCTGGTGCTGCGCAGCGGCGGGACTTTTTCCGTGGGCAGCCTGTCGTGCTTTCTGACCTACGCCAATCAATACACCAAGCCTTTCAACGAGATCTCCGGCGTGGTGACCGAGTTGCAGAATGCGCTGGCCTGCGCGCAGCGGGTGTTTCAGGTGCTGGACGAGGCGGACGAGCCTTCCGACGCGGACAACGCAGTCCTCGCGCACTGCGACGGGCATGTCGTGCTCGACGACGTTTCCTTCTCCTATCATCCCGCCCGTCCGCTGCTGCAGCACCTGCGGCTCGACGCGCAGCCCGGGCAGCGCATCGCCATCGTCGGCCCGACGGGCTGCGGGAAAACCACGCTCATCAACCTTCTGATGCGCTTTTACGACGTGACGGACGGCGCCATCCGCGTCAGCGGGCAGGACGTGCGCAGCCTTACCCGCAGCAGCCTGCGCGGCAGCTTCGGCATGGTGCTGCAGGACACGTGGCTGTTTTCCGGCAGCATCCGGGATAACATCGCTTATGGGAATCCCGACGCGACGCAGGCGGAGGTGGAAGCTGCGGCACGGGCCGCGCACGCGCACAATTTCATCCTGCAGATGCCGCAGGGGTACGAGACGCGCATCGAAGAGTCGGGCGGCAACCTTTCTGTCGGTCAAAAGCAGCTGCTTTGCATCGCGCGCATCATGCTCACGCACCCCGCCATGCTCATTCTCGACGAAGCGACCAGCAGCATCGACACGCGCACCGAACTGCAAATTCAGGAAGCCTTTCTGCATATGATGCAGGGGCGCACCAGCTTCATCGTGGCGCACCGGCTCTCCACGATCCAAACCGCCGACGTGATCCTCGTCATGCGGGACGGCTCCGTCGTCGAGCAGGGCACGCATGAAAGCCTGCTGCAACAGGGCGGATTTTACGCGACGCTGTATAACAGCCAGTTCGACCAGACGCAGTCTGCCGACGCCTGAGCGACCGGCAGGCAGAAGAACTATTTTCCCAGCTGGTAAAGCAGGTGGCAGAGCGTGAAGACATAACTGAACGACTCAAAGCGAACAATCAGATGGAATGGGTTAGACGGATGAATAATATACGAAACATGGCAGCAGAAATTGTATACACTGAAGTTACCCTCGGTGGACAAAGGGGAAACGTGGTTTTTCGCGGTGAAACGAGCGTCGGGCTGTGTTCTCCTCATTGCCGGGCGCGAGCCC
>CAJFTT010000033.1 GCA_904420005.1 Candidatus Tabaqchalia intestinavium | reverse complement strand
AAGTATCCCAAACACACAAGTAAAAGCGGCAACCACAAACAACAGTGGCTGCCGCTTTTGAAAACATCCTTATCTCGCCGTGGCTTTGCACGGGCGTTTCTTTTTGCCTTAAGATCGGGATGAGAAACAAGCTCCGGTTTTGCGCGAGCGAAGCGAGCGGGCAAAACCGGCCAGACGACTGTCCGGCGGACGGTCGCCGCAGCGCGTGGTGAATCCCGTCATCAGCTCCAGCTCCTCGCTCGTGATATATCGCTTGCGACGAGCTTTTTCATTGCATTGCAAAGCGCATCGCGCTTATTCTGCCGCGCCTCGCTTTCGCAAAAGTCACGCTCGGCTCGCCTGCTCGGCTGCAAACGCCCGCACAACGGCTTTCAGTCGCTACCAACTTTTGCGAGAGCCGCCGCTTCGCGGCGGTTTTGTCTTATCGCGGGGAGATATCGATTTGGACTGCCCTTTCCGATTCGAGTGTTAAGAAAACACGCAGATTTTTTATTTGGCAAAGTGTCGTTATGAATAGCCGCACCAAGTTAAAATTCGATTTTTGAGAAATGCAAATGCAGCTTTTTATGTTGTCCCAATGATCGTTTTATAAGGAGACTTTTTGCGACGCGACCAACAAAGACAAACCTGTTTTGCACCGGTTTGTTTATCCATGAGCAGGTTAGAACTTGGGCCAAGCACGATAGAAAAAGCTTGTAACGGCCAAAGATATAGAGTACAATTGAAAAGATATAAATATACTGTCTCTTTATAGGAAAATCTTCATTGGCTAATTTGACAAAAGGAAATTCCGTCCGAATTTTTATATAATCCGCGTCGCCTGAAGCATGCATGCCGGATAATGCGGGCTTACTGCTGATATAAGGGGAAAACGATATGAATATCAATGATATTGCACAAAACGTTAACGCCGCAAAGGGGATAGGCTTCATCCGTCTTGGCTTTTGGCTGAACAAAAAACCGGACAAAACACCGGAAGAAAAAGCAGCGGCAAAAGCGTTTATGAAAATATTCTGGATCACATTGGGAATTACCTTGCTGTTTGTTGTCCTCCTTTTTATATTAATAGGATATGTGATGTCTGGCACAGAATTGGGGTATGATGGTATCTATGATGAATCTCGTACCGGAAGGATGGAAAACGGACAAGTCCGCTATGTCAAAAATGAGCTTTACTACATCGATCCGGAAACGATAGGCTTACCGGCAGGGCTTCCTGACGGCACGCACATTAACTTGTATTTTGATGAAAACGACGTCGTTATCGCGGGAGAGAACGCGGATGAGATCGATGCCATTGTAGAGAACAGAGTGATTTTGACAGTGGCAGCGATGGGGACGATGATCGTTGTGCTGATCATATTTACGATTGTTGCGAGGAAAACGTTTGGAAAACCATGGTATTTTTGGGTACAAACACTAAAAAGGACAGCTTCGGACGGCGTCAAAATTGAATAGTGGTGGAATTTGGGAATTCCGGTAAAAGGTATGATGTTTTGGTTTATTGGATTTGCGCCACGGCTTATTCTTCTATTATCTGGCAAACATTTCGAATGCAACCGCTGTGTCTACGCGGCGAATCTCTGCATGAAAGCTATTTTTACTGATTTTCCCTTTCATGGATTGTACCCTCGGTGGACAAGGCGCAACGCGGGAGCCAGCGCCATGAAGCATGAAAGAACGAACTCCCCCTGGCTGCGCCGAGGCGTTGCCAGGGGGGCGGGACGGGGATTGAATATGGGGGCCGCGATATTAGACGGCGCGTACCGCATCCTGAGGACATTGGTGGGCGCTGCTTGAACCCATCGCCTTTCCCGCGCGGTGGGCTGTGGACGGAGGAATTCGTTTGCGCGCTGACAGCGCCGTTTCGTGGGCAGGATGGCCCGCAGCGGTTGCGCCCCGCGCCCGGAGACATTTTCCGGGCAGCAACTGGGGCGGGCAACTAGACTGCAGAAAACGGAACTGGAGGCAGTGGACTGAGGAGCCCGGGCTGGGAAAACAGAGGTGGGGCTGGGGATGGACTGGGGAAAACGAAAAGAGGGAAGCGGGAAGGGGAATGCCGCCGGAGGTCATGCGCAGCGCCTGTCAGGCCGGCCGCTGTGCGTGGCCTCTGCCGAGAGACGGCGGCTCTTGCCCAGCCGGGAGGCCGCCCGCGTTTTACGCTGCGGCTGTTGTCCCGCGGCGCGCCGTCAGCGGCACAGCACGCTGCGCGCGAACTCCACGGAACCCATCGCGTCCTTGACGTAAGCGTCCGCGCCGATCTGGTCGGCATAGTCCTGCGTGACGACCGCGCCCGCGACGAAGACCTTGCACCGGCAGCCCGCCGCCCGCAGTTGGCGGATGGTCTCCGCCATGGCGGGGGCGGTCGTCGTCATGAGCGCGCTGAGCCCCACGACCGGGATATCCTGCGCCTGCACGGTCTCCACGATCTTCTCCGGCGGCACGTCGCGCCCCAGATCGATGACCTCGAAGCCGAAATTTTCCAGCAGCACCTTGGCGATGTTCTTGCCGATGTCGTGAATGTCGCCCTTGACCGTCGCGATCAGCACCTTCCCGTGGCTTTCGGTCTGCAGCTGATGCTGCCGCATGTAATCCCGCAGCACGGCAAATCCCTGCTGCGCGGCCTGCGCGCTTTTGAGCAGCTGGGGGAGGAAGATCCTGCCGCGCTCGAATTCGCGGCCCACTTCCTCGAGCGCGGGAATGAGCTCTTCGTTGATGATGTCCATCGGCGCGCGGTCGGCAAGCGCTTCCTGCGCGAGCCGGTCGGCGCGTTCGCCGCGCCCGTCGAGGATGAGCTGCCGGATGGTGGCGTCGTTTCCGGCCGCAGGGGACGACGCCGGCGCAGGGGAGGGGGCGGATGCCGCGGCCGGCGCGGCGGGAGCAGCGGCGGCAGGCGCGCCGGCATAGGCGGCGAGATAACCCGCGAAATCGGGATCCGCACCCGCCAGCGCGCAATACGAGCGATAAGACGACATCATCGCGTCGGAGCAGGGGTTGACAATGGCGCAGTCCAGCCCCGCGGCGAGCGCCATCGTGAGGAAAGCGGCGCTCACGCGCTCGCGCTGCGGCAGGCCAAAGGAAATATTCGACACGCCCAGCACCGTCGCGACGCCGAGCTTCTCCCGGCACAGCCGCAGCGCCTCCAGCGTGATGAGCGCCTCCCGCTCCCCGGAGCTGGCGGCGAGCGTCAGGGTGTCGACCACAATATCACGCCG
Source organism: Candidatus Tabaqchalia intestinavium (assembly GCA_904420005.1). GTDB lineage: Bacteria > Bacillota > Clostridia > Oscillospirales > CAJFTT01 > Tabaqchalia > Tabaqchalia intestinavium. Next base: position 4,354 of record CAJFTT010000033.1, on the reverse strand, counting down.
GTCGATGCCGTATTCCGCCGCGGTGCGCACGATCTTCTCCGCGACGCGCAGCCGGCCCTCCGCCGTCGGCGGGATGCCGCCTTCGTCGAGCGTCAGCGCCACGAGCACGCCGCCATATTTGGCCGCGAGCGGGAAGACGGCGCGCATGGATTCCTCCTTGCCGCTGACGGAATTGATCATCGCTTTGCCGTTATATGCCCGCAGCGCGGCTTCCAGCACGGCAGGGTCGGCGCTGTCCAGCTGCAGCGGCAGCCGCACCGCCGCCTGCAGCTCGCGCACGGCGGCGAGCATCATCTCCCGCTCGTCGAGCCCTGGCAGGCCGACGTTGACGTCGAGGATCTCCGCGCCGCAGTCGCGCTGCGCGGCCGCCTCGCCGAGCAGATAATCCATATCCCGCACATGCAGGGCTTCCTTCATCTTTTTCTTGCCGGTGGGGTTGATGCGTTCGCCGATCACGACCGGCCGCCCCGCGCCGAGCACAACCCGGTCGCTGCCGGAGCAGACGACGGTTTCGCGCTTTTTGCGCGCAGGCTGGTAGGGTACGTCATCGACCGCCTGGCGCAGCGCGCGGATATGGGCGGGCGTGGTGCCGCAGCAGCCGCCCAGGATCTGCACGCCGAGCTGGGCGAGCGCGCGCATCCCGGCGGCGAATTCTTCCGGCGTCGAGGCGCCGTGCGGATTCTCTGCCGTCGGCACCCCGGCGTTGGGGCTGACGACGACGGGCAGCGAAGCGCAGGCCACAAGCTGCCGCACAAAGGGGGCGAGCGCCTCCGGCCCGCTGGCGCAGTTGACGCCCAGCGCGTCGACGCGCAGCCCTTCCAGAATGGCGGCGACGGTGGCGATGTCCGCGCCGGTCAACAGACGCCCGGCTTCGTCGAGCGTCACGGTGGCGATGACCGGCAGCGCGCAGTTCTCCTTCGCCGCAAGCACCGCCGCCTTGAGCTCGTAAGCGTCGGACATGGTCTCGATGAGCACGAGGTCCGCGCCGGCCGCCGCGCCTTCGCGCACCGCGCAGGCGAACGCGTCATAGGCCGCCTCAAACGGAAGCGCGCCGGAAGGGGCGAGCAGCTGCCCGGTCGGACCGACATCCAGCGCGACGTAGCGCGGCGCGCCGGCCGCCTCGTCCGCCGCCTGCCGCGCGAGCGCGATCCCCGCCCGCAGCGCCGCGGCCCAGTCGCCCTCCGCTTTGCGTGGGTTGCAGCCGAAGGTGTTGGCGGTGAGGATGTCGCAACCCGCCGCGACGTAAGCCCGGTGAATGTCCAGCACCGCCTGCGGCTGCGTCAGATTCATTTGTTCCGGCGCCTGCCCCGCCGGCAGACCGGCCTGCATGAGCATCGTGCCCATCGCGCCGTCGATATAAAGCCGCTCCCCTGCGATGCGGTCCCTGAGGCTTGTTACCATTGCCTTCCCGTCCTTCCTCTCGCGTTTCCCGCTCAGCGGAGAATCTCCGACACGCTGTGCATGATCGACTGCGCGATGTCGGGCTTGTTCATGGTGTAAATATGGATCCCGCGCACGCCGTTGGCCGCGAGGTCGACGATCTGCTCCACGGCGTAAGCGATGCTGGCCTGGCGCAGCGCGGCCGGATTGTCGCCGAAGCGGTCGAGGATCGCGCGGTGCTTGGGCGGCAGGACCGCGCCGCACAGGGACGTGACGCGCTTGATGCTCGCGGCGCTGGTGATGGGCATGATGCCCGCCACCACCGGCACGCCGATGCCCTTGGACGCCAGGCGGTAGAGGAAATTATACAGCACGTTATTGTCGAAGAACATCTGGGTGATGAGGAAATCACACCCGCTCTCGACCTTGGCCTTGAGGTGATCGATGTCGGTTTCCTTGTTGCCGCATTCGATATGGCCCTCCGGGTAGCAGGCGCCGCCGATGCAGAAATCCCCGTGCCGGCGGATCTCCTCGATCAGCTCGCTGGCGTAGTTAAAGCAGCCTTCCTTGCCCGGGGCGCGGTCGCCGCGCAGGGCGAGAATGTTCTCAATGCCGCTGGCTCCCAGCGCGTCGACGATGCCGCTGACCTCCTCGCGCGTGGAGGAGGCGCAGGTCAGATGCGCCAGCGCGGTGACGCCGTTGTCCTGCTGCAAATGCCGCGCGATGGCGACGGTGTTGCGGCTGGTGCCGCCGCCCGCGCCATAGGTGACGCTCATGTAGTCGGGGCGCAGCGCGGACAGCTCGTCCGCCGCGTGCAGGACGGAGTCAAAGTCCGTGTCCTGCTTCGGCGGGAAAATTTCTAACGACACTACGGTGCGTTTCTGTTTGAACAATTCAGAGATTTTCATTGGATCCATCCTTCCTGCTTTCGGCCGGCGTGCGGTCGAAGCTGTTCATGTAATCAAAGTATTCCTGCCGGGTCAGGTGCCGCGGAAATTGCTCGATGGCCCGGCGCGCCTCCGACGCCCCGTCGCGCAGCATATGATAGACGGTCAGCGCCATGATCTGCGCCGGCAGGACGTAGGCCTTGTAGTCCTCCTCGATGCGGAAATCGCTGCCGTGCAGAGAGCCGGAAAAGCCGCCCGTCGTGAAGCCGAAGGTCGGCAGGATATGGCTCAGATCGCCCAGGTCCGTCGAAGCGCAGTTATGCACCTGGGGATCGACAGGCTGCACACGCACCCGGTCGCGCAGCGCCTGCCCGGCCAGCAGCATCGCCGGCGACACAGGCGCTTCCAGCACGGGGAGATACCCGGGCAGGTCGCGCGAACTGTATTCGCAGCCCAGCGCATGCGCGCCCCCGGCGAAGGCGCGGTTGGTTTTTTCATTGGCGTCGACCATGGCGCGCAGATTGCGCGCGCGTACCTGCGCTTCGAGCGTCACCGTGTCGGGGACAACGTTGGCCATGCGCCCGCCCTCGGTGATGATGGCGTGCACGCGCACGAAGTCCGTGTCGATGAAGGTTTCCCGCTGATAGGCCAGCGCGGACAGCCCGAGCGAGGCGGCGTTGAGCGCGTTGCGCCCCAGGTGCGGGGCGATGGCGGCGTGGCTGGCGTGACCGCGCACGGTCATGGCCTTGGAGATGAAGCCGTTGGTGGTGTTGAGCCCCAGCAGCACGTCGGCGGTGGTGGAGACCATGTGCAGATGATGCGCGAGGCACAGGTCGATCCCGTCGAAAGCGCCGATGCGGATCAGCTCGCTTTTGCCGCCGCCATAGCGGATGACGCCGTCGCGCATGAGCCGCATTTTGTATTCCAGATCGGCGAATTCCTCGCTCGGCACGGCGAAAAACACCACGTCGCCGCACAGCGCCTGCCGGATCTCCGGGTCGCAGAGGGCGCGCGCCGCGCCCAGCATGGCGGTCAGCTGCAAATGATGTCCGCAGGTGTGGGAAATGCCGTTGTCGGGGTTGGCGAAAGGATGTGCCGGACAGGAGATGCCGTCCAGCTCCGCCAGCACCGCGACGGTGACCGGCCGGTCGGGCGCGGCGCCGCCGTGCAGCCGGGCGCGCAGCCCTGTGACAGCGAGCCCCTCCTCCAGCGGCAGGCCGAGGGCGGCGAGCTGCGCCCGCACGCGCGCGGCGGTGCGTACCTCGCGGTAGCCCGGCTCCCCGTGGCAATAAATATCCTTGGCAAATTCCGTCAAATCGCCGGCGCTCTGGTCCAGCAGCGCCACAATTTTTTCGACAGCATCCATGGCTTTTCCCCCTTCGCCCGTTGCTGGTATTAAATATACAGCAATCGGCGGGTTTTGTCAAAAAGCCGGGGGAGGAATTTTGGAGGAAATCCAGCAGCGCTGCGCCTGAGAAGCCGGCGGGGATGTGCCTCCCGGAGGCGTCTCCGCCGCCCTGCATGCGGAGGGCCGACGCCGACGGCGCAGGAGGCGGGCAGGCTGCCGGCGCGCAGGGCCGCAGCAGCCGCGCCCGGCGGCAATGGCGGTGGGGCGCAACGGCGTCCGGTTGTGAGCTGTTTCTGGGTTGGAAAACGGGGCGGCGCTGAGATGTCCCAGCGCAGAAACAGCGCGCATAAAGCGGCGGGCAGACGCCGGGGGCGCCCTGCCGAACCGCGAAGATGGAGGCGGCGCGCACAAGGCGGCTGGGCTGCACGCGGACGCCGCGCCGTTTTTTGCCGGCCCCGAATCGGACATGCGCGGTTTTGCATACCCTCGGTGGATAAGGGGAAACGCGGTTTTTCGCGGCGAAACGGGCGTCGGGCTGTGTTCTCCTCGCCCGCGGGCACGAAGCTCGGCCGCCTCGTCGGCGGAGCCTGCGCCCGTTTCCCTCCCGAAAAGCTCTCCAGACCCGGCGGGAGAAGGAAACGGTTGCAGGCAGGGCCGCAGCAGGGCGGCGGGCTGCCGCCCGCCGAGCTCGAGAACGCCGCATGCGGCCATTTCAGTCGCCGCCGGGCGCATTGCCCTT
>CAJFTT010000032.1 GCA_904420005.1 Candidatus Tabaqchalia intestinavium | reverse complement strand
TTAAACTATACCCTATAAGGCTCTGTCCTTCTACTTTTTTATTCGCTTTTTCTTGCCCTGCTGTCCAATATGTATTGTAGCTCTACACGCATTTTTTCATGTTGTCCAAAAATATATTTGCAATAAAGCCGAAATATGATATACTGAATTTGAAAATGCTGCATTTTAGTGAATAATTTTTTCGCATCAGTTCAAATGAATTTTGCGAGAGCGCGCGACAAGAAATAAATGCGTCTCTTGGAAGCGCTGTGTTGCAAATTCTATGTTGGCAGTTTGTAAATCAGTAAATTCAAACTGCTTCCAAAGAAGAACGCCAGGAGATGCCGCTTTAGAAATAAAAGGCCATGAAGTTCTCTTCTGAAATTAGGAAGCAAAGCGCATGCGGTGGTTGCAGATATAGAGCCATATGGTAGTCCAATATATCAGTTCTCAAGCAGTTGTCGTTTTAACTCCTTAAGGGAAAATTGTAACTATGTGGCCCAGAGGTACGGAGAACAGGAGGCATCGATCATGAAAAGAAGCTTTGAGGAGAACAAAGCGCTCATTAAAGAGTGCTTTCAAAAAGAAAATCTGCCTTTTCTCGATTATACGGAGGAGGATTTGAAAACCAATTTGGATTTAGTAGATTACTTGACAGAAGTTGTAGCAGATGCTATGTGCGATTTTGGAATTGACCAGGATTTAAATGAATATGGACTTCTTTTAGACGATGTTATTACTTATCTGGTGCGATTTCGTTTGGATATAGTGGGATAATACAGTGACTGTCTGCAAGATGACGGTTTTCGTATTCTCCTCATTGGCATCGTGTATACAGGCGGGAGATGCGTTTGGAACCCCTGAACAAAAATTCCAAGCTCTCATGACTACAGTGGGAAGGATGACGCGCATACAAAAACGATACCATTTGGCCGACCCTGCGATCCAAGGCTTGAGCTTTCCAGTACCGCATCAATACGACAAACCGAGTATTTGCACTGCCATGTTGCCTGTCTATGATCGGGTCAAAGCCTGTCCAGCGCCTCTCCGAATGTATTTATCAATATTTTGGGCGGCATAGAAGCGCATGCGGCGGCTGCAGATCCATAGGAGTGATTCGAATGGAAGCGCTTTTAAGCAATGATTTCAGGGAATTCATTCATTCGCATATTCCGGGGCTGGATTTTCTAATTCTGTAAGGGGGCGCTAAAAATGACAAGATCCAAAAGAAACGTTTTGATTTCCATGATAGTAATTGCCGGTATTATCGTCATGGTCATGCTCTATCATATTTTTCAGTACCATGGGTGGCAACTAATCCAAGTGGAAGAAATTGGACGGTTCTATGTGCCCTCTGACTGGGTTCTGGAACAAGCAGAGGACGGCTCTTATTCTTTTACCAACGGGGCGTCAGAACAAAACAACAAAGAAATCTATCTTGAACAAATTCGTATGGGCTCTAGTGGCAGCGGCAATGTGGAATATGACAGAATCTGTTCCAATTCTGTTGGTTATGGCTCTTATACCGAAGACGGCACGACTTCATTACTGGTGGCTTTCGGCGGACGTAAGTTCACTACTTTTTGCGCGAGATCCGATGAAGTAACAAAATCGGTGATTAAAAAAATAGCAAAGTCCTATTCCGGCATTTTGGAGGAATAGTTTCCCACCGCATTCAAATATTTCAAACCGTATTTTTCAAGATCACAGGGTTGATACCCAATTGGACTTTGTGCTTTCTGACCGGGCGGACAAGGGTAAAAAACAGTTGCCAAACGCGCGAAAATCGGATATAATAGAATCCATGGCCACGCGGCGGCAAGCCGCAAGCGTCGGCCAAACAGATGTATCGGGTCATGCGGGCGCGCAGGTCCTGTGCGGCAAGGACGAACGAATCATGTCAGGCGGGGAACCGAGCAGCATTAAGTTCGACCCCTTGGGCGCCGCAGGTTCTCCTGACACCCGCATGAGCCGGTGCATCTTTTCTTTTTGTTGCGCACTGCGCACAGAAATCACAAACCCGAAAAAGGAGGGACGCCCGTGTATCAGGCGCTATACCGCAAATGGAGGCCCCGCGTGTTTGAGGACGTGGTCGGGCTGCCGCACGTCACGCAGACGCTGCGCAACGAGATCATGAACGGCCGGGTGGCGCATGCATATCTTTTCACCGGCTCGCGCGGCACGGGGAAAACGACCTGCGCGCGGATCCTCGCCAAAGCGGTCAACTGTGAGAATCCGCAGCACGGCGACCCCTGCGGCGAGTGCGCGTCCTGCCGCCGCATCGAGGACGGCGCGTCGCTGGACATCACGGAAATCGACGCTGCGAGCAACAACGGCGTCGACAGTATCCGTGACCTGCGGGAGGAGACGAACTTCACGCCCGCCGAGCTGAAATACCGCGTATATATCATCGACGAAGTGCATATGCTCACCACCCAGGCCTTCAACGCCCTGCTCAAAACGCTTGAGGAGCCGCCGGCGCACGTCATTTTCGTCCTCGCGACGACGGAGGTCAACAAACTGCCGGCCACCATTCTTTCGCGCTGCCAGCGGTTTGATTTTCACCGCATCCCCATGGAAGCCATCCGCGACCGCGTGCAATATATCGCGCGCGAGGAGGCCATTCCCCTGACGCAGGAGGCCGCCGAGCTGATCGCCCGCGTCTCCGACGGTGGCATGCGCGACGCGCTCTCCCTGCTCGACCAATGCGCCGCCACGCAGGGCGAGATCACGGCTGAGGTTGCGGCGGGGGTCGCGGGCCTTGCTTCAAAAGAATACCTGCTCGCGCTCTCCCGGCATATTCTCGCGCACGAGACGCAGCAGGCCGTCGCGCTGGTGGACGAGCTGTACGCGCAAAGCTGCGACATGGATCAGCTGACCAGCGAGCTGATCGCGCACTACCGCGATCTCATGCTGCTGAAAATCTCCAAAAACGCCGCTTCGGAGCTGAAAGCCGAAGCCAAAACCATCGAAGCCATGCAGCAAATCGCGCAGGCCTATACGTTGCCGGCCGTCATCGCCGTGCTGGAGCGGCTGCAGCTGACCAGCGAGCGTATGCGCTTCTCCTCCGACCGGCTGATCGATCTGGAGCTGTGCATGGTGCGGCTGTGCGAGCCGGCGCTCGACGAGAGCAGCGCGGCGCTGCTCTCCCGCGTCGCCGCGCTGGAGAAAGCAGTCGCCGCCGGCTTCACCCCCGCGCCCGCGCCGCAGCCGACGGACGGCGCGCCGACTCTTTCATCCGCTTCCCGCGCTCCCGCTGTGCCGCCTGCCCCGGCCGCGCAGCCGGCTTCCGCTTCCCCGCGCGCGGTCAAAGAGGCGTCGCGTCAGGCGGCGTCCCCCGCCGCGCGGCCCGTGCGGGAATGGCCGGAGATCCTCGCCGCATTGCGGGCCAAGAACCCGGCGGTGGCCGGGTTCCTGCAAACGGCGAAGGCCTCCCTGCAGGGGGATTCCATCGTGCTGGCCGAGGTCAATGCTTTCCTGGCCGATCGCATCCGCGCGGGCGCTTCGGACGTCAAGCGGCCGCTGGAGGAGGCCATTGCGGAAGTGCTGGGCCAGCGCTATGCCGTGCGGCTGGAAGACGCCTCCGCCGGCGCGGCGCAGCCTGCCCCGGCAGGCGCGGATCCGCTGGAGGAGGCGCTGCGCCGCGCCCGGGAGGCCGGCATCCCCGTGCGCGAGGAATAACGCCTTTCGTGCTGCCGTTTCGCGCCCCTCGGGCAGGTTTTTCTCGATGACAGTTTCTCGCAGGGAAACAGGCGCCCGGCGGCGGGAAGAAATGGCCGTAGGCAGGGCGGGGGTTTGACGCTCGCCGCGTCCGGCAGCGCCGCCCATGTCCGTTTTGGCCGTCAGGCGCGTTGCCCCGGGGCCTCAAGGGCGGATGCAAGCACAAAACAAACCCCGAGGAATCGTTTCGCCATAAGAAACGATTCCTCGGGGTTTTTAGATTCAACCAGTCCGGCGAGAGACGCGCCACGGCGCTCGTCTGCGTTCCCCGCCGCGCAGCAGCGCCGTCCGCGCGGCCGGCTCCCTGCGCCCTAACCGCCCCCATTTCCATCTGCAAGTCGAGCCCGAAGCCGAAACCCGCGGCGGCCGGCCACGCCGGATCAATCCGCCCCCGTCAGCTCCACCACCACAAGCTCCGGCGGGTTGAAAATCCGCGGCACACGCGTGGTTTCCCTCGCCAGCCCGCGGCTGACGATCATCGTGGTGCCGCCGACCGTATACAGGCCGCCGGCATAACGGGGAAACAACCCCTGATTTGGCGCATAAAGCCCGTTGATGACGCCGGGCCAGCGCCATTGCCCGCCGTGGGCGTGGCCGGACAGAACAAGGTCAAACCCGCACTGCGCATATGCCCGAATCCGTTCAGGCCGATGCGCGAGAAGAAGGGTGAAATATCCGTTTTCCATCACAGGACGCAGCGCCGCCAACTGCCGCTGCATCCCCGGCGCGCCGGGAACAGCGCGGACCGCAGTGGGGTCGGAGATCCCGCAGAGATTGAGATGCGTCCCCGACAGGCACAGCGTATCGCAGGCGCCGTCAAGCGTAACAACCCCATACGAAGCAAACATATCCAAGATGGCGTCAACATCCGGCCGGCGGTATTCGTGGTTGCCCGTGACGTAATAGCAGGGATAGCGGTGCGCGATTCCCCGGAGGAAACGCTCTGTATTGTCGCGGGGGCGTTTGTCGTCGCAGATGTCGCCGCCCAGCAGCACCAGCGCCGGCGATTGCCGGTCGACCGCCTCGATCAGCTCCTTCTGTCCGTCGCCGTAGAAGCAGGAATGCAGATCCGTGAGCAAAACCAACCGCACGCTGCCGGTGATTTTTCGCGATGCAACGGTATAGCGTTGTGTTTTCAGCCGGGTGTCGAATGCGCGCATGACAAGCCTCCAAACAAATTCGGGGTTGTATTCCCCCGCTTTTTCTTGTTTCTATCATGATTTTTCATCGCTGGAAAACCCGGGTTTCGTATATCCTCGGCAGATGGAGGAAAATGCGGTTTTTCGATGCTGAATAAATGACCGGTCGCATCTTCCCGGGTCCACAGGCGCCAGCCGCGCAGATCGCGCCCACGGTCTATGGCATGAGCGTTTTTCCTGCCCCGCGAGCGCCGCCCCGGCTGCCTCGTCGGCTTTGCCGGCCGCCCGTTTTTCCCCGAAAAGCGCCGCGGCCCCGGTGGCGAGAAGGAAGGGACACCGGCAGGGCGGCAGGCAGCCGCCGCTCCGGCGCAGGCCGCGCCGCCCGCGTTCCTTTCCAGCTGTCGGATGCGTTGTCCTGTCGCCCACTGAGGGTGAAATAAGAATGGCAAAAACTTATACAGGGCAACTCGTATCCCGCAGGTGTTTGCCTATTAAAAGTAGAGAGAAACGCGCCGCACACAGGTGTGTGCGGCGCGCGAAGCGCCGGAAGTAAGTTTTTACTTCCCGCTGATGCGGTCGATCTCCGCCAGCTCGTCAGCGGTGAAATCCAGTTTCTCGATGGCTTTGACATTCTCGTCGATCTGCTCGACGCGAGACGCGCCGATGAGCGCCGACGTAACGCGGCCTTCCCGCAGCACCCACGCCAGCGCCATCTGCGCCAGCGTCTGGCCCCGGTTTTGCGCGAGAGCGTTGAGCGCGCGCAGCTTCTCGCACTCCTCCTCCGACACGCCCCAGCCGTCGCGCGCGCGGCGCGACCCTTCCGGCACGCCGTCGATATATTTGGCCGTCAGCAGGCCGCCGGACAACGGGCAATAGGCGATGCTGCCCACGCCCTTCTCCGCGAGCAGATCCTGCAGGCCATCCTCGATCCAGCGGTTGAGGATGGAATAGGACGGCTGATGGATGAGGCAATGGATGCCGCGGCGCGCCAGCTCGTCGATGGCGACACGGGCCTCCTTTTCCCCATAATTGGAGATGCCGACATAGAGCGCCTTGCCGCTCCTGACCGCCGTCTCCAGCGCGGAAACCGTCTCCTCGATCGGCGTGCCGCCGTCGGGGCGATGATGATAGAAAATATCGAAATATTCCAATCCTGTGCGTTTGAGGCTCTGGTCGAGGCTGGCCAGCAGATATTTGCGCGAGCCCCAGTTGCCGTAGGGTCCGGGCCACATGTCAAAACCCGCCTTGGTCGACAGGATCAGCTCGTCGCGGTAAGGCTTGAGATCGCGCTGATAGACCCGGCCGAAATTCTCCTCCGCGCTGCCCGGGGGCGGGCCGTAATTGTTGGCCATATCAATGTGGGTGATCCCCAGGTCAAACGCGCGCAGCAGCATGGCGCGCTGATCCTCAAATTTCCCCACTGAACCGAAATTCTGCCAGATGCCCAGCGAGATGAGCGGCAGATGCAGCCCGCTGCGCCCGCAGCGGCGATATTGCATGCCGTCGTACCGTTTGTCGTCTGCTTTGTACATGAAAACGCCTCCTCTTGATATGGAAATTTATCTCATCCGCGGGACGCGGCGCGCCCGCGCGATGCCGCCCGATTGAACCCGAAGCTGTGCGGCCCCGGCGACAGCCCGCCTGTCGCAGCTGCCCGATCGCCGGGCAGGATGGCCGCGCAGCAAAGCCACCGCCCGGTGCGTCTGCCGGCTGCGCTCACAGCCAGAGCCGCGCGCCGTCCGGCGCTTCCCGGCGCAGCGCCACCGCGCCGAGCGCCGTCGCGAACGCCGCGTCCGCCGGCAGATGAAAGCGCACGCCAAACAGCGCCTGCATCTGCGAGAAAACCGTCTGCGCCTGCGGCGCGCCGGCGAAAGAACCCGTGCATACCGCATCCGTCAAGCCCGCGCCGCGGCAGGCCAGCACGGCAAATACGCCGATATTCTCCAGCAGCATATGCACCAACCCCAGCGCCACGTCGGCGTCTGTCGCGCCGGCGGCAAGCTTGCCGAAATTCGAGGCCGTCAGGTCAGGCGGCAGCGTCGGGGCCGCTTCGCGGCAGATGTCGCGCATCTGCAGATCCACCCGGCGCAGATCCCCCGCCTGCGCGAGCGCCAGCACCTGCCGCGCGTCGTCCTCCCCCAGCAGGCGGGAAGCCAGGCCCCGCAGCGTCCCGCCGCCGAGGCCGCTGCCGCCGAGATGCACCGCCTTCCCCGGAGAAGCGTGCACAAACGCCGTCCCCGTGCCCATGCTCACCACAAGCGCCTCCCGGAGGCCCGAGACAACCAGCCCGCCGCGCCCGATCGCGGTCAGCTCCTCCACGCGGCTCGTGGGCAGCCCTTCGAGCGCGCCGTCGAGAAACGACGCGCCCACGCCGGTGAGCACAACTTCCTCGATCTCCTCCCGCCGTTTGCCCGTCCGGCGCAGGAACGCCGCAAGCGCGGCCCGCATCGTCTCGACCGGCGCGGCCGTCTCCATCTGCAGCGTGTCGATGATTTTCCCCTGCGGCGTGCAGCCGACCACCTTGGTCGTCGAACCGCCGACATCCATAACAAGGAGCATCTCCCCGCCTCCTTCCTTTCGCGCCGTCATGGCGTCTCAAATCCTTCCAGCACCATATTGTCCGCGTATTGCGCCGCGTCGCGCATTTCGTCCATATTCTCCACGCCCTGGGCAAGGACCCAAAGCTCCTCCCGCCGCAGCGAAAGGAAGAAATTCGGCAGCGCGTCATAATCATACGCGATATAGTGCGGACGGCTTCTGTAATTGAGCAGCAGATTACGGTGCAGGAAGCTCTCCCAGCCGGACGCGCCCTCCGGCGCACGGCCTGCGACCTGGCCGCGCGTGATGTGCGCCGCATTCTCGCAGAACCAAGCGAGCGCCTCGACGTTCTCCGACTGCACGGCGCGGTTCCCCTCATAGTCCTGCAGCTGCGCATAGACCGCCTCCGCCAGCGCGGCGTCCCCTTCCAGCTGCAGTACGACGCCGGTGCGGGCAGAGATCTGCGCGAGCACCTCGGACAGCGGACGCGACGGCGTATAATCCGTCACGACCGTCCCGTCCTCCAGACGCACGGAAAGCAACACATTATACTCCCGCTCGATCGCGCGCTCGATCGCCTCCTGCGAGCCGGGAGCCGTCGTATCGCTGTAGCAACCGCCCGCCGCGATGGGATTCTGGGAAATCCAAAGCGTGATGGACGTCTTGGCGACGGGGTCGCCATGGGACAGATAATAGTACAGCCAGGTCACGCCCGCCGCGACAAGGCAGAGACAGACGAGCACCATGATCCTGCCGAAGGTGATAATCGGCTTTTTCCGGCGCTTGGGCGCGCCGGCGGTTTCCTCATGCATCGCTTCGGCCGGCTCCCCTTCGCTCGGCTTCCCGTCGGGCGCTTCCGCCGGCGTCGCCCCGCGCAGCTCCTCCTCTTGCGCGGCGGTCTGCACATCCTTCTGCCGCGCGCCGGCTGCCGCCGAGCGCTGCGGATCCCCTGCCGCGGCCTCCTGCCCGGCGGGCGCCGCGAGATCCGGCTGCGCGGCCCGCGCCTCTTCCTCTGGCTGTGCGCCGCCGGGTTCATATTGCTTGCGCTCCTGCATCGACTTGCCGCCTCCTTTTTTCTTCCTTTCCGCGCGGGGCACCGCCTCTCACGCGTCCCCCGCAGGTTGTGGCTTGTTTCTGTTCTCCCGAATTTCCCTCGCGGATCGCATTGCCGTCAAGCCCGCGAATCCGGCTGCGCTCCCGCAGCCTGCCGGCCGGGCGGCGAGAAGCGGATAACGCCTGTGGGGCACACCGCCGCACACTTCCCGCAGCCGGTGCATTTTGCCGGATCAATCACAGCGTGATTCTCCCGGATTTCGATGGCCTGGGCGGGGCATTCCTTGACGCACCGCCGGCAGGCGATGCAGCCGCCCGCGCAGGCTTTGCGCGTGTCTGCGCCGCGTTCGCGGCTGCTGCAAAGCACGACCGCCGGCTGCGACGCGGGACGCAGCGCGATGATCTGCTTCGGGCAGGCGGCCACGCAGGCGCCGCATGCCGTGCAGCGTGTGCGATCCACGCGCGCCACGCCGTCGATCACGCGCACGGCGTCAAATTGGCAGGCCGACGCGCAGTCGCCGAAGCCCAGGCAGCCATAAGCGCACTTGCCCGGGCCGCCATACAGCATGGCCGCCGCACGGCAGGAGGCTACGCCGCGATAGTCGAATTTCCTGCCGGTGACGTCCGCCGTGCCGCGGCAGAGCACCACCGCGCACTGCGGCGTCTTCTCCTGCGCGGCCAGGCCCATGATGCCGGCGACCGTCTGCGCCGCCGCGCTGCCGCCCGGCGCGCACAGGTCGGGGGGCGCTTCGCCTTTCGCGACGGCGTTGGCATAGCCCTCGCAGCCCGAATACCCGCAGCCGCCGCAGTTGGCGCCCGGCAGAGCTTCGAGGATCTTCTGCGCGCGTTCGTCGCGCCTCACCTCGAGAAAATGCGAGGCCAGCGTCAGGATCACGCCAAACAGCAGCCCGATGGCGCCGACCGAAATGATCGCATAGATCGCTTCCATTGCGTCCTCTTCACGCCCTTCCTGTCAAACTCATTCAGCCGAAAATGCCCTCCACCAGGCCCTGGAACCCCAGGAAGGACAGCGACACAATCGACGCCGCCACCAGCGTGATGGGCAGTCCCTTGAGGAACTGGGGAATGTCGCAGGTCTCCAGCTTCTCGCGGATGCCGGCGAAAATGACCAGCGCGAGCATGAAGCCCAGTCCCGCGCCGATGCTGTTGACCATCGCCTCCGCGAAACCGAACGTCGCGTCGGCGGCGGCATTGTCGATATTGAGGATCGTCACGCCCAGCACCGCGCAGTTGGTGGTGATCAGCGGCAGGTAAATCCCCAGCGCCTGATACAGCGGCGGCACAAACTTTTTCAGCGCCGTCTCCACCAGCTGCACCAGCCCCGCGATGACGAGGATGAACACAATGGTCTGCAAATACCCCAGGCCGAAGGGGTCGAGGATGCATTTCTGGATCGGCCAGGTGACGGCCGTCGCGATGGCCATGACGAACAGCACCGCAGCGCTCATGCCGACGGCGGTATTCAGTCGCTTGGACACGCCGAGGAAAGGACAGATCCCCAGGAATTTCGACAGCACGAAGTTGTCGACCAGAATCGCGCTGAGCAGGATCGCCAGCAGCTTCATTTCTCCTCACCCCCGGTCTGTACCTGCGCCCGAGCGGAGCAGCTGCCGCTGGAAGGGCAGCCCTCGCAGCCCATGCAGGAGAATTCCTGCTTGATTTTGGATTTGTCCGCCGTGAGGCGGTTGACCAGCGCGATGAGCATGCCGAACACGAAAAATCCGCCCGGCGGCAGAATGAACACCACCATCGGGTCGAGGAACTGCGCCGTCACCTCCATGCCGAACAGCGTCCCCGCGCCCAGCAGCTCACGGATGCTGCCCATCAGCAGCAGCGCGGCCGTGAAGCCGATCCCCATGCCCAGCCCGTCGAGGATGGAGGGCAGGACCGGATTCTTGGAGGCGAACATCTCCGCCCGCGCGAGGATGATGCAGTTGACGACGATCAGCGGCAGGTAAATCCCCAGCGCCTCGTCAATGGCGGGAGCATAAGCCTTGACAAGCAGCTGCACGATGGTCACGAAACCCGCGATGATCGTGATGAAAGCCGGGATACGCACCCGGTCGGGGATGATGTTGCGCAGCAGAGAAATGACGGCGTTGGAGCAGACGAGCACCACCGTCGCGGCAATGCCCATACCCAGCCCGTTGACCGCCATCGTGGTGACGGCAAGCGTCGGGCAGGTGCCCAGCACCAGACGCAGCACAGGATTCTCCCGGAGAATCCCATTGGTGAAAACCTTGCGCAATTGGATCACGTTCCTTTCCGGCGGCTGCCCCGCCAGCCTTCTGTTTCGTCACGCGGCGGCTTCCTCCACCGCAGCGCAGTAAAACGCATAAGCCGCCTTGGCGTCATTGACGGCGCTCGTCACAGCGCGGGAAGTGATGGTCGCGCTGGTGATGGCGGAGATTTCTCCGTCCGCCGCCGCATCGCCCTTGACGACGGTATATTCGGAAACATCCTTGCCGACATACTGCGCGCGAAAATCCTCCTGCTCCGCCTTTTTACCGAGGCCGGGCGTTTCGTCGTCGCTGAGCAGGACAACGCCCGTCACGACGCCGGCCGCATCTAGCCCTGTCATGACGCGGATCTCGCCGCCGTAACCCGTGCCAACGGTGACGAAGACAAAGCCGATCGTCTCCCCTGCGGCGTCGAGCGCTTTATAGGACTCCTGCGCGGCGGACTGCTGCATCGGCGCTTCCACCTCGTCGATCGCCACGAACTGCGCGGCGGCGGGAAGGACGGAGCGCTTCGCTTCATCCGCGGCGGAAGCCTCCTGCGCGGCGATGGCGTCCCGTGTCAGCAGCGACGCGCCGGAAACCAGGCCCGCGACCACCACGCAAATAACAGTCAGCACCAATGCGGGCATCACGAATTTCTTCATTCCTCCGACCCTTCCTTTCTTGCGGGAAACCGGAAACCGCGTCCTCCGGCGGCGCCGGTGCGCGTCCGCTCTCCCCGCCGGCGGGAAAATGCGAGGCTCATCGCGCATCCCCCTTCTGCCGGGCACGGCCGGCCCCGAAGGGATGCGGCGCGGTCAAACGCTCGATATGCGGCACGAGCAGGTTCATGATGACGATGGAGAACGACACACCCTCCGCCATGGAGGAAAAGGAGCGGATAACGAAGGTCAGCAGGCCGCAGCCCACGGCGAAAATCACCCGGCCCCAAGGGGTGACGGGAGAGGTGACGTAATCGGTCGCCATGAAAAACGCGCCCAGCACAAGCCCGCCGGAGCAGAGCATATACAGCACATCCTGCCCGGCCGCAAAGGAGCACAGCGCCACGGTCCCGAGATAACACAGCGGGATGATGGGCGAAATGACGCGGCGCACAAGCAGATAGATCCCGCCGGCGAGCAGCGCGAGAACGCAGGTCTCCCCCAGGCAGCCGCCGTGCAGGCCAAGCAGCAGATCCTTCAGCGGCACCGCCTGCTGCGTCCCCGCGACGGCCAGCGGCGTCGCCGTCGCAATGGTGTCGGGCGCGCTGGTGAAATTCGGCAGAACGTAGGACGTCATCTTCGCCGTGAAGGAAAGCATCAGCACGATGCGCGCCACCAGGGCGGGGTTGGCAAAATTCTGTCCGATCCCGCCGAAGAATTCTTTGACAACGATGATCGCCACCGCCGCGCCGATCACGGCCATCCACAGCGGCAGCGTGGAGGGCAGGTTAAAGGCCAGCAGCAGCCCCGTCACCACGGCGGACAGGTTGCCGACGGTGCTCGGCCGGCGCAGCAGACGCCGGAAAGCGAACTCAAACAGCACGCAGGACGCGACGGTCACGGCGGTCAGCAGCAGCGCGCGCCAGCCAAACAGCATCACCGACGCGACGAGCGCGGGACACAACGCGATGATGACGTCGAGCATGATGCGCCGCGTCGTGCGCACACCCTCCAGATGCGGAGAATTGGAGACGATCAACGGTTCCATTTTCCCAAAATCACCCTTCCTGCGGCCCTGCCGCGGATTCCCTTGCCGCGAATTTCATGCGCTCCCCGCGCGGTGGAAAGCGGCGGAGCCTGTTTTCAGCGAACGCCCTTTTCCCGCAGCAGCTGTTTGCCCAGACGAATGGTCTGCACCAGCGGCCGGTTGGCCGGGCAGGCATAGGCGCAGCTGCCGCACTCGATGCACACAGGAAGGCCGCGATGCGCGAGGCCTTCCGCGTCCTGCAATCGATACAGCCGCATGAACTCCAGCGGCATGAGCGACATCGGGCACGCCGCGACACAGCGCCCGCAGCGGATGCAGGGGGTCGGTTCGCGCAACTGCGCTTCCCTTTCCCCAAACGCGAGGATGGCGTTATTCTGCTTGAGCAGCGGCGCGGACAGATCCTCCACCGCGACGCCCATCATCGGGCCGCCCATGAGGATCTTTTTCGGCTCCTCGCAAAAGCCGCCCGCAAACTCGAAAATCTCCCCGATCGGCGTGCCGATGGGAACAATGACGTTCCTGGGCGTTTTCACCGCGCTGCCGTCCACCGTCACCCGGCGGGAAACCAGCGGCATGCCCGTCTTCATGTAGCGCGCGAGGAAGGCGACGGACGTGACGTTCATCACCAGCACGCGCACATCGGCCGGCAGCTTTCCGGGCGGGATCCTCCGGCCCGTGACGGCGCGCACCAGCACCTTTTCCGCCCCCTGGGGATAGCGGGATTTCAGCTGCACAACGCTGACCTCGCGCTGTGGGTCGCGCGTGTCGTCGTCCGCGATCTCCCGCAGGATGCGGATGGCTTCAGGCTTGTTATCCTCCACCGCGATGAAAACCTGCCGGATGCCCAGCAGCCGCTTGACGGTATAGACCCCCGCCAGCACATCCCAGCTGTTTTCGATGCATTCGCGGTAATCGGTCGTAATATACGGCTCGCATTCCGCACAGTTGACGACGAGCGTATCGATGGGTTTGTCCTGCGGGGGGGCGAGCTTGACGTGCGTGGGGAATCCTGCGCCTCCCAGGCCCACCAGGCCGCTCGCCCGCGCGGCTGCGACAAGCGAGGCCGCGTCATCCACCTGCACGGGGGCGAGCTCCTCGGCCGGCTCCATTTTTCCATCAGACGCAATCACCACAGCCGGCACCGATGCGCCGGACGACGTCCGCGTCTCCACAATGGCCTTGACGACGCCGGAGACGCTGGCGTGGATGGGCGCACTGATGGGCTGCTCGCTGTCGCCGATGCGCTGCCCGACCTTCACCGTGTCCCCCACCTTGACGGTCGCAACGCAGGGCGCGCCGATATGCTGCAGCATCGGAATCGTGACCTGCGACGGCGCCGGCATGACGACGCTCTCCATCTCCGCCGTATTCTTCCGATGCGGCACCGACGCGCCGCCGTGCGTGGAAAACGGGCGAAACGGCTTGACCGCTTTGTTGCCCATATGGTGATTCCTCCCTTTATCGTCTCATCGCGCGCCGCGCTGCAGCCCGCAGCGCCCGCCAGCCTGCGCCGCTCTCATTCCGACAGCACCCGCAGCGTATACCGCGCGTCCGTCACCGTGATCTTCCCTTCGAGGCCCGGCGTGACGCAGATGCTCCCGTCTTCCGTGACAAACACAGCCTCCATGCCGGCCGCGCGCACCGCCGCCGCGCCGTCCGTGAGGCCCAGAACGTAGGCCGCTGTGGAAAACGCGTCCGTCGCCGCGCCGTCCTGCCCCACTACAGTCACGGCGCGCAGGCCACTGCGCGCGGGCCAGCCCGTCGCGGGGTCAAGAATATGATGATACCGCACGCCGTCGGCTTCAAATTGCCGTTCATAGTCCCCCGAGGTGGAAAGCAGACAGTCGGACAGCGCGAGCGTCGCGATAAAATCCCCCGCGCCACCGTCCGGGTCGCGCACGCCGATGAGGAAATCCGCCCCCGACGGCTTCGTCCCGACCAGGCCGATGCTGCTGCCGCAGGACACCAGGGCCGAGGTCACGCCCGCCACGCGGTATTGCTCCAAGATCCGCTCCACGGCGTAGCCCTTGACCAGCGCGCCCAGATCGAGCCCCGCCCCGGCCTGCGAAAGGAAGGCCGTCCCCGCCGCGGCGTCCAGTGCGAGCACCGACCCGTCGCACTGGGGCAGCGCCGCCTCCACCGCCGCCGGCGCAGGGCAAATCTTCTCCTCAAAATCCCACAAAGACGTCAGCGGCGCCAGCGTGGGCGAGAACGCGCCGCCCGTGCTTTCCGCGTATTCCTGCGCGCGCGCGAGCAGCCCGAGCATCTCCTCCGACACCGTGACCGGCGCGCCCCCCGCCGCCGCGTTGACGGCGGACAGCTCGCTGGTCTGGGAAAAACGGTTGTATTTCGCGTCCAGCGCCGCGAGCAGCGCCGGCGTCTGCTCCAGCACCGCCGCGTCGCCCGCGTAGATCTCCTGTGTGAACACCGTCGCGAGGGAATAAACCGGCGCGGCGGACACCGCTTCTTCCCGCGCCTGGCAGGAAGCGCAAAGCAACAGCCCCGCCGCAAGCAGCGCCGCTGCCGCGCGTTTTCGCCTCATGGTTCCCGCCTCCGATCTGAAGGAAATTATACCACAGCCCGCAAAGGTCGGTCAACCGCGTGGCAGCGGATTTTTGCCCTGCGGCAGACCGGCCGCTGGAAAGACAGCGCTGCGCGAGCGGCCTTCGCAGGCAGCGCAGCACACAGGGAAAGAAAAATCGCAGCAGCGCGCAAACGCAGAAAAATTCACATATTGCGTCTATATTAAAAGGCACAGGGAAAATTTGTATCGGGAGTGAGTGTTATGTGCGCAACCGCCATCAGAGAGGCGAAGCTGGAAGACGCGGCGCAAATCCTGGAAATCTACGCCTATTACGTTGAAAACACCGCCATCACGTTCGAATACACTGTGCCGACGCTTCCCGATTTTCTCGACCGCATGCGCAGTACAATGGCGCGCTATCCTTACCTGGTCCTGGAACGCGACGGGCGCATCCTGGGCTATGCTTACGCCGGCGCTTTTGTGGGGCGGGCGGCTTACGACTGGTCCTGCGAGACGACCATTTATCTTGCTCCCGCGATGCGCAGACGCGGCCTGGGCCGGATGTTATACGAGGCGCTGGAGCGGGAATTGGGAAATATGGGGATCTTGAACCTGTATGCCTGCGTCGCCTATCCAGAAACAGAGGACGCCCATCTCACCAGAAACAGCGCGGATTTCCACACGCATTTGGGATTTTCGAAGGTCGGGGAATTTCACCAATGCGGCTATAAATTCGGCCGCTGGTACAACATGATCTGGATGGAAAAAATAATTGGCGCGCACCAAAGCGAACAGCCTCCCGTAAATTTTCTCGCCCGGATATAGAGGCAACGGTCCGGCCGGTTTCTTTGCCCCGGCGGGCCCGGGACGGGCAAGCTGCCGAGCTGCAGCGGCTTGTCCCTTCCCCGTAAACCGCCGGCCACCGCGATTCCCAATGCGCCGGCCGAGCAAAAGGTTGGCACGGGCACAGCATGCATGGCGCGGATTTTTGGTGCGCGCTACGCGACAAAGCAGCAAAGGAGGAAGGCAACTGCGTCCGGCAGTCGCCTTCCTCCTTTGCTGGTCGTTGCACATTTCCTCTCACAGCGCGCAGAAGCAGGCCATCGTTTCCCGGGAGAAGGCTGCGCGCCCGTTTCTCGGGAAAGCGGTTTCCTCCAAATCCACAGCAAAAACGGAAGGGGGTGCGCACGACGCGCACCCCCTGCAAAAGCCGACAAACGCCCCTGCTAACCGCCACGCAGCAGCACTTTGCCGATAGGAAACCAGGTAGCCGTACATGGCGGCCACCCAATGGATTCGCAACTTTCTCTGGCCCGCACACATCCGCCGCGGGCGAACACCGTTACCGCATATTTCCGCCTGTGACAGGCAATGCGGCCAACACCGTCATCACTGCAAATACTCCGGACGGCCGTCCGTTGCCGACAGGGTGGAAAAATCAATCTGTGCCGGCTGCATCTCAATCCCTCTGCTCTCCAGCAGCGCATCAAGCAGGCCGCCATCATCTTCATACTCCATGCTGTACACCAGCGTCAGCGTCTGCTCCATGTTGCCTGCCTGGTAAATATAATCTTCCTGCAGGCCAGTGCGCATATCCGTCACCTTCACCAGCACCTGGCCATCCGCTTCCGCCGTCAGGTAATAATAGCCATCTCCCTGATAGTAGGTGAAAATATCCGCATAACGGTCGACCAAGCGCTCTGCCCCTGTCAGCCAGGAATACAGATTGACGGATTTCCTGCCGCTAAGCATCTCCATCGTCGTGTTATTGCCGTTGGGCAGAACTTCTGCTTCCGTAAACAGCAGCGCAACTTCTTTTTTCTGCTCGTCATAATACAGCGAGTAACGCGGACCATATTCCCGATATTCATCCTTCTCATAGGTCGCGGCCGCTTCCTGCTGGAACTGCTGCGTGACCGGGATCGAGAAGGCACGCTGGGTGCTGATCTCCATACACATGACTGCGTCGTCGCCCGCAGCATAATAGAATGCATACTGCTGATCGTCGCTGAGCGCGTACGCCGAAATCGCACGATCGGAGATCGGCTCGCATTCCTTACTCATACCATCATAACGGTACAGGTAATATCCCTGCTTTTCATAATCATAGAACTTCAGCACACGGTAACGGTCTGTCTCCTCCGACGCCGGCATTTTCTCGCCCGTGGCGCAGTTTAACCAATAAATACCGTCAAACAAGCTCTCCACCAGCATAGCCTCGTCATTTTCCGAGAAGCGAAGGATCTCGCCGTTCACAGTAATGCTCTGTCCAGTCACCGTATCATAGACCAGCCAGTTGCCGGAAATACCAGCGGAAGAAAAGCCATTTTCGTCCAGGATGCTATAAATGGCATACCGTCCGCTGTCGGAAAAACGCACAACCCCCGCATCGCTGTCAAACAAGTAGTCCTGCGTCGTGGACAGCGCATTGAGAACGATCGACGTCCCTTTGTTCAAGTTAAGCAAATACACTTTCGGCTGCCCGACAACGCTCTCTGTCACAACCAGCGCATGGTCGCCATCCGCGCTGATCGCCGTGCTGTAAACAATGCCGGAAATGCTCGTCTCCACCGAAACGTTATTTTTCATATCGAGCACATACAGCCGTCCGCCTACACGGTTGGCCACCAGCGCGCGCTGCTGCGCCGGCGTGTATTGCAGCACCACCGGGGTCTGATCCTCGGCAGACGCATCAATTTTGCGCAGAGAGGCCGCCGCCATTTTGGAGACATCCACAATTTCGGACTTCTCCATATCGAGATAGTAGTATCCCTGCCGGTCTTCCTCCAGCTCGACACGCACACAGTTGAGGCCGATGTCTTCCAGCGGGCTAAATTCCCCTACCGAAAGGTTGCCCGCCTCATAAGACATGGAAACCATATTGAGTTCCTGCGGCGCATACCATTCCGGCACCTCCACCTGCACGACCGGCGAGAGGGGCAAATCCGGCTGCATATGCGTCAACGTCACCGTCAAGCACAGCGCAGCAGCGGTGGCCAGAGACACCCCAGCCGTCACAAGTTTCCAGGGAGAACGCTTGCGAGCAGGCGCGGCCGACAGCCGCATAGAAGAAAAGGCTGGCGTCGCTTCGCGCTGTTCTTTCTGCATTTGCCGGATAAATTGACGAAACTTCATAAATTCAAACGCCTCCTATGCAAAGGATTTGAGATAACGGGCAAGTTTGACCTTGGCCCGATGGCATACGGTCTTGACCGTGCCAATTGGCAGCCCCAGCATCCCAGCAAGCTCTCTATAACGATAACCGCTAACATAATGCAACGTAAACAACTGCTGCTCGAGCGGCTCCAGCTTTGCCAACGCCCGCCGCACCTCCATGGAATAAATGGAACTTTCCTCCATACAGGTCTGCTGGCACAGCAGCGCCAAATCGCTATCATCCGAAAAGCGCTGCCGCTCACGAATGATATTGAGCGCTTGGTTGTGCGCGACGCGCAGCAGCCACGAACGCATGTTCTGAATCGGCTTCTGCCGGGGATCATTTTCGCACACCGCGACAAACACCGACTGCAAAACATCCTCCGCCGTCGCCGGATCTTTGACGATCGTCATGGCGTAGCTGTAAATGGCAGGGGCATATTTGTCATAAAGGCTTTCCAGCGTTTCCTGCTCCGGCATGGATTCCTTGTCTCCTCTCTGTTTTGAGCCGCTTCGCTTTGTGCCCTTATGAAATCACCTATTTATAAAGACACAAAAGCGGTCCAAAAGGTTTTGCAAAAATGGTAAAAAATAGAAAAATCGGGTGATTTTACTTTGTTTTCTTTTCGATTTGTCGATTTATCTTACGTTTTCGTCGATATCTTCCTTTTTATGTAAATAAAATGAATTAATTACCACCACACGGAAGCGCGGGCCGAAGGAATCCCTTCCGCCCGCACTAAGCCAACCCACATTTTCCCGGAACGTGACAGCCCTGGCATTTCCTCACGACAGGCGGCTCTTTGCACATGTCGCCCCGTCGTTGCCGCTCTCCTATGACGCCAACCCCAGGGGCGGTCAATTCCACGGCAAAGACCGGCATGGTCGCTCTCCTATAACGCCCAACCCCAGGGAATCAACCGGGCTGCATCCTTTTCATTGGATCTCCACGCCCAGCAGCGCCGCGATCTCCGCCGCCTGCAGCAGATCGATGCGCGCCCCGCGCAGCTCCCTGCATTCCGCGATCACACCGATACCGCGCAGTTCACATTCCGTCAGATCGATCCCTTTGAGCGGCGTGCGATACAGCAGCGCGCCGCTCAGCCGCACTTGCCGCAGCGAAACGTCCTTGAGCGTACAATCGGTCAATTCCGCGTGAAACAAGTCGGTTTCCGTGGCGCAAAAAGCGTATATTTTCGACAGATTATACGCAGCGTATTGAAAATTACAGTTTTCCAGCCCGATATCCTGCATCCGGCTCTCGGAAAAATTCGCGCCGACCCCCTTGCAGCCGCGCAGCTCGCAGCGGTTCCAATAGCTCTCCAGAAACCTCGAGCCGGAAAGATCGCACGACTGCATCACAACATCGCGGAAACTTGCCTTGTCCAGCCGGCAGTTGCGCAGCCGGCAATGCGAAAAGGTCGTCCCGGAAAACTGCACACCCGTCAGGTCGGCGTCTTCGAGCGTAGCATCCCGGATCAGCACGCCGTCAAAACGCGCTTCCTCCGCGCGGGCCGTCTCCGCCCGCGCGGCGAAATCGTCAAGCAGCCGCTGCTGCTCCGGCAGCACCGGCAAAATCCGTTTCATGCGGCTTCCCCCTTTTCTCCGCCGCGGCAAACCCGCGCAACTGCCGGACGTCTCCCGACTCTGCCCAGCGGCGCAGGCTTTTGTAAACGCCTGTGCCCCCTCGTCAGAAGGCTCCGGTTTTACGCCTCTTCCTTCTCCGGCGCGAACAGCGCCTGCACATGCGCCGCGTCCGGCGGCGCGGTGAAGCGAGACACCACCGGCACGATAACAACCGACACCGACATCGCGATCACGCCGAACAGCGGCGAATTGGCGCTCGCGGCCTGAAACGCCGCATACGCCCCGTCGGCAAAGCCATGCAGGCACATGTTGATCACCGTCATCGCCATAACCACCACAAGTCCGCCGACCAGACCGGCCCAGGCTCCCGCTCTGGTGGTGCGGCGGGAATAGAGCCCCCACAGATACGGACCGAGGAAGCAGCCGGCCACCACGCCCCAGGAAAAGGACATGATGGAGACGATGATAGCGAAATTAAACGTCGCGAACACGAACGAGCAGGCCACGAACAGCAGGCAGAACAACCGCGTCAGACGCATCTGGGTTTTCGGCTTGACCTGCGGCCGCACAGCGCCCAGCAGATCGACCGTGATGGCGGAGGAGGAAGTCAGCACGACGGAGGAGAGCGTCGACATCGACGCCGACAGCACCAGCAGCAAAATGACCGCCAGCAGAATATTCTGCCACAGCCCGGTGGAAAACGCCTTCATCAGCAGCGTCGGCACCACGGCATCATAGCCGCCGGCCGGCAACTGGTTGTCCAGAAACACACGCCCGAACGTGCCGACAAAATACGCGCCGCAGCCGATAACCAGCGCGAACACGGTGGAGATGATCGTCGCCTTACGGATGGAGGACTCATCCCGGATGGCGTAAAATTTATGCACCATCTGCGGCAGACCCCACGCGCCGAAGCTCGTCAGCAGAATATTAATCGCGAGGAATTGCAGATTCTCGCCGCCCCAGGGGCTGGTAACGTCGACGCCGTCCTGCGCCGCCATAGCGGTGAGCTTGTCCAGCCCGGCGGACAGGCCGCCCACCTCAGGGCTGTTGACGATCGCCACCACCATGATGACGACGCCCGCCAGCATGATCAGCCCCTGCACAAAATCGGTGATGGTCGTCGCGACATACCCGCCCAGGATAAGATACACCGCCGTGAGCAGCGCCACGATAAGCATGCAGATGACCGTGGGATCGAGGCCCAGCGCATTATTCTCCAGCGATGGGAACACCGCCGAGAACAGCGTGCCGAGGCCTTTATAAACCCCCGCCGCGTACGGCACGAGAAACACGAAAATGATAACGGCGGAATAGAGCTTCATCCCGCGGCACTGATACCGCGCCTCAAAAAATTCGGGCATGGTTTTGGATCCCAGCCGATGGGTCATGCGGCGCGTGCGGCGCGCCAGCAGCATCCACGCCAGCATTGCGCCGAGCAGCGCGTTGCCCACGCCGATCCACATGCTGGCAAAGCCGATGTCCCAGCCGTGTTTGCCGGCATAGCCGATGAAAATGACGGCGGAAAAATAGGACGTGCCATACGCGAACGCGCTCATCCACGGGCCAATCTTGCGTCCGCCCAGCAGAAAGCCGTCGAGCGTCGCCGCGCGGCGGCGGGAATAAACCCCGATCCCCACCATCAGCACGGTGAATACGGCCAGCGCGGCCGCGGCGATGATTTCAATGGTTGACATTCTTTTCCCCTTACCTCTCGTGATTTCTTTTTATTCAGCGGGCAGGCCGCAACAAAGGCGGCCGCCGGCCAATTCCGGGAGTTTTCCGCCGGGCAACAGCGTTACCCTTCGGTGGGCAAAGGGTAACACGGTTTTTGTGATACCAACCAAACGGCCGGCTGCGTTTTCCTCGTTGCCGGGTGCCAGCCCGACCGCCTCGGCAGCGAGGCCTGCGCCCGTTTTCCGCCCGAAAAACTCTATGGCCCCTGCGGTGGAAGGGAAGGGGTACGGACACGGCCGCAGCAGGACAGCGGGCTGACGCCCGCCGAGTGCACGAGCGCCGTCCGCGTCCGTTCCAGCCGCTGCCGGGCGCGTTGCCCCTTGGCCACCGAGGGTAGGATCGTTTTGTAAAAAAGCCGAGCGGAAGGCGCTCAGCCAGCAAGGCAGGTCAGCGGCCGGCAACGCGTGCAGGGCCGGCAGGCGCCGTTGGCCTGCCATCCTTCGCGGGCTCTTCTGAATGAAAGCCTTGGGGCGCCAAAATACGGCAGATTTCGCGCCGAAACGCGCACCGGGCCGCACGCCGTAAGCCGCGATCCGGCGGCCATGGCGCGCGGCCGATTTCCCGCCTGATAAACAAAACTCGCGTCAGTCGTCGAGCTTGAGCACGCTCATGAACGCCTCCTGCGGCACTTCCACAGTGCCCAGCTGGCGCATGCGC
Organism: Candidatus Tabaqchalia intestinavium; assembly: GCA_904420005.1. Lineage (GTDB taxonomy): Bacteria > Bacillota > Clostridia > Oscillospirales > CAJFTT01 > Tabaqchalia > Tabaqchalia intestinavium. The sequence continues at coordinate 22,095 of CAJFTT010000032.1, read as the reverse complement.
TTCTTGCCTTCCTTCTGCTTTTCCAGCAGCTTCTTCTTGCGCGTGATATCGCCGCCGTAGCACTTGGCAAGCACATCCTTGCGCAGCGCCTTGACCGTCTCGCGCGCGATGATGCGCCCGCCGATGGCCGCCTGGATCGGCACTTCAAACAGCTGGCGCGGAATATTTTCCTTGAGCTTCTCGGCGATTTTGCGCCCGCGGGCCTCCGCTTTATCCCGGTGCACGATGAAGCTCAGCGCGTCGACGACGTCGCCGTTGAGCAGGATATCCAGCTTGACCAAGTCGCTCGGCACATAGCCCAGCAGCTCATAGTCAAACGACGCATAGCCGCGCGTGCGGGACTTGAGCGCGTCGAAAAAGTCATAGACGATCTCATTGAGCGGCAGCTCATAATGCAGGTCGACGCGCGTCTCGTTGATATATTTCATATCGCGGAACACGCCGCGGCGATTCTGACACAGCTCCATGATGTTGCCAACATAGTCCGTCGGAGAGAGAATATGCGCATTGACCATCGGCTCCTCCGCGAGCTCGATGGTGCTGGGGTCGGGATAGTTCGTGGGGTTGTCGATAAAGACCGTTTCCCCGGAGGTGAGGGTGATGCGATAAATAACGCTCGGCGCGGTGGTGATGAGGTCGAGATCGAACTCCCGCGCCAGCCGCTCCTGGATGATCTCCATATGCAGCAGCCCGAGGAACCCGCAGCGGAAGCCAAAGCCCAGCGCGACGGACGTCTCCGGCTCGAAGGACAGCGACGCGTCGTTGAGGCGCAGCTTCTCCAGCGCGTCGCGCAGGTCGCCATAGCGCGCGCCGTCAACGGGATATACGCCGGAGAAGACCATGGGGTTGGCCTTGCGGTAGCCTTCGAGCGGCGCCGCGGCGGGCCGGCCCGCCAGCGTGACGGTATCGCCCACCTGCGTGTCCTGCACGCTTTTGATGCTGGCGGTGAGGTAGCCGACCTCTCCCGCGCGCAGGCATTCCGCCGGCTCCATGCGCGTCGGGCGCATATAGCCGACCTCCACCACGTCAAACTGCGCGCCCGTCTGCATCAGCAGAATGCGGTCGCCGGCACGCACCGTGCCGTCCATAACGCGCATATAGATGATGACGCCCTTATAGCTATCATAATAGGAATCAAAAATGAGCGCCCGCAACGGGGCCGCCGCGTCGCCTTTCGGCGGCGGGCAGAGCGCGACGATCTGCTCGAGCACGGCAGGGACGTTCTCCCCCGTCTTGGCTGAGATGCGCGGCGCGTCCTCCGCAGGGATCCCGATGATCTCCTCGATCTCGTGAATTACACGCTCGGGGTCGGCCGAAGGCAGATCGATCTTGTTGACGACGGGAAGGATCTCCAGCCCGTGATCCACCGCGAGATAGGTGTTGGCGAGCGTCTGCGCCTCGATCCCCTGGGAAGCGTCCACCACCAGGATCGCACCCTCGCAGGCAGCCAGAGAGCGCGACACCTCATAGTTGAAATCCACATGCCCCGGCGTGTCGATGAGGTTGAAAACATAGTCCTTTCCATCCTGCGCGCGGTAACGGAGCGTGACGGCGCGCGCCTTGATGGTGATGCCGCGTTCGCGCTCAAGCTCCATGTTATCCAGCAGCTGTGTCTCCATATCCCGCGCGCTGACGGCCTGCGTCAGCTCCAGGATGCGGTCGGCCAGCGTGCTCTTGCCATGGTCGATATGCGCGATGATGCAGAAATTGCGGATGTTGTCCTGTTGCGGCATAAAATTTCTTCCTCCCAAAATGCGCCACACATCAACGGGGCGTCCCACGCCCGACGGCGTCGCTGCCCGCTGATGCAAGTAATTTGTATTATAACATATCGGTTGCAAAAATCAACGAAAATTTGCTTGCAAGCAAGCCATGTCCTTCGCGAAAACGAGGCCCTGCTCATGCGCGTCCAGTCTAATTTTTCGTGCCGGGCTGTAATTTTTCGTTTTCGTCGCCGTCTCCTCCTCCATAGCGCCCGGAAAATATTCTCTTCAGCTTCGTTTCTATGGGTTGAAGATCTATATTCTTAACTAATTATATCAATAAAATGAACAAGAAGTTGTTTTGATTCTTGTTCATTTTGCACATAAATTCCCCAGGATCCCCCCTGTATCGACAGAAATTTTACACAAATTTTATCAAAAAAACAGTTGCAATTTCTGGAAATCCTTGTTATAATTAATTCATAAATTATAATGTACCGGGAGGGACAAAACTTGCAGGAACGTCAACAATCCGACACCATCCCCCAATATCTGTTCCATCAGGGCACCAACGCCTATGCCTGGACCTACCTGGGCTGTCACAGGACAGAGACCGGGCTGGTTTTCCGCGTTTGGGCGCCGCATGCCGAGGCCGTTTCCCTTGTGGGAGAATGGAACGGCTGGGACGCCGCCGCGCAGCCGATGCGCCGCATCACCAAGGCGGGCGTATGGGAGCTGGAAACCCCGGATTACCCTGTCTTTTCCGCCTATAAATACTGCATTCAGGCCGCCGACGGCCGGCAGATCATGAAAAGCGACCCCTATGCGTTTCATTACGAGACGCCGCCTGCCAACGCCTCGAAAATTTACCATCTGGAGGGTTTCGACTGGCAGGACGACGCCTGGATGCTGCACCGCAGGGAAAGCAGTCTCTACGACTCCCCCATCAATATCTACGAGCTGAGCACGATCAGCTGGCGCAAAAATCCCGACGGCTCGTTCTGGAGCTATCGCATGCTGGCGGACGAGCTGATCCCGTATGTCAAGAAAATGGGCTACACCCACGTCGAGCTGATGCCCATCACGGAATACCCCTTCGACGGCTCGTGGGGCTATCAGGTGACGGGGTATTTCGCCCCCACCTCGCGGCACGGCACGCCGCACGACTTCATGGATTTCGTCAACCGGCTGCACCGCGCGGGGATCGGCGTGATCCTCGACTGGGTACCGGCGCATTTCCCCAAGGACGGCCACGGTCTGTATGAATTTGACGGCCAGCCCTGCTATGAATATACCGACCCGCTCAAAATGGAGCACAAAAGCTGGGGCACCCGGGTCTTTGACTTCGGGCGCGGGGAGGTCAAGAGCTTCCTGTCTTCATCGGCGCTGTTCTGGCTGGAGCAGTATCATGTCGACGGTCTGCGCGTGGACGCCGTCGCCTCCATCCTCTATCTCGACTACGACCGGCCCGACGGCCAGTGGCGGCCCAACCGGCACGGCGGAAAGGAGAATCTGGAGGCAATCGAATTTTTCCAGGAGCTCAACACCCAGATTTTCCAACGGCATCCGGACGTGATGATGATCGCGGAGGAGTCGACCAGCTGGCCGCTGGTGACCAAGCCCGTGGACGTCGGAGGGCTGGGGTTCAATTTCAAATGGAACATGGGCTGGATGAACGACGTGCTTGCTTACGCCTCGATGGACCCGGTTTTCCGCGGCGGCCATCACGACAAGCTCACTTTTTCGTTCTTTTACGCCTTCTCGGAGAATTTCATCCTGCCTTTCTCCCACGACGAGGTGGTCCACGGCAAGCGCTCGCTCATCGAGAAGATGCCGGGCGACTATGACCAGAAATTCGCCGGTCTGCGCACGCTCTACGGATACATGACGGCGCATCCTGGCAAAAAGCTCAGCTTCATGGGCAACGAATACGCGCAGTTCCGCGAATGGGATTATGAAAAAGAGCTGGAATGGTTCATGCTGGACTTCCCCATGCACCGGAAATTCTCCGATTACATCCGCGCGCTCAACCAGCTCTACCTGACGCAAAATGCGCTGTGGGAGGTCGATTACAGCTGGGAGGGCTTCGAATGGATCGTCAGCGATGATAATACCCAGAATATTCTGGCCTTCCGGCGCATAAATAAATCTGGCGAAGATCTTGTCTGCATCTGCAATTTTTCCAACCTCGATCAGCCGCGCTACCGCATCGGCGTGCCGCGCCCGGGCGTTTACCGCGCGCTGCTGTCGAGCGACGAGGAGCGTTTCGGCGGCACGGGGCAATATAACCGGTCGAAAAAGGCCGAGGCCGTCCCGATGCACGGGCAGGCGCAGTCCATCGAGCTGCGCGTCCCGGCGCTGTCGGTCACCTTCTTCCGCTGCCCCCCTGCCGAAAAGAAGCAGCCGGCCAAAAAAGCCGCCGGCGCCGCGAAAGCCGGCCGTACCGCCAGGAAAGCGGCGGATGCCGCCGCCGGAAAGCCGGCCCGCGCCGCCATAGACGCCATAAAAGAAGCGACAAGCGCAGGCAAGAAGACGGCCGGCATCGCAAAATCCGGAACGCGGAAGAAAGGCGCGCCCGCGCAACCCCAGTCCCAGTCCGCCGCCGGAAAAAGCCGACCCGCGGCAGAGACAGTGCGGGCCGCCGGCAAGCGCGCCTCCGCCCCGCGCAAAGGGAAAACGCCGCCCGGCAGCTGAACCGGCGCGCGGCGGGCATATCGAATGTCTGCCGCGCACGGACCCGTTGAAGCGGGTGGGCCGCAGCCACAGCTTTTGCCCCCGGCGGGCGCAGGCCCGGGTTGGTTCCGCACCCGGCAAGCCAGGACGCAGGCCCGGTTTGTCCTTCCGTCTGCGCCGGCACAAAAAATGCTTCCGTTTCCCGATCGCCGCGCGGCCGCGGCAACCAAAGCAGCGTAACCCGCGGGAACCTTCCCGCTGCGGCCGTCGACGTTCCTCGCAAGAGATCAAAAGCCACAAGGAGGAAAGATCATGTTCCACAAAAAAGATTGCCTCGCCATGCTGCTGGCGGGCGGACAGGGCTCCCGGCTCGGCGTGCTCACCCGGAAAAACGCCAAGCCCGCAGTGCCGTTTGGCGGCAAATACCGCATCATTGATTTCACGCTGTCCAACTGCGTCAATTCCGGCATCGACACGGTTGGCGTGCTCACGCAGTATCAGCCGCTGGAGCTCAACAGTTACATCGGCAACGGTCAGCCCTGGGACCTCGACCGGCTCGACGGCGGCGTCCATATTCTCCCGCCCTATCAGCGCTCGGCCGGGGCCGACTGGTACAAGGGAACGGCCAACGCCATCTACCAGAATATCGACTTCATCGACCGCTATCATCCGGATGACGTGCTGATCCTCAGCGGCGACCATATCTACAAAATGGATTATTCCAAAATGGTGGAATTCCATCACCGCAAGGGCGCGGACTGCACCATCGCCGTGCTGGAGGTGGAGCTGGGCGAAGCGCATCGTTTCGGCATCATGAACACCCGCGAGGACGACTCCATTTACGAATTCGAGGAAAAGCCCGCGCACCCGAAATCGACCAAGGCGTCGATGGGCGTCTATGTTTTCCGCTGGGAAGTGCTGCGGCGCTACCTCATCGAGGACGAAGCGGACAGCGCTTCCTCCAACGATTTCGGCAAAAACATCATCCCCAAAATGCTGCAGGACGGGCGCGCGATGTTCGCCTTCCCCTTCTCCGGCTATTGGAAGGACGTCGGCACCATCGAGTCCCTGTGGGACGCGAACATGGATCTGCTCAACCCCAGCCTCAAGCTGGATCTGGCCGATCCCAACTGGCGGATCTATTCCCGCTCCCCGCTCGAGCCGCCGCATTATATCGGCGAGCAGGCGGATGTGCACGACTGCATCATCGGCGGCGGATGCGAGATAAACGGCGCGGTCAATTTCTCCGTGCTGTTTGACGACGTCAAGGTGGGCGACGGCGCGACAGTGGAATATTCCATCCTCATGCCGGGCGTTCAGATCGCCCCCGGCGCCGTCGTGCGCTACGCCATTCTGGGCGAAGGCGTGCAGGTGCATGCCGGCGCGCACATCGGCAGCGCGCCGACAGACGCGGCCGTCCCCGCGCAGTGGGGCGTGGCCGTGGTGGGCGACAATCTCTCCATCGGGGACAACGCCGTCGTACCGGCCGCCGCCATGATCGGCGCGGATGTGCCGGAACGCGCGCAGGCGATATAGCAGGCCCGGGATCGCGGCGCGGAAATTTCCCGCAGCCGGCATCATGCATTCCAGTCGCGTCGCGCCGGCCGTCCCGCGCGACGCCGCGCCCGTCCGCCCGATCGAAAAGTAACCCCCATGAAAGGAACGAACAAAGCCATGAACAAAAACACAGTCGGCGTCATCTTTTCGAACATTCACGACGAGTCCATGCCGGAGCTGACCGGCCGCCGGACCACCGCCTCCGTCCCCTTCGGCGGCCGGTACCGCCTGATCGATTTCGCTCTGTCCAACATGATCAACGCCGGCATCATCAAGATCGGCGTCATCACCAAAAACAATTACCAGTCCCTCATGGATCATCTCGGCAGCGGCAAGGACTGGGACCTTTCGCGTAAGCGCGGCGGGCTTTTCCTGCTGCCGCCCTTCAGCAGCGTCGCGTCCGGCATGTATCACAGCCGCGTGGAGGCGCTGGCGGGCATCCGGGATTTCCTCGATCACTGCACGGAGGAGACGGTGGTGCTCAGCGACTGCGACGTGGTGGCGAACTTCGACCTTTCCGCACTCACCGACCGCCACACCGAGCAGGAAACGGATGTGACGGTGCTGTATAAATGCATGCCCGCGATGGTCGGCGAAGCCGTCTACGACATTCAGGACGGCCGGCTCGCCGCCGTGCTGACCAATAACGAAGCCGGCGCCATGCGCTGCATCGCAGCGGGCGGGTACATATTGCGCCGCAGCGTGCTGCTGCGCCTGATCGACGAGGCGACGGTCAACGGCCTTTCGGATTTCCAGCGCGACTGCATCGGCCGCAACCTCAATCGGTTGCGCGTCGAGGCCGTGGAGCTGCCGGGGCTCGTGATGCGCATCAACAGCCTCAGCTCTTACTACGCAAACAGCATGCAGCTGCTGCGCAGCGACGTGCGCGAGGCGCTGTTCCCCGAAGCGCGCCCCGTTTTCACAAAGCGGCGCGACAATATGCCCACCAAATACGGCGCGGAGGCCGTGGCGCGCGGCTGTCTGGTGGCAGGCGGCTGCGAGATCGCCGGCCGGGTGGAGAATTCCGTCATCTTCCGCGACGTGCGCATCGCCAAAGGCGCCGTCGTCAAAAACTGCATCCTCATGCAGGGCACGGTCATCGAAGCCGACAGCAACCTCAGCTACGTCATCGCGGATAAAAACGTCGTCATCCGCGGCGGACGCACCATCAACGGATTCGAGACGTTCCCCGTCTTCATCGGCAAGGGCAACCGCGTGTAAACGCGGCGCGCCGGCCGCACGCCTGTCGCATCTGAATGGGTCCGGCAGGCAGCGCGCCCCTTTCGTGCCCGCCGGGCAGGCGGGCCCAAGGCGCATTCCGCATGCCACTGATCCCAGGCGGATCGCACCCGCCGCGGCCTGCCCGCCGCGGGCCGGGCCTGCATCCGCGCTGCGCAACAAAGGAGGACAAACTATGAAAGTGTTATTTGCCGCCGGGGAGGCGCTCCCCTTCGCCGCTTCGGGCGGCCTGGGCGAGGTGACAAGCGCCCTGCCCGCCGCGCTGCGCCGCCGTTTCGTCGGGGCGCGCGTGATCCTGCCGCTTTACGACACCATCCCGCAGGCGCTGCGGGAAAACATGAAATATCTGACCAATTTCTTCGTCCCGCTGGGCTGGCGCAACCAATATTGCGGCGTGTTCGAGGCGCATGTCGGCGGCGTGACCTATTATCTATTGGATAACGAATATTATTTCAAGCGCGGGCGGCTGTATGGTTTTTACGACGATGGGGAGCGCTTCGCCTTCTTCAGCCGCGCGGTGCTCGAGACGCTGCGGCACATCGACTGGTACCCCGACATCCTGCACGCGCACGATTGGCACGCGGCGATGGTGCCGGTGTATTACGACTATTTCTACCGCAACGTTCCCGAATACAGCGGCATCCGCACGGTATTCACCATTCACAACATCGAATATCAGGGCAAATTCGACCGCTATGTGCTGGGCGAGCTGTTCGGCATGGACGTCGGCTACCTGCCCATCATGGAATACGACGGCTGCCTCAACCTGATGAAGGCGGCGGTCACCGTCAGCGACCGGGTGACGACCGTCAGCCCCCGCTACGCCTGGGAAATCCTCGATCCGTGGTACTCCCACGGCATGCATCATGTGCTGCGCTTCAACCAGTACAAGCTCTCCGGCATCCTCAACGGCATCGACACCACGCTGTACAACCCGGCGGCCGATCCCGACGTCTGGGTGCCGTTCGACGCCGACGACTTCAGCGGCAAGGCGGAGAACAAGCGGCGTCTGCAGGAGGAATTCGGCCTCGAGCAGCGGCCGGACGTGCCGGTCATCGCGCTGGTGACGCGTCTGGTGGAGCACAAGGGGCTGGACCTTGTCCGCGCCGTGCTGGAAAAGATGCTCGAAGGCGCGCAGATCGTCGTGCTGGGCAGCGGCGACCGCAAATACGAGGAATTTTTCTCCGACATGGCCGCGCGGCACCCGGGCCGGTTCGGCCTGCGCCTGGGCTTCATCCCCTCGCTCGCGCACAAGATCTACGCCGGTGCGGACCTGTTCCTCATGCCGTCCAAGAGCGAGCCCTGCGGCCTGTCGCAGATGATCGCTCTGCGGTACGGCACCGTGCCCATCGTGCGTGAAACGGGCGGCCTGGCCGACTCTATCCGCGACTGCGGCAACGGGGAAGGCAACGGCTTCACGTTCAAAAATTACGACGCTTATGATATGCTCGACGCATTCAACCGCGCGATGCGGATCTATTACGACGAGAAAGAGTATTGGCAGACGCTCGTGCAGCGCGCGCTGCGGTGCGACTTCTCCTGGAAGCGCAGCGCTGGGGAATACCTCGCGCTGTACAAATCGCTGCTGGCCCCCGCCGAATAAAGCGCAGGGCGGACAGGGACTTTGCGAGAATTGCTTTGCGGCACCGCTTGCAAGCAGGCGGTGCCGCCTTTGGTAACCGGCTGCCCGCAGCGCGGCGCCGCGGGCGGCGTCCTGTTTTTCTCCCTCTGGACATTGGTCCGCCGCCGGAATATAATAAAAGCAGAACGCATCCGCCTTCCCGGCCGGCTGGCCGTATTTCGCCCGCCTTTCGCGGGTTTTGCGAGAAAGGAACTTCGCCCATGAATTTGACGAAAAAACAAGTCCGGGAGCTGGTGGTCGGCAAGCTCTCCACCCGGTTCGGCGTTTCCCCCGAGGACGCCACCAATGAGCAGCTGTATAACGCCGTCGCGCTGTCCGTGCACGATCTGCTCATTCAAAAATGGCGGCGCTTCGACGAAAAGAACAGCAAAACCGGCGCGCGCCGGGTCTATTACCTGTGCATGGAATTTCTCATGGGCCGTTCTCTCAAGAATAACCTGTATAACCTTGGACTGACGGACACCTATCGCGCCGTGCTGGAGGAATTCGACGTGCAGCTCGACCGGCTTTACGAGCTGGAGCCGGACGCAGGGCTGGGCAACGGCGGCCTGGGCCGGCTGGCCGCCTGCTTTCTCGATTCGCTCACGAGCCTCGGCGTCCCGGCCATGGGATATTCGATCCTTTATGAATATGGCATTTTCCGCCAGAAGCTTGTCGAAGGCTGGCAGACCGAGCTGCCCGACTTCTGGCTGCCGGGCGGCGAATGCTGGCTGCAACCGCGCCCGGACTTGACGGTCAACGTGCAGTTCGACGGCCGCGTCATCGACGGCTGGGACGCTTCCGGGTATCATTATGTGCGTTACGAAAACTGCAACGTCGTCGAAGCCGTACCGTTTGACCTTTATATCAGCGGCAAAAACGACGAGGCGGTCAACATCCTGCGCCTGTGGAGCGCGAAGAAGAACGACTTCGACATGAACCTGTTCAACACCGGCGAATATCTGCGCGCGGTGGAGCAGTCGGCCATGGCGGAATCCATCAGCAAGGTGCTCTATCCCAACGACAACCACCGCGAGGGTAAATCCCTGCGCCTGCGCCAGCAATATTTCCTCGTCTCGGCCACCATCCAGAACATCATCGTCCGGCATCTGACGGAATACAAGACGATGGACAATTTCCGCGACAAGGTCGTCATCCACATCAACGACACGCATCCTGCGCTGGCCATCCCCGAGCTGATGCGCATCCTGATGGACGACTGCGGCTACCCGTGGGACGAGGCCTGGGACATGGTGACGCACGTCGTGGCCTACACCAACCACACCGTCATGCCGGAAGCGCTGGAATGCTGGCCGGAGGAACTGTTCGCCTCGCTGCTTCCCCGCATTTACCAGATCATGAAGGAAATCAACAAGCGCTTTGTCGAGCAGCTGTCGCAGTTTTTCCCCGGCGACTGGGGCAAGATCAACTACATGGCCATCATCCACGACGGCGTCGTGCGCATGGCCAATCTCTGCGCCTGCGCATGCTTCAGCATCAACGGCGTCTCCGAACTGCATTCCAAGCTGCTGCGCGATCGGGTATTTCACGATTTTTATCTTTACACCCCGGAGAAATTCCACAACGTCACCAACGGCATCGCGCACCGTCGCTGGCTGTGCCAGTCCAATCCGCGGCTGACCGCGCTGCTCACCGAGCTGCTCGGCGACGGCTTCGTCAAGGACGCCTCCCAGCTCGAGGGACTGCAGAAATATGCGAAAGATACGAGCGTGCTCGACCGCATCTGCGAGATCAAGCGCGAGAACAAGCGCGATTTCGCGGACTATATCCGCAAGACGCAGGGCGTCGTGCTTGACCCGGATTCCATCTTCGACGTGCAGGTCAAGCGCCTGCACGAATATAAGCGCCAGCACCTCAACGCGCTGCACATCCTCTCGCTGTATCAGAAAATCAAGGAAAACCCCGCCGCGCCCTTCACGCCGCAGACGTTCCTTTTCGCGGCCAAGGCGGCGCCGGGTTACCTGATGGCCAAGCACATCATCCGCCTGATTTACAGCATCGGGGAGCTGGTCAACAACGATCCCGACGTGGCGGGCCGGCTGAAGGTCGTCTACCTGGAGGATTACCGCGTGTCGCTGGCCGAGCGGCTCATGCCGGCTGCGGAATTCTCCGAGCAGATTTCGCTCGCCGGGACGGAAGCCTCCGGCACGGGCAACATGAAGCTGATGATCAACGGTGCGGTCACCATCGGCACGCTCGACGGCGCCAACGTCGAGATCCGCAAGGCGGTGGGCGACTGCAATATGATCCTGTTCGGCATGGACGAGCAGCAGGTCAACGCCTACCGTGAGCGCGGCTATCACCCGCGCGCCATCTATGACAACAACGCCGCGGTGCGCGGCGCGCTCGACGCCATCCATGCCGGCATCCACGGCAATCGGTTCGACGAGATCTTCAATTCCCTGCTCAACACGGATTACTATATGGTGCTCGCGGACTTCGAGGCTTACGCCAAAGCGCAGGAGCGCTCGCGCCGGCTTTACGCCGCGCCGCGCGACTGGGCGCGCGCGAGTCTCGTCAATACCGCCAACGCCGGACGGTTCTCCGCCGACCGCAGCATCCGCGACTACGCCCGCGACATCTGGCACGTCAAGGCCTAAAACGCGGTAAGCTCCGCTTGCGCCTCGGGTCTCCCGCAAGATCCGGCAAGCAGCAAAAATGCGCCTGCGCACGGTGCTGATTCTGGAGATTGAAATTTCCCGCGCGGGCGCGCTGCGCCGCAGAGGCTTGCTTCGCTTTCACACAATTGATCAGACGAAAAGGGAAGGCGCACCAGTGCGCCTTCCCTTTTCGTCTTTCCCCGGCCGTAGGCTTCGGCCCCATTCAGAGCATCCTGCGTCGCCCGCGCTAAAAAATTCTCTTTTCGGTCAAGCGAGAGCGCCCGGAAGCCCGCCCCTTTCGCGGGGCGCCGCCCCTGCAGGAAATCGGCATCGCCTTCTGCAAGCGCGACGCGCCGTCTCAAGAGCCTTCGATCTCGTCGGTGTCCATCTGCTGCGGCTCAAGACCGTTCTTCGCGCCGTAGCGCAGCCAATATTTCCTCGACGCGCCGACAAACGCGGCGGGCGACAGCGGCATCGTCACCTCCAGCCGTTCAGACCGGCCCGCCCGAATTTCGCGGGCGAACGCTTTGATTTTCCGCCTGACGAGAAAGGAAAAGGGCGTCGTCAAAATCGCCTCGCCCGCTCCGATACACAGCGCCATGCCAAACTCGAACCCTTGCTGCGCGCAAAACAGCCGCAGCATCTCAACCGCCACATGGTTCTGCATCGGCTCGAGGAAACCGCAATTGACAATCGCATGCACGCGCGGCCTCTTACCGCCGTGCGCGCCTTCCAACGCCACGAGGAAGCGCAGCAGCGCCGCCGGCAGAGCGTCCGCATACAGCGGGAACACCAGTGCCAGCTCGTCAAACTCCCCGAGCCGCGCGCCAATCTCCGCGTGCCGGTTGTCGGTCACGGCATATTCCTCCACCAGCCCGTCCCATCGGTCCCGCAGCAGCGCGGCATACTGCCGGGAATTGGACCGCGGCGCGCGAGGACTGCCGTTAACGATCAGCAGGCTTCCCATGCCCGTACCTCCTCCTCGATCGCGCCCGCGAGCGCGGCTTCCTCCACGAACCGCACCCGCCAGCTGCGAAATGCCATATTCTTCGCATTGCGCGCGATCAGCCGCTCGAACACCGCCTGCTCCGCCTGCGTCGGGCAGCCGTAAGCCAGAATAACGGCGTCCTTGTCCGCCACGCGCCGCTGCACATGGTGCGTTTCACCCTCATGCACGCGCAGGAACGCTTTCTGCACGGGGATGGCCCGCTCGAGCATCGTCTTGAGCGGTACGTCGTAGCCGCCATAGCGCACGCGGCTGACATAGAGCAACCGGTCGCTCTGGGCGATCAGGGGGTAGATCTCCGTCGCGTCGTCCCGGATGACGCATTTCCCCGGTGTTTTCACCCAGCAGCCGAAGCATCCCATGCACTGCGCGATGCGCCGCTGCGTCAGGTCGATGTAACGATTTTCCTCCCGCTGGGGCAGCGTCGCCGGCAACGGGACGTCGCTGAGCACCAATCGCATGCTTTTCTCCTCCTTTTCTCCTGCGGCCAGCCCCGCGCAGCGCGCGACCGCTCGGCACGCTCGGCCCAAGCACGACGGCTCCGCAATCGTTGCCGCTTCGTTTGGGACAATCGCATGTTCGCTGTCTGCACGCAGGGTCTCGTCCGCAGGCAGCAAAAGAGCCGGGACGCAATCCCGTCCCGGCTCTTTCCTGTCTGTTTCTCGACTCACTGCTCCACCGCGTAAACGCTCACGCGCTTACGGTCCTTGCCGACGCGCTCGAACTTGACCTTGCCGTCCACCTTCGCAAACAGCGTGTCGTCCGAACCGATGCCGACATTGACGCCCGGATGGATATGCGTGCCACGCTGGCGAACCAGGATGTTGCCCGCAAGGACGGCCTGCCCGTCGGCGCGCTTGACGCCCAGACGCTTCGACTCGCTGTCGCGGCCGTTCTTCGTGGAACCCATACCTTTTTTATGGGCGAAAAACTGAATGTTGATCTGGATCATTTCATTCCACCTCCATGAGAGTAACGTTGAGGTTGCGCGGATACTGCTCCGCCAATCGGGTGAGGAAAAGATACTGCGCGCGCAGCAGGAAAACCCAACTTTCCCCGCCCTCGGCCGCCACTACGGACAGCCGCGCGCTTTCCTCATCGCTCTCCACCGCCTCCGGCAGGGAAAGCATTTCCTCCGCGGCGATCGCGGCCTGCTGCGTCACGGCGGAAACCGCCGCGCACACGATGTCCTCCCCGGCTTCTCCCGCGCCGGCATGTCCGGACGCGATAAACCCGATCAGACGGCCCTGCCGCTGCAAAAAGGTGACGGTCGTCATGCGCCGGCCTTGATGCTCTCGATCTGCACCTTGGTGTACGGCTGACGATGTCCCTGACGACGGCGATAATTCTTCTTCGCCTTGTACTTGAAGACCATGATCTTCTTGCCCTTGCCCTTACGGATCACGACGGCCGACACTTCCGCGCCGTCCACAACCGGGCTGCCGAGCTTGAGCTCCCCGTTGTCGGAAACCGCGATGACCTTATCGAAGGTGATGACGGAGCCTTCCTCCGCGTCCATCTTCTCCACGAAAATGACGTCCCCTTCTTCCACGCGGTACTGCTTTCCGCCGGTTTCGATGACTGCGTACATTTCACGCACCTACTTTCTTTTGTAGACTCGCTACCAAAGGCAGGGCAAACGCCCATTTTGAAAGCCCGGGATATGCGGCATCGTTTATTCTACCAAAGATTGCAAGGTTTGTCAACTCTCTTTTTGCCCGCTTTTTTGCAGCGGAAGCGGCGGCGCGGCGCGCATTTCCTCCACGGTGCGCAGCCGCTCGAGCAGGCGAAGCTGGTCGCTCTCCCAGCGGCCCAGCGCCGCGATCCGGCGCCCAAAAAAGCCCAGCTCCAGCGACGGCACGATCATCAGCGCCAGCAGAAACCACAGGCCGTATTGCCGAACAGTCAACACCAGCGCGACCAGGATCACAACCGTCGGTATCACCATCAGCAACATGATCCCTTTCCACTTCCAGCGTTGCCGCCGGCAAGTTCGGATGATCTCCATGGCTTTCGCATCATACTTATCGTAAGGCCGCCGTCTCCAACCCAGCATAGGATTTCCTCCCCTTCCTGCCTTCGAGCTCTCTCCCCCAGTTTTTCCGCAGCGCCGGCGCTCCGTCCTACGCTATCCGCCGGATGCGGTTTGCCGAGCGGCGCAAAATCGATCGCCCCCATGAAACATAGAGGGGCCGCGTTGCAGCCCCTCTATGTTTCTTTCTCTGTTGCGTTGTTTCTCCTAACATCCGCCGGATCGTCCTTGGGCACAAATCCAAGTTTTCCTAGCATCGCCCATATTCCCCCTTGGTGGACAAGGGGAATGCACGCAGCGATGGCTGGAACGGACGCGGATACGCCCGCCGTCCTGCCGCGGCCTTGTCCGTTTCCCTTTCACCGCTGGACCCACGGAGTTTTGGGGTAAAAAACGGGCGCAGGCTCAGGTAACAAAGCCGCTAGGCCGGCACCCGCGATCGCGAGACGGTTTGACCGGTCGTCCGTTTGGCCCCGAAAAGCCGTGTTTCTCTTTGTTCGCCGATAATGTTTTTATTATTTTAACATATAAGAAAAATATTGTAAATAGATTTTGTCGATATTCCTTATGATTTTTTCGTCCGTTTCTTCTGCCGGGAGGCTGTTGGGCACGACGGCAACAGAGAAAAATCCGCGCACGGCGTTGTCTTTTTCCCTTCCATATGGTATACTGCTGTGTGATGAACTCCAAAAGACGTTCGCATGCGCGCCGGACAGGGTTGCTGTCGGGCGAGGGCGCAGCGCGGCAGACAAATAGAGGGAGGACGAGCGCATGGCCGTGTTCGCGGGGCGCGATTTTTCTCTGCCACTGGGTGGCCGAACCTATATCATGGGGATTCTCAACGTGACGCCGGATTCCTTTTCCGACGGCGGGCGTTACTGCACAGTGGAAGACGCGGTGGCCCGCGCGCGGCAGATCGAGGAAGAAGGCGCGGATATCCTGGATATCGGCGCGCAGTCCACGCGGCCAGGCTACCAGCAAATCTCCGAAAAAGAGGAGCTTTCCCGGCTGCTGCCGGTGCTCGAGGCCGTGCGGGAGGCCGTGCGTCTGCCCATTTCGGTGGATACCTTTTTCCCGGAGGTGGCGCGGCAGGCAATGCTGGCGGGCGCCAACATTCTCAATGACGTCTCGGGCTTCGAAGAATCCGGCATGATCCGCGTCGCGGCGTATTTCGACGCCGGCTGTGTGCTGATGCATCCGGGCGCGGCTTCTTATCCGCGCGGCGTGGTGCGTGAAGTGCGCGATTACCTCAAAAAAGGCGCGGACCGGCTGCGGCTGGGTGGCGTAAGCCCGGATCGGATTTGCCTTGACCCTGGTATTGGGTTCGGCAAGGATATGGACGACTGTCTGACCTTGCTGCGCTGCACGCGCGAGACGCGCGTGCCGGATTATGCCTACCTGGTGGGGGCCTCGCGCAAGCGCGTGGTGGGGTATCCTGTGGGCAACCCGCCGTTTCGCGATCGGATGCCGGGCACCATCGCGGCGCACACGCTCTGCCAGCAGGGCGGGGCGGACATTCTCCGCGTGCATGACGTGGCCGCCGCGGTGCAGGCCGCGCGCGTCGCGGACGCCGTGCTTTACGGCATGCCGCAGGACTGACGCGAGACGGATCACCCGGCGCACGAGTTCTCCCCTTCCCTCTGATCAGTCAAAGCGGGGACCGATCTTCCGGTCGGTGCGTAGGCTTTTCTGCCTGGGTGGATAACAGGCAACGCGCCGCCGGCAGGTATGAACGCGGGACCGCGCGCTCGAATTCGGCGCATGCCCGGCCCGTCTCGTCGGCTTTATCGCTCGTTTTTCGCTTGAAAAGCGCCGCGAATCCGGCAGGGGGAGAATGCGCGCAGGGAAAGCCGCCGCACGACGGCAGCCAAGCTGGGGAAACGCAGCCGAGCGATTGTTTATTTTCGTGAAAACTGCATTTTCCCCTTGTTCACCGAGGGTAACGACGACCAAAAGAAAGGCGGGTTGCGGTTTTGGACGCAGCATTGCAGGAAATTTTGATTCATGGACTGACGCTGTACGCTTATCACGGGGTCAACCCGGAAGAAACCGAAAACGGGCAGCCGTTCCAGCTGGACCTGGTTCTCACGGCGGATCTGTCGCGCGCCATGCAGAGCGACCGGCTGGAGGACACGGTCAACTATTCCGCCGTCGCCAAGACGGTGCGCGCCGCCTTCTGCGCGCGGCCCTATCAGCTCATCGAAGCGGCGGCCAGCCGCGTCGCGGACGCTGTGCTCGCCGCCTTCCCGCAGGTGCGCGCGCTCGAACTGACGCTGCGCAAGCCGCACGCGCCGATGAACGCGACGTTCGACTATGTCGCATTCCGCCTGCGGAGGGAGCGCGCATGAGCCGGGTCCTGCTCAGCCTCGGCTCCAACCAGGGAGACCGGGAAGAAAACATTCTGAACGCGCTGCGGGCGCTGCATACGCGGGGCGCTGCGCTGACCCGCGTTTCCAGCTTTTACGAGACGCCGCCCTGGGGCAATACGCTGCAGTCGCCGTTTTTCAACCTGTGCGCCGAAGCAGACACCGCGCTGTCCCCCTATGCCCTGCTTTCCCTGCTCCATACGATCGAGCAGGAAGGCGGCCGGGAGCGCAAAATTCATTGGGGGCCGCGCACCATCGACATCGACATCCTGCTCTGGGAGGGGGTGGAGGTGTCGGAAAAACACCTGACCATCCCGCACCCCTACTGGATGGAGCGCGCATTCGTGCTCGCGCCGCTGCTGGAGCTGTTCCCGCAGAAAAAAGCCTATGGCTACGACTTCTCCGCGGCCGCCGAGGCGCTGGCCGGGGAGATCACGGAGATCCGCCGCTCAAAAGGCCGCCCCTGCCACATCTCCACCCAGAGATGAGCCATGGGCGGTCCCGCAGCGGCGCCCCATCGGAAAGGATGGAATCTGCATGAAAAACTTGCGAGCCCTCTGGGCCGCGACAAGCAAAAAGCAGCGTCTGTGCGTGCTGGGCGGCGCGGGCGCGGCGGTATTGGCGCTGGCCGTATTCCTGTTTTGCTTCCTGGCTGTGCCGGCGATGCAGTACAGCGCTGCGCTGCGCCTGCTCGAGGAGCAGGACGCGCAGGCTGCCTACGACAAATCCCTCGCCATCCGCGACGGCTACGGCGACGTCGAAACCCTGCGGCAGTATCTGCAGGCGGCGGCGCAGCTGGAAACCGAGCCCGCGGCGGCCAAGGCGGCGTTCAGTGCCCTGGGAGATTACCGGGACAGCCGGGCCTATTGGGGCCGCGCCTGCTACGCGCTGGGCCTGCAGCTGCGGCAGGCGGGGGACTTCGAGGCGGCCCTTGCGGAATTTGCACAGTCGGGGCAGGCCGACGCCGACGAGCAATGCGCCCAGACGGCCTACACCTATGCCCAGGCGCTGGCCGCGCAGGCGCAGTACGAAGCTGCGGCCGCGCAGCTGGCGGCGTATACAGATTACCGCGATGCGGCAGCGCTGCGCCTGACCTATCTGCGCACCGCCGCGACGGCCGCGGAGGAAGCGGGCGATCTTCCGGGCGCCATCGCGCTGCTCGAGCAGGTCAATCAGGCGGGCGGCCAGGAGGATTCCGTGACGCAGGAGCGCCGGCTCTGGTCGCTGCTCGCGCAGCAATATGCAGAGGAAAAGGACTGGGCGCAGGCGGAGGAAGCGGCGAAAAACGCCGTGGATTATCCTTCCGAAGAGGAGGCTGCGGCGCTCGTCGAGCAGTATCAAAACGAAGCGGCTTACGAAGCGGCGCTCGCGCTGTATGAGGCGGAGGATTATGCCGGCGCGATGGAGGCGTTCGACGCGCTGGGCGACTTCCGCGACAGCGAGGATTACAGCGCCGATTGCGAGCAAGCGCTCTATCACTGGACTTTTGACGGCTTTCTGTCCACCGACGGCACCGCCGACACCCAAACCACCACATTTTCGCCCGATGACCGGATCTACTGCACCGGAACGCTCAGCGGCGGCAAGCCTGGGCGCACGGTGGACCTGGTGTTCCGCTGGAAGGATCATCAGAACAAAACCTCCACCTGCACCATTGAATCCTGGGTCAACAACACAAACGGCGGCTGCTACTTCACCTATTCGCACCCGAAAAACGTCACCACTTCCGGGGAAAGCACCATCACCGTCTCCATCAAAAGCACCGGAGAGGTCATCGCGACCTATACGTTCGACATCGACGCCTGAACGCCTGACACCCCAACCATCCGTATGAAGGAGGTATCTTATGAAGAAGCTCGTCGCGCTCATCCTTTCCCTCGCGCTTGTCTGCCTCTCTCTCTCCTCCTGCCGGCAAAACGAGGAGCCGCAGACGCCCACGGGCAACGGCCCGAGCAAATTTTTCACCGGCGAATATCTCCCCGCCACGGCCAGCCTGATCGACGGCGCCGGCGCGGAGACGGACGCCGCGGCCGCCGTCAACAACGCCGGCATGAGCGGCATGGACGCGCCCAACCATCTGCATGACAACGATCTGGCGCATATGGTCGTGTCCGACCCCGGCGCGCAGACGCCCTACTTCCTCTTCAAGCTGGAACAGGTGCAACCGATCGGCGAGCTTTATCTGTGGAACCTGTGCGCGGAAGGGTATGAAAACGCCGGGCTGCGGGCGGTGCAGATTTTCTATTCGACCGACGGGGAATCTTACACCGAGCTGCAGGGCGAAGGCTACCCGTATATCCTCGCCAAGGGCGACACGAGCGGCCAGGCCTCCGCGAGCAATCTCGAGGGCGGGGAACCCATCGATTTCGGCGGCGTGGCGGCGCGCTATATCAAGATCATGCCGCAGGGCGGCGCGGGCGAGGGCAACTTCGGCACGCTGGACAACGGCGAGACCCGGTATGGCCTGGCGGAGGCGCGCTTCTTCCGCTTCAAGACGCATCCCGACACGGCCGGAACCGTTCTGCCGTCGGCTGTGCTGTACCAGCAGACCGCCGTCAGCCTCAACCCCTATGCCGTGGCCAACAACAGCGGCATGAGCGGCGCGTGGAGCGCGCAGGACACGCATTCCAACCGGAAGGCCGACATGTATCTGTCCACCAAGGCCAGCGGGGACATCGTGTTCGATCTCGACGGCACCTACCCGCTCGGGGAAATGGCCGTGTGGAACTATAACGACCCCGCGGCGCTCGACTGCGGCGTGCGCAACGTGGAGATTTCCTATTCCGTGGACGGCAGCGCCTGGACGCAACTGAAAAACGGTGACAGCACCATCTTTGAATTCGCCCAGGCCGACGGCAGCGAAGCGCTCGCGGCCACCAACCTGGTCGGCGGCGGAACGGTCAATTTCGGCGGTGCGCAGGCGCGCTACGTCAAACTGACGGTGCCGGCGGCGGACGGCACCTGGGGCGGCGGCAAGTTCGGCGTGTCGGAGGTGCGTTTCTTCTGCGGCTCCGGCTGGGCGGTCGAACCGTCGCGCGACTGGACGGGCCTTTTCTCCAACCAATCGGGCTGGCTCGCGGCGGACGGGATCTACACCGTGCATCTCAACGGCGCGGATACGGTCGGCGCCGCGACCGCCGAGTCCAAAACGATCTTTAATTTCAGCGACACCGCCACCGGCACCGTCGACTTCTCCACGCTGCAGATTCAGCGCGATGGGTTCGTCAACCACTCGATGGCCTTCCTGACGGGCAATATCCCCGACCCCAAAAACATCCAGTTCATCACGCAGAAGGATTCCGGCGGCAACATCCTCACTGACTCCATCTGGCTGCAGGACGCCGTCAAGGTGGACGACCGTTATTACGTCTCCGGTTTCAAATTCAACTCCAACTGGAGCGCTGACCGCATGGATCTCACCTCCTTCCCGATCGACGAGGCGACGGGCTTCCCCGATCTCAACGCGCCCCGCCGCCTGCAGGGCGTGCCCATGATGGTGCGCGAGGGCAGCCAGGAGGTCATTATGGGCATGGCTGTGCTGGACAATACCGAAGCGTCCGGCGTGCCGAATCCAGACGGATATATCTATATCTACGGCTATCTCGGCCGCCCCGGCTCCAAGCGCCTAGTCGTCGCACGCACGACGGCCGACAACATCGCCAGGGCCGGCCGCTGGGAATATTACACCGGCAGCGAATGGAAAACCGGCATCGAAAACGCCAACAGCCTCGACGCCACGATCAGCCGGGCGGAGGTTTCCTCGGAGGTCAGCATCACGCCCATCCAGACCGGGCAGTTTGCCGGCAAATACATGCTGGTCTACACCGACTACTGCCAGAGCGAATATCTGCATTTCGCGCTCTCCGACACGCCTTACGGTCCCTTTGAGGACATCACGCGCATGTACCACTGCCCCGAGGTCGACCAGCTCTCGGCCAAGGGCAACGAAGGGGTATATACCTACAATGCCAAAGCGCATCCGCATCTCTCCCGCCCGGGCGAGCTGCTCATCAGCTATAACTGCAACAGCACCAAGGATTACGATGCGCGGGTCTACGATTACCATCCACGCTTCGTCACGATGTTCGAGATCGCCTGACCAGAGTCCGACCAGCGGGCGCGCCCCGCAAAAATAAATGGAGGTAAAAACATATGAAAGTCACAAAAGCCGTCATTCCCGCCGCAGGTCTCGGCACGCGGGTGCTCCCCGCGTCCAAGTCCATCCCTAAGGAGATGCTCCCCATCGTCGACAAGCCCGCCATCCAGTACATCGTCGAGGAAGCGGTGCGCGCGGGCATCACCGACATTCTCATCATCACCAACCGCGGCAAGGGCGCGCTGGAGGATCATTTCGACTATTACCCCGAGCTGGAGGAGCGCCTTGCCTCCAGCGGCAAGAACGATATGCTGCGCAGCGTGCGCGCGCCGGCACAGCTGGCCAACATCTATTTCATCCGCCAGAAGCAAACGCTGGGCCTGGGCCACGCCATCAAATCGGCGCGCAGCTTCGTGGGCAACGAACCGTTTGCGGTGCTTTACGGCGACGACGTCATCATCGGGGACAATCCCGCCATCGGGCAGCTGTGCGCGGCTTATGAGGAATATGGCCTGGGCGTAGTCGGCATGAAGGAGGTCACGGCGGAGGCCATTACGAAATATTCCTCTCTCGCCGTCTCCCCGCTGCACGACCGGATCTACAGCGTCACCAACATGGTTGAGAAACCCCGCCCGGACGAGATCCTTTCGCTGTTCTCCATCCTCGGCCGCTGCGTGCTGCCGCCGGAGATCTTCGACATTCTCGACCATACGGCGCCCGGCGCAGGCGGCGAAATTCAGCTGACCGACGCGATGAAGGAACTGGCCGTCACCCGCGGCATGACGGGCGTGGATTTCGAGGGAACGCGCTACGACATGGGCAACAAGCTGGGCATCCTGCAGGCAACCTGCGAGGTCGCGCTGCGGCATCCCGAAGTGGGCGATGGATTCCGCGCTTATCTCAAAGAGCTGGCCAAAACCCTGTGACGCGCCGGCGGCGCTCCTGAAGCCGCCGAGCTGGCAATGAAGCCAGGCGCAAAGCGGGAGGGGAAAACGAAATTCGTTCTCCCCTCCCGCTCGGTTATTTCTCCCCGCGCATCCCCCGGCCGCGGGCAAAACGGCGGCCAGCGGGCGCGGCTGCTGCGCCCCCCGGCGCAATTTCCCGCACCCCCCGCTGCGTTGTCGTGCCAGCGCAGCTTGCAAAAGAGGCGAGCGATCCGTTTGCAGCAAACGGATCGCTCG
>CAJFTT010000031.1 GCA_904420005.1 Candidatus Tabaqchalia intestinavium | reverse complement strand
TATCCAGAAACTCCCGAACTGTCCTTCTTTTTCGGATCGCTTCATAAAACTCCATTTATATCTTCCTCCGTTTCCTGATTGACCAGCCTGGTCAGATTCTTTGTAAACGTCCGGGACAGGTCGATCAGCTGCTTTTGTTCTTCCGGCGTAAACATGGACATGGCCGTGTCCTCCGCCCAGGTAATGTGGCGCACCACCTTTTCACAGTAAGTCCTTCCGGCATCGGTCATCTGGACGATTTTGCTGCGTTTGTTTTCCGGTACCTCGGTGACGGTCACATAGTTCTCGGCCAGAAGGTTCTTGATAATCAGGTTGACCGTCTGTTTGGATTGAAACGTCCGCTGGCAGATCTCCTTCTGGGTCATGCCGCCCTTTTGGTAAAAAGCGTCATAGAAAAGCACGTTGACCACCAGCAGCGTCTTCATCATCATGCCGTTGCGTTTGGCATATTCATCGTAGAGAGCAAACTGCTCATCCCGGAATTTACAGTATAGATATGCGTTTTTCTTATCTTCCTTCGTCATACCCCACCGCCTTCGGTCTATCTATAGTCAATTTCTTGACTGTATTATAGTAAAAGAACAGTCTTCTGTCAAGGTCTCGCACTGTCAGGCAAAAAATAGCCCTCCCCGGCATGGAGAGGACTCGCTGTCTTTATGCTGCAATTTCCGGGATTTCCCCAACAAAGTTATACACGATCTTGACTTTCTGCCTTCCTGACTTCGTGGATCAGAACCAATATTAAATTCTTATTATAATCTCAAACTATAGAAAATCTCCTCTCGCATGCTGCGGATGGCGGCGATCCAGCGTCGCGCATCGTTTTCCCATCCGCAAAGCAGCTATGCAAAATTGCGCCCACAAGCGCGGAGGAACGGCGGTCGGGAAAATCCCAAGCCGCCGTTCCCCGATTTTTCGGGTTTGACGCCAGTGCGGCGGGCCGGCGCTTTCTCCGGCAGCAGCGCGGCGCTCCCCAATCGCGTTCTTCCCCGTGGCGCCGGCAGAAGCCGCGACTGAGATTATTTCCACCCAGCGGCGCGGGCGGCTCCCCCGCACCAAATTCTCCGCCGACGCATAGACTGCAAGAGGGACAGGCCCGAAGCGGGCCGGCGGCGCGCCGCCGACGCCGCATTGTCCCGTTTCTCCGGCGGAGAAAGGAGCAAAGCACATGCTCAAACGTATCTTCTCCTCCCTGCTCGCCTGCTGCATGCTGGCCATGTTCCTCCCGCTCGCGCTGCCAGTTTCGGCCGCGGATGAGGAAACAATCTATGCCGGCATCGACGTCAGCCGCTGGCAAGGGGAGATCGATTTCGAAGCGGTGGCCGCGTCCGGCGTGGAGGTCGTGTATATCCGCGCCAGCGTCGGCGACAGCACGGTCGATCCGTATTTCCGCAGGAATTACGAAAACGCCCGCGCCGCCGGTCTCAAGATCGGCTTTTATCATTTCCTGTCTGCGTTGAGCGAAACGCAGGCCCGCCAGCAGGCGGAATTCTTCGCGCAGACGGTCGCCGGACTGGATTATGACTGCCGCCTCGCGATGGATTACGGCTTCACGCGGGGACTGAACACCACGCAGATCAACGACAACGCCAGAGTCTTCCTGGAAACGCTCAAGGCGCGCACCGGCAAAGAGGTCGTCATTTACAGCAACGCCAGCAGCGCGACGCATGTATACAACGAATCCATGACGGTGTATCCGCTGTGGGTCGCGGAATACGGGGTGGACGAACCCAGCTCCCGCATCCTGTGGGACGAATGGGTCGGGTTCCAGTATTCCTCCACCGGTCGCGTCGACGGTATCCAGGGCAACGTTGATCTGGATCGCTTCAAGGCCGGCATCCTGCTGGATGACACTCCCACCCCGCCCGATCCGGACGATTATCTTCGCTACACGGTGCAGCGCGGTGACACGCTCTGGTCCATCGCCAAGCGATATGGCACGACGGTGGCCACGCTCGCACAGATCAATCATCTCGACAATCCTGATTTGATTTTCGTCGGTCAGGTGCTGCTCGTGCCGCGGACGCAGCGCGTCTACGTCGTGCAGAAGGGCGACACGCTCTGGTCGATTGCCAAGCGGCTCGGCACCACGGTCGACGCGCTGGTTGAGCGAAACGGGATTGAAAATCCCAATCTCATTTTCCCGGGGCAGCGGCTTTTCTATTAAGCCGTCCCCCTCTGCGCGCGACAGCTGTCGCGCACAGCGAACGGAGCCTGGGCCGCGGCAAACACCGCGGCCCAGGCTCCGTTTTCATTTTGCCGGCAAGATACCGCCCTCCTGCGTATTATCACAAGCCCCTTTCCGCAATGGGTGTCTGGCGCATCGCCGGGGTGCGTTCGCGCCGGCGCGGGCGGTTTTCTCTTCGCCCCGCGCCGGGCAATACATCGTGCGCTCCATTACCAGGAATAACGTTTGATTCAATTAAAGGTTACAGGCTGTTACTATTATTTACACAAAGTTGATTTTTCTGTAAGTTCCTCCGGAAAATGGGTAAAATAACGAGCGAATCCGCCGGAATGAGGCCGTTTTCCGCCCGCCGGCGCCGGTGCAAATCCCCCAAAATCCGCATGAATCCGCCATTTTCCGGGGGTACAGGCTTATTGACAAGAAAAACCGGAAATGCTATATTAATTTGTAAACTTTTCTCTTTATTCGCATTGATTCACATGCATCTTTCGTCAGGTGTCTGACGTCCTGCCGGCCGGCGCGCCGGGGACAGGACGCTTGTGAAAAAGAAACGGCGCTCGACCGGTTTTTCATTCGTTTGATAAGGAGGGATTGCAATGGCAACAAGAAGAAGACGCCGCCGCAAGAAAGCTTCGGCTGCACCGCTCATCCTTCTGATTATCGTGCTGCTGTTCGCCGCGGTGTTTTTCCTGTTCTCCAACCTGCTGCGCATCAAGGGGACCCTGACGCTGCAGGCCGGCATCGACAGTCTCAATATCTCCGACTTTGTCATCTTCCCCTGGACGCAGGCCTCGTTCGAAACGGACGTGACCTCGCTCGATCTCAGCCAGCCCGGCACATATGAGATCCAGATCCGTTCAGGCGGGCGGCTCTATTCCTGCGCGCTGACGCTGGAGGACACCGTCGCCCCGCAGGCTACCCCGGTGAATAAATACATTTCCTACGCCGAAACGCTCGAGCCGATGGAGTTCGTCACCGACCTGCAGGACGCCACGCACGTCACCGCAGCCTATACCGAAACGCCGCCGTTCGGCAAGAACGGGACCTACAGCGTGGGCATCATCCTGACCGACGCGGCGGGCAACACCACGCAGCTGACGTCTCAGCTCGTCATCTCCAACGTCCGGCAGTATCTCAACGTCGAGGCCGGCGGCGAGCTGCCGGACGCGGAGGAGTTCGTCCTCAAGGAGGCCTCCTCGATCCGCTTTGATTCCGGCACGGAGGACATCGACTTTCATTCCGTCGGCATCTACCCAATCAAGATCAACGTTGACGGGCGCGCCTATCATTCCGAAGTGCGCATCGTGGACACCGTCGCGCCGACGGCCGAGCCCGCCACCGCGACCATCTGGGAAAACGACACCACAGCCGACGCCATGCAGCTGGTCGCCAACGTCCAGGATGAAACGTCCGTCACCGCCGCTTTCAAGGAAGCGCCCCCTTACGGGCAGCTCGGCGAATACACTGTCACGGTGGTTCTGACAGACGAGGGCGGCAACACCACGGAGGTCACTTCCCGCCTGATCATCCGCCGCGACACCGAAGCGCCGCAGATCTGGGGCGTATTTGACCAGACGATCTATGTCGGCGACACTATTTCTTACCGCAGCGGCGTCTACGGCAACGACAACCGCGACGGCGAGGTGACGGTCGAAGTGGATACCAGCCGCGTCAACCTCACCCAGCCGGGGCAGTATGAAGTCATCTACACGGCACGCGACGCGGCGGGCAACGTCGCGACGCAGACCGCCGTCATCACCATCCTCGCCGCTTCGGAGGACCGCGTCACCCAGGAGATGCTCGACGCGCGCTGCGACGAGCTGCTCGCGCAGATCACCACCGAGGACATGACGATGCCGGAGAAGATGTACGCCGTCTACGTCTGGGCGCGCGACGTGATCGTCTATACCGGCCAGTCGGACAAATCCGACTGGGTCAAGGAAGCTTACCATGCGATGGAAACGCATCAGGGCGACTGTTTCACCTATTACGCCGTCAGCCGCGCGCTGCTGAACCGCCTGGGGCTGGAGACGATGACGATCCAGCGGCTGGAATATCCGCCCGACCCGCAGGAGACGACGCATTACTGGAACCTCGTCAACTACGAGGGGCACTGGTATCATTTCGATCCTCGCGTGCAGAAGCGCTCGCACCCGTTCGACGTCTTCATGCTCACCGATGAGGAGCTCGATCAGTACCGCATCAAGTACAACCGCCCCTGGTACTATTATTACGACACGACCAAGGTACCGGCTTCGGAGACGGTGTCCTTCACGACGCTGACCGGATTCGTGCCGGATAACCAGGTCCCCGATACCACCAGTTCGGATTCTTGAAAACAAGAGGGATGACCCACATGCAAATTAACGTTTTGGAATACCTGGAGCGCACGGTCGCGCGCGTGCCCGATAAGCTGGCGTATGCCGACGAAGAGAGCGGCATGACGTTTCGGGAGGTGTCGCGCGCGGCGCGCGCCATCGGTACTTTTCTCGCGCAGGAGGGATTCTCGCGCGAGCCGGTGGCCGTGTTCATGCGAAAATCGCCGCAGGCCGTCGCCGCGTTTTTCGGCGCGGTGTATGGCGGGGATTTCTATGTGCCGCTGGATGAGGAGATGCCCCGGCACCGCATCGAGCTGATTTTCCAGACGCTGCAGCCGCGCATCGTGCTGTGCGACGCGGCGACGGAGGAAACGGTGCGTTCTTTCGCCTTTTCCGGCCGCGTCTGCCGGTATGAGGATCTGGCCGCCGGCCCCGTGGACGACGCGGCGCTCGCCGCCATCCGCAGCCGCGCCATCGACACCGACCCGATCTATATCGTTTTCACCTCCGGCTCGACCGGCGTGCCCAAAGGCGTCGTCGCCTGCCACCGTTCGGTGCTCGACTATATCGAGTCGCTCAGCGAGGTGCTGCGCTTCGACGAGGACACGGTGTTCGGCAACCAGTCGCCGTTTTATTTCGACGCCTGCCTGAAGGAGCTCTATCCCACGATCAAATTCGGCGCGACAACCTGGCTTGTCCCGCGTCAGAAATTCTCCTTCCCCATCCAGCTGGTGGAATTTCTCAATGCGCACAAGATCAACACCATCTGCTGGGTCGTGTCGGCGCTGACCATGATCTCTGCGTTCGGCGTGCTCGACAAGGTGGTACCCCGCTATCTGCGCACCGTCGCGTTCGGCAGCGAAGTTTTCCCCATCAAGCAGTTCGACCGCTGGCGCCGCGCGCTGCCGGACGCGCGCTTTGTCAACCTCTACGGCCCGACGGAAACGACCGGCATGTGCTGCTATTATGAAGTCGACCGGGAATTCTCCCCCGGCGATACGCTGCCCATCGGCCGCCCTTTCCGCAATACGGAGATCCTGCTGCTCGATGAGCATAACCAGCTCGCGCAGCCCGGCGAGCCGGGCGAAATCTGCGTGCGCGGCACGTCGCTGACGCTTGGCTATTACCGTGACTTTGAACGCACGGACGCCGCTTTCGTGCAGAACCCGCTCAACACCGCCTACCATGAGCTGATCTACCGCACGGGCGACATCGGGCGGCGCAACGAACGCGGCGAGCTGGAATTCCTCTCCCGCCGCGACGCGCAGATCAAGCACATGGGCCACCGCATCGAGCTCGGCGAGATCGAGGTCATCGTCGCCACCTGCGAAGGCGTCAAAAGCTGCTGCGCCCTGTTCGATCACGACAAAAAGAAGATCGTGCTGTATTACGTCGGCGACCTCACGCCCGCGGCGCTGACAGCCTTTCTCAAAGAGAAGCTGCCGCGGTACATGCTCCCCAACGTCATCGAACAGCTCGACACAATGCCCCTGACGCCCAACGGCAAGGTCAACCGCGTCGAGCTGCGCGAACGCTACCAGGCGCGCCGCCGCTGACAGCGATCATCGCGCGCCACGGCCGCCCGCCGCGGCGCGGCCGGTTGTCGTTGCGAAATTATGGCTGCAATGTCAATTTTTCCCTCCCTTGGAAAAAGCATTGGCGCGGCCGGCCAGATATGGTAAAATAGTTTTATTGCGTGCGCGGGCGCTTTGTCGCCCTGCCCGCCGCGAGCTTTCCCGCGCCGGCAGCGGAACATGCCGGAGAAAGGACGTCTGTCATGGAAACTCTGCTCTCGATCCTGCGCGATCTGCATCCGGACGTGGACTTTGAAACCTGCACCACGCTCATCGACGACAAAATCCTCGATTCCTTCGATATCATCACCATCATCTCCGAGATCGACAGCGAATTTGACGTCGCCATCCCGGCCGATGAAATCATCCCGGAGAATTTCAACTCCGCCAAGGCGCTTTACGCCCTGATCGAACGTCTGGAAGACGAATAATCCCAATCGAAAGCGGAGGCGCTCATGTCTTTCATTTCCTTCTCGTTTCTCGCCTTCTTTGCGGTGCTGTTCTGCCTGTACTATGTGATCCCGCGCCGGTTCCAGTGGATGCTTCTGCTGCTGGGCAGCTATGTGTTCTACCTGTTCGGCGGCGTGCAGTATATCGGCTACATCCTCGTCACGACGCTCTCGACCTATCTGCTCGCCCGGCGGCTGGGGACGCTGCACGCTTCGCAGGACGCCTACCTCGCGGCGCACAAGAAGGAGCTCGACCGGGAGGCGAAAAAGGCGTACAAAGCCGGGGTCAAGCGCCGCATGTGGAAATGGCTGCTGCTGGGGCTGTTTCTCAATTTCGGCATCCTGGCGGTCATCAAATATCTCGATTTCGGGATCCAGAACCTCAACGCCATCCTGGGGCTGTTCGGCGCGGGGCAGCTGGGGCTGTTCCGCTTCGCGCTGCCGCTGGGCATTTCGTTTTACACCTTCCAGTCGATGGGCTACCTGATCGACGTTTACCGCGGGAAAACCCAGGCGGAGAAGAACCTCGGCAAGTTCGCGCTGTTCGTCTCCTTTTTCCCGCAGATTCTGCAGGGGCCAATCAGCCGGTTCGACCAGCTCGCGCCGACGCTGTTCGCCGAGCATGCGTTCGACAGCCGCAATGTCAGCTTCGGCCTGCAGCGCATGCTGTGGGGCTTTTTCAAGAAAGTCGTCATCGCCGACCGCGTGGCGGTCGCGGTGCAGGCCATCGTCACCACGCGCACCGACGCGGGCGACCCGGCCTATACAGGGCTGTTCGTGCTGCTGGGGCTGGTGCTGTACGCCATCCAGATTTACGGCGACTTCACCGGCGGCATCGACATCACCATCGGCATGGCCCAGATGCTGGGTGTCAAGCTGCCGGAGAATTTCGAGCGCCCCTATTTCTCCAAATCCATTGCCGAATACTGGCGGCGCTGGCATATGACGCTGGGCGAATGGTTCAAGGACTATTTATTCTACCCGCTGTCCATCTGCCGGCCGATGATGAAGCTCGCCAACTTCTCCCGCCGCAAATTCGGCGACAAGATCGGCAAGCGCGTCACGGTGTATATCTCCACGCTGGCCGTATGGTTCACGACCGGTCTGTGGCACGGCGCAGCCTGGAACTTCGTGGTCTGGGGACTGCTCAACGGCGTCATTATTCTCATTTCCTACGAGCTGGAGCCGCTGTACCGCAGATTCCACGCGAAATTTCACGTGGAGAAGCATTTCGCCTATCGCCTGTTCCAGGTGGGGCGGACGTTCCTGCTCATGGGCGCGCTGCGCATGCTGGACGTGTATCATGACGTGGGGCTGACCTTCCGCATGCTCGGCTCTATCTTCACCGCGCCCAATTTCGCCGCGCTGGGCGATGCGGCGCTGCTCGAAGGGCTGGGCCTGACGGCCGGGGATGTGGCTGTTGTGGCGCTTGGCGTGGTGGTCATGCTGGCCGTCAGTCTCGCGGGGCGGCGGGGCAGCGTGCGGGTGCGTCTCGCCGCGCGGCCGTTCGTCCTGCGCTATTGCCTGTTCTTCCTGCTCACGCTGGTGATCCTTGTATTCGGCGCGTACGGTATCGGCTACAACGCCTCGGATTTCATTTACAGCGTGTTCTGACCGGCCGGGCGCAAACCCGCCCTGCATCTCCCCGGGAATGGAGGTCTCCATGAAGAAAAAAGCCATCCTCATCGGCGTGGCGACCGTGCTGCTGTTCGCCCTGTGCTTTGCGTTTCTGCAGATGCTGCTCATGCCGAAATATATGTCCGCGCCGTACCTCGAGGGCGCGATGATCCAGGAATACTACGACAATGCGGGCGGCAACGACGTGGTGTTCATCGGCGACTGTGAGGTCTATGAAAACTTCTCTCCCATCACCTTATGGGAGGAGTACGGCATCCCCAGCTATATCCGCGGCAGCGCGCAGCAATATATCTGGCAGTCGTATTACCTGCTCGAGGAAACGCTGCGTTACGAGACGCCGAAGGTCGTGGTCTTCAACGTCCTGTCGATGAAATACGACGCGACGCAGAGCGAACCCTACAACCGCATGCTGCTCGACGGAATGAAATGGTCCCCCACCAAAGTGCAGGCTGTGCGCGCCTGCATCGAGGCGTCCGAGCGTGCGGGCGTGCATGAGACGTTTCTGTCATATGTGTTCCCGTTGCTGCGCTTTCATTCCCGCTGGAGCGACCTGGGCAGCGACGACGTGGAATATCTCTTCTCCCGCCGCACCGTGACGCACAACGGCTACCTGATGCGCGTGGACGTCAACCCTGTGGAGTATATCCCGACGCCCGATTATCTCGCGCCGGAGGACGCCCAGCTGCCCGCAATCTGCTATGACTATCTCGACCGCATGACCAAGCTCTGCCAGGACAACGGCATCGAGCTCGTGCTCATCAAAGCGCCGAGCGTACTGCCCTTTTGGTACGACGTCTGGGACGCGCAGATGGAGGAATACGCTGCGCAGCACGGCCTTGCTTATTATAATTTCCTCGACGAGGAGCATCTCACGGCCAGCGGAATCGATTACAGCACCGATACCTATGACGGCGGGCTGCATCTGAACCTGTCCGGCGCGGAGAAAATGTCCGTTTATTTCGGTAAAATCCTGCAGGAGCGTTTCGATCTGCCTGACCGGCGCGGCGACGCGGCGCTCGCCGCAAAATGGCAGGAAAAGGCCGACGCTTACTACGCAATGGAGGCCGACCAGCGCCGGGAGATCGAGGAATACGGCTACCCCGTAAGCTATGCCCTGCCGCCGGAGAGCTGACGCCAGGCCGGCGGACCGCTGCGGCGCCCTGGGGGCTAACGAGTAAAGCTTCCCTTGCGCTTCCCGTCCAAACCACCCGGAAAATCCCCGCCAAACGGCGGGATTCTCAACGCAATACGCATGAAACACAAAGAAAGGATTGAATCGTATGAAAAAGGCTCTTTTTGCACTCTGCCTTGCATTCGGCATGCTGCTGACCGGCTGCGGCACAACCGGTGACACGACTTCCACCGCCTCGGGCGGGACCGGCACCACCAACATCCAGGCCGACACCGCCGGCTTCACCTTCACCTACCAGGGCCACACCTTCTCGATGCATCAAAAGCTCAGCGAGGTTGTCGACGCTATCGGCGAGCCGATCGCCAAGACCAGCTCCCCCAACTGCGCGGGTTTCTCGGGCGTGGACTGGTTTTATAACTACGGCGCGTTCGAGGTGACGAGCTACCCGGTGGACGATGTGGACTATCTCAGCCGCATCCGCCTCGTCACCGATGAGGTAGAGACGGCGGAGGGCATCGCTATCGGCTCGAGTGAAGCGGATATGCTCGCGGCGTACGGCACGCCGACGTCCGAATCCTCCGGGCTTTACACCTTCGAGAAGAGCCGCTCCCGGCTGCAGATCCTTGTCAAAGACGGCGGCGTCTCGGAAATCGATTACTACGCGATTTACGACTGATCCCGCCAAAGGGAGCCGCCCTGCAATGGCACAGGCCGTTGCAGGGCGGTTTTTTTTCGCCAGGCGATTCCTTTTCTCAACAGCCGGGGCCGCCGCTGCCGCAGAAAGGAATGCGTCTGTATCTTCCCCGGCCGCCCGGCATGGCAAAGCAGCTCCGGTTCTTCACCGTAGCAGCGCATGATATCCCCGATTCTTTGACAAAATTTTCACTTTCCCCTTGCCATGCGGCGCGAAGCATGGTACAATATGGGCGGTATTTTTAGACAATTTCATAACAATCAATATTTGGAAAATACGGTTTGAAAAGTTGTAAACTGAGTAGATTGATAGGGAAGCCGGTTCGAATCCGGCACAACCGCCATTACTGTATTTGATGCCAGCGGAATCCACATGCCATTGGGGCCTTCTGCCCTGAGAAGGCGGATTTCGCCGGGCGGGGCCGTCCCGTCCCATCATGAGTCAGGAGACCTGCCGTGTTTTCCCAGGTTTTCGCGATCTTGGGCGATGAAGAAGTGCAACCGATGGTATTGGTTTGCCGTGCGGGGAAACCCGGCGCGGCCAATCTCCGTTGCAGCGTCTTCCGCCGGGCAGCGGGGTTTGGTTCTCTGTGGCCAAAACCGATACGATCTGTTGCGCTCGTTCCCCTTTGGGAGAACGGGCGCATTTTATTTTCCGCAAGGAGGGATGCCCTTTGGCCGATCCGAGCCGCGCCGTGCGGCTTCTCCAGCAAAAACAAGCGGCGCTCGGCCGTCTTCCCCTGCGGGCCGATTTCACGGAGGAAGAAGTCGTCTGCATCAAAGCGACGCTCGGCCCCTGGCCGCGCGCGCTGGAAGCCGCCGGGCTCAAGGCGGCGAAAATCCGCCGGCGTCGCAAACCGCATCCCCGCCGCAGCCGCGCGGCGCCGGCGCGCGAAGATTGACGCCTGCAGCCGCGCAAAACCGGGCTGTGCGCAGGGATTACGCCGGCAAGAGCGCGCGGTACTCCTGCCCGGCCTCGCTCCCGGCCTGCGGCTGCCGGATAACCGGCCAGCAACGCAAACCCGCGCAGGCGCCCCATTCCCGCATCCATGACAAAATCAAAAGGAGTGTTAAACATGAAACCTTTATTCATCCGCACCACAGGCGTGTTACTTTGCCTGCTGATGCTGCTGTCGCTTCTCCCCACCGCCGCGGCCGCCGATACGGCCGTACCCACGGATCCCTCGCAAAACGGGGACGCCGTCAGCGTGACCTTGCCGGATTACCCTTCCGAGTGGTATAATTTCCGTGGCAGCGCGGACAACAACGGCACCACCGCGGCGCGCCTGCCGCGGGAAGAGAGCGAATCTGCGCGGCAGTGGGCGCTCGCGCTCAAGGCGGTGGACGACTGGGCGACTGCGGTTTCCGAGCCGATCCTCGCGGGGGATTGCGTCTATGTCGCGGTGGGCGACGAGCTGCTTTGCGTGGACAAGCACGGCAGCGTGACCGCCCGCGGCACGCTGGCCGCCGCCATCGACTTCACTTGTCGTCCGCTCTACCTCGGCGGGCGCGTGATCGTGCCGCTGTCGGGCGGCGCGCTGCAGGCGCTGGCGGCCGATACGCTCGAATCCGTGTGGCTGACCGAAGCCCCCGCCGCCTATGAAGCGGATGGAAGCACCCTGACGCACCAGTCGCTGACCACCGTGATCGCCGACGGCGACTATCTCTATTACGGCACGGCCTGCGCCGACTGGACCGCCAGTTATTACGGCGTGTTCCGCTGCGTGGACGCCGCGACCGGCGCGCTGGTATGGGAGCATGAAAACGCCGGCGCCGGGTTCTACTGGGGCGGCGGCGTCGTGAAAAACGGCGTCCTGTTCGTCGCGGACGACGGCGGCGCGCTGCTGGCGCTTGACCCCCGTACCGGTGAAGTGCGCGAAACGCTGACGCTGGGCGCTTCCTCCCGTGCGACGGTCGTCGCGGCGCAGGATTCCATCCTCGCCGTCACAACAGACGGCGTCCTGCACCAGATCCCGGTGGGTGCGGACGGCGCGCTCGGCGAGCGGCGCAGCGTCTCCTTCGCCGCTTCGAGCACCGGTACGCCGGCGATCGCCGATGGGCTGGCCGTCGTGGGCGGCGCGCTCGGCGAGGCGGACGGCTATCAGGGCGTCATCTGCGCGATCGATCTGGAAAGCATGCAGGTCGTGCAGCGCATTTCCGCGCCGGCGGACGTTAAGTCCGCGCCGCTCGTCTCCCTCGCGGAGGACGGCGCGATTTATGCTTACTTCACCTGCAACACCACGCCCGGCGGCGTGTATACCTTCCTGCTCGGGGCGGGCGACGGGGCGGCCGTGCCGGTCTTCCAGCCGGAGGGCGAGGAGGCCAACTACTGCATGGCCAGCATCATCGCAAGCGACGCCGGCGAAATGTTCTACACCAACGACTCCGGGCATCTGTTCTCTCTCGCGCTCAAGTCGCTCCCCGCAACGCCGGAGGAGCCGAGCATTCCTTCGACCGGGGCGGAAATTTTCCTGCTGCCGGCGCTGCTCCTGCCCGCCGCGGCCGGGGCGCTGCTGTGCTGCCGCCGCAGCCGTAAGTCCCGCTGACAGCCTGATCCCAACGCGGCGCGCCGGAGACGCCGCCAATCCGTTTTTTCTCAAAAGGAGGTTCGCTTCATGCGCCGCAAGCTCCTGCATTCCCTCTTTCCCTCGCTGCTGTGCCTGCTGCTCTTCATCGCGGCGGGCTGCGCGGCGTCCCCTTCCCCGGGAGAAAATCGCTTTGACCATTATTCCTCCACGCAGGCGGCCGCCTCTCAGCCGGGCCTGACAACATCCGGCGCCGCTTCCCTGGAGGACGGTTCCTCCGCTTCAGGCACGGGCGGCCCGTCTGAAGCCCCGCAAAGCCAGGACGGCGCGCAGAGCCGGGAGGAGGGGGCGGCTTCCGCGCCGTCTTCGTCCCCGTCGAGCGCTGCGCCGCCCGTCTCCTCCGCCGCGCCGCAGCCGCCCGCGAACGAAATCCGCGTCACGCTCACCGTCGAATGCCATACCGCGGTGCAGCAGGGCAACGACATTGCGCTGGCCGTTTCCCAGGACGGCGTGATCCTCGCGCCGCAGACCATAACGCTGCAGCCGGGCGCCACCGTTTTCGACGCGCTGCAGCAGAGCGGGCTGGTAATCAGCTCGAGCAGCTCCATGTTCGGCGTTTACGTCAAGTCCATCCAATCCCTCTCGGAGGGGGCCTGCGGCGGCGGAAGCGGCTGGCAATACAGCGTCAACGGCGCCTTCCCCAGCGTCAGCTGCAGCGCCTATACGCTCTCGGACGGCGATCAGGTGGCCTGGCGCTACACCTGCGACAGCGGGAACGATCTGTCATGATGCGCGCGTCGCGGCACTGGTTCTCGACGCTGCACCCGCTGGTGGTGTTCGTCTATTTCGTGTGCGCCATCGGGCTGGCGCTGTGCACGATGCATCCCTGCTTCCTCGCCGCCTCCCTGCTCGCAGCCTGCTGCTACGGCATGTACCTATACGGCGCGCGGCGTTTCCTGCTGCGGGCCGCGCTGGCGCTGCCGCTGTGGCTGGCCGTGGCGGTCATCAACCCTCTCACCAGCGGGCTGGGACTGACGGTGCTGTTCATGCTGGGCGGGCAGCCGGTGACCCTCGAGGCGCTGGTTTACGGCCTATGCGCGGGCGGGATGCTGGTCGCTGTGCTGCTGTGGTTCTCCTGCTACAGCGCGGTCATGACGGGGGACAAATTCCTCAGCCTGTTCGGGCGCATCCTCCCCGGCACGGCGCTCATGCTCTCGATGGTGCTGCGCTATATTCCCGCGCTGCTGCGCCGCGCCCGGGAAGTCGAGTCCGCGCAGCGATCGCTGTTGGGCGAACAGCAGGGCGGCAGAAAGGACCAGCTGCGCCGCGGGGTGCGGCTGGCGTCCGTGCTGATGAGCTGGAGCCTCGAGAACTCCATCGAAACGGCGGACGCCATGCGGGGCAAGGGATACGGCCTGGGCCGGCGCTCGCACTACGTCAACGAACGGTTCTGCCTGCGCGACGGGGTCTGCCTCACGCTGCTGCTCCTGCTCGCCGCCGCGACGGCGGCGCTGGTTTTCTCCCCTGTCGGGCGGTTCCGGTTTTATCCGTTCCTCTCACCGCTCTCCCCATCGGCGGCGCTCGCCTGCCTGCCCTACCTCGCGCTGCTGCTGTTTCCGTTGCTTCTGGAAGGAAAGGAGGCGCTGCAATGCCGGCTGTCTCGTTTGTGAATTTTTCGTTCTCTTACCCCGATGCCGCCCGCCCCGCGCTGGAGAATCTGACGCTTTCTCTCCGGCGCGGGGAGTTTGTGCTTGTGTGCGGGCTTTCCGGCAGCGGGAAAACGACGCTGCTGCGTTGCTGCAAGCCGGAGCTCGCCCCGGCGGGGCGGCGGAAAGGCGAGCTGCGTCTTCCAACCGCCGGCAGTCCGGCCGGCAGAAGCGACGCCGGCACGATCGCTTACGTCGCGCAGGATCCGGATAACCAGATCGTCATGGATTCCGTCTGGCATGAGCTGGCCTTTGGGCTGGAAAACCTCGGTCTGCCCGCGCCGGTCATCCGCCGCAGAATGGCGGAGATCGCGGCTTTTTTCGGCATGGACGCCTGGATGCAGCAGAAAACAGATCTGCTCTCCGGCGGGCAGAAGCAGATGCTCAATCTCGCTTCCAGCCTCGTTTTGCAGCCGTCGCTGCTGCTGCTCGACGAGCCGACCGCCCAGCTCGATCCCATCGCGGCGAAGTCCTTTCTGCAGGCGGTGGAGCGCGTCAACCGGGAGCTTGGCGTGACGGTGGTCCTTTCCGAACACCGCCTGGAAGAAACACTGCCGATAGCCGACCGCGCGCTGCTGCTGCAGGCGGGGCGGCTGCTTTGCGACGCGCCGCCCGCGGCCTTCGCCCGGGAAGTGTACACGCGCTGCCCGGATTTCGCAGCGGCGCTGCCCGCGCCCGCGCGCGCCGCGCTGCTGCTGCAGCACGCCGGCGTCCCGGCACCGGACGATAGGTTGCCGCTGGATGTGCGGGAAGGCCGCCGGTTCCTGCGCGCGCTGCTTCCCGCGCCGGCCTCAATCCCGGCGGACGATCAGGCAGCACCCGCGCCCGCTTTCTCAGATGCAGAAACCGCGCCGGCTGGGAAAGCGCCCGCCGTTTCGCGGGAAAATGTCCTCCTCTCGGCGCACGATCTCTGGTTCCGCTACGACAAAGACGCCCCCTTCGTGCTGCGCGGCGCGTCGCTCTCCGTGCGGCGGGGCGAAGTGCATGCGATCCTCGGCGGCAACGGCGGCGGCAAAACGACGCTGCTGCACCTGCTGTGCGGCGCGCTGCGGCCGGGCCGCGGCCGCATCCGGCGGGAGAAGGACTGCCGCCTGGGCCTGCTCTCCCAGAGCCCCAAAGCGCTGCTGACCTGCGACAGCGTGCTCGACGAGCTGCGAGAATGCAGAGAAATCGGCCAATACGGCGACGGGGAGATTCACGAGATGCTGCTCCGATTCGGCCTGGGCGGGCTGGAGACACGCCACCCTTATGACCTGAGCGGCGGCGAGCAGCAGAAGCTCGCGCTGGCAAAGCTGCTGCTGCTCAACCCGGCGCTGCTGCTGCTCGACGAACCGACCAAGGGCATGGATGCGCCCGCGAAACAGGCGCTGGCGGAGGATTTTCGCCGGTTGCAGGCGGAAGGCAAAACGCTTGTGCTCGTGACGCACGATGTGGAATTCGCAGCGCGGGCAGCCGACCGCTGTTCGCTGCTGTTCGACGGCGGGGTGGTCTGCACCGAGGCGCGGCGCAGCTTTTTCTCCACCAATTTGTTTTACACTACGGAAACCAGCCGCATGACGCGCGGCCTGCTGTCCGGTATCCTGCTGCCGGAAGAGCTGCCCGCCGCGCTGCAGGCGGCCCGCCCCGCGCAGTAAGCGCCCGCCCCAAAAGCGCAAGAAAGGAGTGTCTGCAATGAAACGCCTGCTCGAACTGCTCGCGTTGCTGGCCGTGCCCGGCATGCTGTTCACGTGCGCCGCGCTGCGCATCGAGCAGGCGGCGCTGCTGACGCTCGTGACTGTGGTGCTTTCGCTGCTGCTCTTTTTCCTGCGCTTCGAGCATGCGCGCCCGCGGCCGCGCGACATTCTGCCCATCGTCGTGCTGGCTTCGCTGGCCGCGGCGGGTCGGGTGCTGTTCGCGGCGCTTCCCAACGTCAAACCCGTCACTGCCATCGTCATCGTCGCCGGGGTATGTCTCGGGCGGCAAGGCGGCTTCCTCACCGGCGCGCTCGCAGCCCTGGCCTCCAATTTGTTCTTCGGCCAGGGTCCCTGGACGCCCTGGCAAATGTACGCCTGGGGCGTGATCGGGTATCTCGCGGGCCTGTTGCGCCCCCTGCTCGCGCCCCAGCCCAAGAGCGACGCCGCCCAGGGGCTGTTCCGGCTCACCCCCTGGAGGACGCCGCCGACGGTCTATCTCTTCGGATTCTTCGCGGCGCTGCTGTATGGGTTCCTGCTGGACTCCTGGTATATCACCGGTTATATTTCCCCGCTCACCTGGCAGGCTGCGCTGGCCGGTTACGCCGCAGGGCTGCCCTTTTCCCTGCTGCACGCCGTGGCGACCGTGCTGTTTCTTCTTCCCATTTATGCGCCATGGTGCCGCAAGATCGCGCGGATCCAGCGCAAATACGGCATCAGCGCCGGGGAGACATGAGCGAGGGCGCCCCGCACGGAGCCTTTCGCACGCGCCGCTCGCCCGCCGCGACGAAAAAGCGCCTCTCATTCCTCGTTTCATCCCACAGCCGCCCATTCAAAAGGAAGCGACGCTTCCTTTTGAATGGGCGGCATCCTGCATCTTCCGCAGCGCCGCTCATTTGCCTGTGAGCACGGCGCGGGCGCGCAGGAAATCCCGATGCGTGACGCAGTGCACCGCCCGCAGCGCGAACAGATACAGCACCGCGCACACCGCGATGCACAACGCCAACGGCAGCGCGCCGTCCGGCGCCAGCCCCAGCAGGTGCAGCATCAGCTGCGTGAGGGTAGACGCCGTCGCGATGCACAGCGCCGGCTTGAGCACCCATTCGGTGAGGTTGACGCGCACGCCCGCCACCTTCAGCAGGCGGTGGACGCTCAGCGAGGTGTTGACAATCTCGCTCATGAAAATGACGATGAGATAGCCGTGAATCCCCAGCAGCGGCAGCAGCGTATACACCAGCACCACACACATCGCCGAATCGATAATGTTATAGCGCATGTTGCTCATCTGCTCCCCGAGGCCCTTGAGCATGTTGTCGACCGCGCTGTCGAGGTACATCACGACCACCAGCGGCGCGAGAATGGAGATATACCGACCGGCCTCCTCGTTTTGATAAATAACATCGCCCAGGCTGCCCGAAAAGGTCATCAGCACGCCGGCCGTACCGATGGCGAACAGCAGCGTCATCCGGATGACGCGCGAGGCGATGATCTCGATGCTCTGCGTCTTCCCCATCGCGCGGCATTCGGCCATTTCCGGCACGAGCAGACCCGCGAACGCGCCCAGAAACGCCGAAGGGAACAGGATCACCGGCATGACCATGCCCTGGATGACGCCATAGCTTGCGAGCGCCACATCATAGGAGGAGCCGGACTTTTTCAGCCCGGCCGGAATGAGCAGCTGCTGCAGGGTGGATAGTCCGGAGCGCAGGTAAGTACTCAGCGCGATGGGCAGGGAGATCGACAGCATCCGTCGGGTGAAATGCCCTCCCGCCTGCCCGGCGCAGTCGTGCTTCGCCCGGTCGTGCAGATACAGCACAAACAGGTACAGGCAGCTGCCAGCCTCCGAAACGCTGCCTCCCACCACCAGCGCGACGCAGGCGGCCTCCAGCCCGTCCGGGGCGAAAAACTGGAAAATCGCGACCGTGATGCTCATGCGGATGAACTGCTCCAGAATCTGCGCCGAGGCGCTTTTCGCCACGCGGCGCACCGCTGTGAAATAGCCGCCCAGCGCGCTGGACATGGCGACGAACGGCAGACAGACCGCGAGGATCCGCAGGGCGGAAAGCGTGCGCTCGTCCTGCAGCCAGCGCAGGCTGATGACCGGCGCGCCAAAATACAGCGCGCAGGCCGCGAACGTCCCGAAGAAAAGGCTATAAAGCAGGCACCGGAACATCGCGCGCCGCGCGCCCCACATGGAATTGTGCGCCAGCTCCTCGGCCACCATACGCGTGGAAGCGAAGCTGACGCCCGACAGCGCCAGCGTCACGCCAAAGCGATAGACCGAGTTGACCAGCTGATACAGCCCCAGCCCTTCGGCGCCGATCTTGCCGGAAATATAGACGTTAAACGAGATGCCGACCGTCTGCAGCAGGATGGAGGTCCCGGCCAGCAGCAGCCCGTTGAGCAGGAACAGCTTCATGCGTTTCATCATGTCACCTCGAAACAGGGTTATTAGAATATATGTCCCTGCGCCGCGGAATAGTCTTGTTCCTGCAGCCGCGCTTTCTTCGGCGCGGTCTGTCCCTTCTGCGGGAAAGCTGGTGGCAGGAAAGTTTTCGCCTCATGCGGGAATCCCCCGCGTGGAATCCCTATGCTGCTCCGGGCTTCTGCCCAGGAGATCGCTTTGAAAGGGCAGCGTCCTACGCAAAGCAGCCCTATATTGGCTGCTCCCTGCATGAAAGTACGGCTGCGCGCCGCTTGCAGGCGCACGCCGCCATGTCGTATTGCGGGCGCGGCTCATTGTCGCCGGGCCGCGCGAGATCCGTAACCGCCCGCGATTGCGCGCCCATATCCGCCGCTCCCACAGCCGCAACGGCTCCGCTTGATCGCGCGACGCAGCCCAGCATGAAAAGAAGCTGCCGGGGAAAAATTCCCCGGCAGCTTCTTTTCATGCGCTAATTTCCGTCAGGTCGCGGCAACGGCAGCCTCGCCCCTCACCTGTCCCTAACGCGTCACTTTCCTTCCCTGCGGTATACCGGCGCATATTGCGCATCTTGCGCCTTTTCCCGCGCCAGACGGGCACGCAGCCAAAGCACAAACTCCCATACCGCCGGCACGAGCAGCAGCAGCGGCAGCACATGGAACCGCAGGAAGCTGCTCTGCGACAGCTGGGTAAAGGTCATCATATCCTCATCGAGCGGTGGCGAGCGCAGCACAAACCCCACCGCCAGGATCCCCACCACGGCGAACAGCGTCAGCACCAGCACGGGGAGCGGCTTGCGCAAAAGCGCGAGGATCCCCGCGGCAATCAGCAGGCCGGCGCACACCAGCAGAATATACGAATACGCAGAAAGAAACGGCTTTGCCACCAAAGTTCCCAGCGCGAGCATGATATGCAGCAGCGCCACCAAAAAAGCTCCTGCAACAAACACCACACGCAGCACACTGCGCAACAGGTTCCCGTTCCAGGCCGGACGGCTCAATTTCATGCGAACGTTCCTCCTTGTTGGTCTCGGTTTGATTATTATACATCATTCCCGTTCAAAATGCAAAATTTTTCGCAGGATTCCGTTTTGGCGGAATCTTTTCTTTTGCTGCGCCCTATGGTAGAGGGGACAAAAACGGGTCCAAGAAAGGAGCGATCGCATGACCAGACAGGCAAAAATTTTTCTCGATTTCCAGAGCGGCCAACATACTGGCACCTGGATGTCCGCATTCGCCGGCGACGTGGGCAGTTATGTCGTCGAGGTGGAAACCGCGCAGCCCATCCCCGCGGGGTACCGGCTATTCGTCACCTACCGGCTGGGGGAAACCCGCATCGCCACGCAGGAAATCACGCAAAATGCGATGGTAATTCCCACAAGCGTCCTGGCAAGCAAGGGCGTCTATCAAGCAGCCTTCGCCATCGCAGACACACAGAACAAGCTCACCGCCGCCGCGGAGCTGACCATTCACGTGCTGGAGGAACGGGTCGGGCTGGAAGTGACGCCGGAGGAGCCGGACAGCAGCCTTCTGTCGCAATTCATCGAAGAGCTGGAAAAAGCCAAAGACGATGTGCAGGCCGCCATTGACGACGCCGCCGGCAACGTTCGGGACGAGGCAGCGCAGGCGGCACAGGCCGCGGCCAGCGCCGTGCTGGACGGCAAGGTGGACAAAGAAGCCGGCAAGGGGCTGTCGACGAACGACTACACCACGGCGGAGAAAACGAAGCTCGCCGGGCTTGAGCGCGCCACGACCGAGGAGGCCAAGGCCGGCACCAATACCGTGAAACTCATGACCCCTGCCACCACCAAAGCCGCCATCGCCGCCAACTTCTATTCCCTCACGGCCGACGCCGAGGATATCCCCAGCAGCACCTCCATGGGCTCCATCACCACACCCGGCTTTTATACCGGCAGCGGGAACACCAGCGGCCCCGAAGGCGGGCAGTTCCTCCTGATCGTCGAGACCCACGGCACCTATGCCCGGCAGACCATCGATTACAGCGGCGAACAAT
>CAJFTT010000030.1 GCA_904420005.1 Candidatus Tabaqchalia intestinavium | reverse complement strand
GTGGGAAACGGGCGCCGGGCAAGGCCGACGAAGCGGCCGGGCTCGCGCCCGGCAATGAGGAGAACACAGCCCGACGCTCGTTTCACTGCGAAAAACCACGTTTCCCCTTTGTCCACCGAGGGTAAGGAAAGGAGCAGAAAACGTTCCGGCTTGGGCCGGAAGGAATCATCCGCGATGCATCAAGCGTTCTTTTCCGCCGCTCGATCGGCGAGGATGAGGCGGCGCAGACCCTCTACCGCGACCGTCACCGCGTCCGCGGGATCAAGAAATACGGGATCGTCCAATCCGGCGGCGCGGCGCTCCTGATTGGCGCATACATGCAGCACGGTGCCGGCGCGCACCCGCAGGCAGCTCGCCACGACGAACAGCGCGGCTGACTCCATCTCCGAAGCCAGCGCGCCCGCCTGGATCCAGGCATTCCATTTGTAGAGCAGCGCTTCGCCCACCGGTTTGCGCTGCGGCTCGTGCTGGCCGTAAAACGAATCCTTGCATGCGACGACCCCGACATGTGCGGTTTTTCCCAGCGCGTGGGCAGCCTCTTCCAGCGCGCGGACCACATGTGGATGCGCCACAGCGGGAAATTCGATCGGAGCATATTCCCGGCTGGTGCCTTCCATGCGGATGGCGCCGGATGCGATCACCAGGTCGTTGCCGCATACTTGCGTTGCCATACCGCCGCAGGTGCCGATCCGCAGGAAAGTATGCGCGCCCAGATGCACCAGCTCCTCCATCGCGATCGCGGCGGATGGCCCGCCGATCCCCGTGGAGGTGACGCTGACGCGCTCTCCCTCCAGCAGCCCCGTATAAGTCACGAATTCCCGCCGGTCCGCCATCTGCACCGCGCCTTCCAGATGCTGCGCGATGACGCTGCAGCGTTTGGGGTCCCCGGTGAGCAGCACATATATGCCGGCCTCTCCGGCGCCGAGCCCAATATGATACTCTTTTTCATCCGCATATACCAGGTGCATATTGCTTCCTCCTTTGTGGTTTTTCTGAAATATAAAAAGATGCTTTACAGGATTCTTCTGGATAGCAGGGGAATGCAGGCTGCCGCGCATGGGGATCGTTTCAGAGACGATATTCCAATTGGCAGTCACAGGGTTCTTTTTCATAGTGGATAGCCTGCGGTTCCTCCGCCTCCACACAGCCCATTGCCCGGTAAAATGCCTGCGTCTCCACGGCGGAATGCGCGGAGATATACAGCTTTTTTCCGCCCTGTGTTCGCGCCCAGCCCGCTGCCTGCTGGAATAATTGCCGGCCGATGCCACGACCGCGCAGTTCCTGCGAAACATGCAGGCTTGTCAGATCGCGGTATTGCCCTGCTGTCCCGAGCGGAGCGCTCTCCACCGAGGCGAAGCCCTTGAGCGCTCCGTCGAGAAAAGCGCCGAATACCACGCCGCCGGTCTGCACTGTGCGGCGCAGGCACTGCACCAGAAAGGCATAATCTTGCGCGTCCCAGTCGTCGACGAAGGCGACGTCGCGCACCTGCCATGCGCCGTTTTCTTTCCGCCAGCATTGTGTGACCTCCTGCCGGCGGCAGAAGGAACGAAACAGGCGGATGGAGATTTCCTCCAGGTTCAGCGGTCGAATTTGCATCACAAGG
The DNA here is from genome assembly GCA_904420005.1 of Candidatus Tabaqchalia intestinavium. Taxonomy (GTDB): domain Bacteria; phylum Bacillota; class Clostridia; order Oscillospirales; family CAJFTT01; genus Tabaqchalia; species Tabaqchalia intestinavium. Next base: position 16,524 of record CAJFTT010000030.1, on the reverse strand, counting down.
CCCTCTTTCACGTGGGAAAACAGGTTTCTTGACGGAGATTGCAGGATTTTCGGATTTATTATACTTCCTTTCTGTCACAAATACAACTATTCTTTGAAGAGTCTGCGAATCGGAACTTGATTGTAGCGCTGCGGTGTGGTATACTGAATACAACTTCATGCAGCTTTCAAAAAGAAAAGTGCCTGTAAATCCCGCGACTGTTCCCGAGATTAAGACAGAGGTTGTGATGAAACATGCAGGGACAATGTCTTGCTATTCTGGTGATCCTGACGGTGCTCGTGATTGTTTACCTGCGACGGGAACAAAAAACGGCGATATTATGCGTGCTGCCGCTATATGCGCTGCCGGTGCTGCACCTGCTGGGCTATGTGATCGCATCGCTCGTGCTTCCGAAGGTGTCGTCGTTTGATCCGTTTAAGCTTCTGGTCCTCATCGATGTGGTGGCTGTGGCGGCGTCGGCGTTGTTTATCGGGCTGGCTTCCAATAACTTTCATCGCAAACGGAGCAAGACGATTTACAGCGTTTGCTGCATGGGGTATACCTGCACGCTGGGGTTGATTCTCGTGCTGGATATGCTGCCGCAGGTGCGCTTTTGAGCAGAGGAAAAGGGCATAAGTATGCGCTAAAATTATATGTAAATTGAAAGAGCTTTACAGCAAAACACAGCTAACACAAATCAGTGTTGGCTGTGTTTTGTTTCTGGGGAGGCAACACGCTTTCCTGGCGGGGAGCATGTCGGCCGACGAAAAGCAAAGGCAAGATCGGCGGCTGCCGTGACTAACGATTTTGCCGCGCGGGAGGCTCAGCCAGCGTAATATGTGCGCAAAAGTGTGCCTAGCTCGGCGCTGAATGCCTGCGCCTGCTCGTCGTAAGCGGAAGAAATATATGTTTCAATGGGGTAGAGCTTTCCGTCGCGCCAATCCATCCGGAGGAAGATCCGGTAACGCCGGTCGGCGCCGTCGGACACTTCCAGCGTCACCTGCCCCAGGGGGATCCCGTCCTCCGACAGGAAGGACAGATCGGAGAATCCGAGAACGCTGCGTCCGTCGACGGCAAAAAACGCTTCCAATCCCTGGATGAAGGCGGCCTTCTCCTGCGGAGCGGTTTCGCGCTGCGGGGTGCCCGTTTCGTCCCGCAGGCCGTAAAAGCCAATCTCCTCCGCCATGCGGGCAAAGTCCTCTTCCGCCATGGCGGAGAACGCCCGTCTGGCCTGGAAATAAGCGGCTATGCATTCAAAATCCACGCCGTCGCCTTCCAGCTGGCAATAAGTGAGATAATAAAGAGGGAATACAACAAAAACCAGCAGTAACGTCGTTACCACGGCGATGACGGTGCGCCGCCGCCAGCGGGTAGCAACCCGGCGCAGCGGTGCGCTGGCCTTCTGCTCGGCTTCCACTTCGGCCGGCGTCGCGGGAAGCGCAGCCTGCATCGCGGCCAACGCAGCCGCGCAGCCGTCGCAGTGGGCCATGTGCGCTTCGACGAGATGGGCCGTGTCTTCGCTGCAGATCCCATCCGCGTAAGCGGGGAGCAGATCGCGGATCACGTCACAGCTTTCAGGTTCCAACCGCATGTTATTTCATCCTTTCCATAATCTTGGCCTTGGCGCGGAAGAAGGTCACGCGCGCCCAGCCCTCGCTTTTGCCCAGCAACGCCCCGATTTCCCGAAAAGAAAATCCCGCCTGTGCGCGCAGCAGTACCACTTGCCCATAAGGCGGGGGAAGCTGCCGGATCGCATCCCACACGCTGGCAGCCTCGTCGCGGCGCTCCACCACGGCTTCCGGCTGCAGATGGGCGGGGGCGGCGCATTGTTCCAGGGAATCAAGCGACGGCGCGGATCGACGCTGCCGGCGCGCTTGCTTTCGGCACGCGTCGAGATACAGATGCTTGGCGATCTGGCAGAGCCAAACAGAAAACTTGCACTGGCCGTTATAACGCCGAATAGACTTAACGGCTTGGTAGAAGGTTTCCTGGGTCAGCTCTTCTGCCAACGCTGCGTCACGCGTCAGACAGAGCAGGTAGCGCTTTACCTGATCGGCATATTCGCGGTACTGCGCGTCGTCCAGCTCTTTCATGCGTCTCCCTGCCTTTCTGTTTGACGGTTTCGCTTTCTATATCGTCGTCGCCTCGGTTTTGTTACATCCCAGAGAAAAATTTTCTCCCATAACGGAAATCGCCGCAGGTGTCTGCCGCTCTCCCGGACCCCTACGGAAATTGCCCGCCGCGGCAGTAATCGGCATCCCCATACACCATACTTTGCGTGCAGCGGCCTTTCGCGATATAAGCGATATAAAATAATATAAGATGCGATGTAAGAACAGTATACGAGATCCGGCCGCGTTTCGCAAATGGGAAAGAGAATGCGTAAACCGCTTGACAAGCGTGTGTGGATGGAGTAAACTATGCTTAATTTGAAATTGATTCTCAATTTCTATTTTCCCGATTTCGGTCGAATTTCGCCGGAAGATGAAAGAAGCGGCAGGAGGTGGCGCAATATGCAGGCGAAGGAATATAAAACCAAGCAAAAGGAGCAGATTCTCGATGTGCTGCGTGCCGGCGGCGGACGGCACTGGACGGCGGCCGAGCTGACGGAGGCGCTGCGGCGCGCGGGGACGCCTGTGGGCAGCGCGACGGTGTACCGCTTTCTGGAAGCGCTGGTGGACAGCGGCCGCGCGCGCAAATATACGTTCGATGGCGGACACAGCGCCTGTTACCAGTACGTGGAGGAGGGGCAGGGCTGTGAAGCGCATTTCCACCTCAAATGCACGGCCTGCGGGCGGCTGTTTCACGTCGAATGCGAGCAGCTGGCGGCGCTGGGGACGCATATCCTGGAGCATCATGGCTTTCGGGTGGATCATACCAAGACGGTTTTGTATGGCCTGTGCAGGGCCTGCAGAGGGAAAAGCGAGGCGGATGAAAGGCGATGAGGCATCTTTTTTTTCATGGGAAACGGGCGCTGGCGTGCCTTTTGCTCGTGGCGGGGCTGCTTTGCGCCCTGCCGTCCTGTGCGCAGCGGGCGGAATGGGAGCCGAACGGCGGCGTGCGCGTGCTCAGCACGATATTCCCGCCCTATGATTTCGCGCGGCAGATCGGCGGAGAGCGCGTGCAGTGCCGCAAACTCGTTCCCGCCGGCACGGAAAGCCACGATTATGAGCCGACGCCGGCGGATTTGCTGCTGATGCGCAGCGCCGACGTGTTTTTGTATATTGGCGGGGAATCCGACGTGTGGGTGGATCGGGTGCTCGCGTCGATGGATACTTCCGAAATGACGATCGTGCGACTGATCGACTATGTCGATCCGCTGCCGGAGGAGGAGATTCCCGGCATGGGGGACGCGGGACATGCGCATGATCATGAACACGACCATGAAGAAGGCGGCGAGGAATATGACGAGCACATCTGGACGTCTCCGGAGAACGCGGAAAAGATGGTGGAAGCCATCCTGAACGCGCTGATCGCGGTGGACGAGGAAGGGGAGGAGACTTATCGGCAGGCCGCCGCGGTCTATGAACAGTCGCTCGCCGCGCTTGACGAGGCGCTGCGGCAGGTTTCGGATACGGCGGTGCGGCGCACGCTGCTGTTTGGGGAGCGGTTTCCGTTCCGTTATCTGGCGGAGGCGTACGGCTTTTCCTATTATGCGGCCTTCTCCGGCTGCAGCACAGAGACCGAGCCTTCGCCCCGCACGCTCGCGCGCATGGTGGATCTGGTGCGGGAAGAAGGCATTCCTGTTGTGTTTCAGATTGAGTTTTCCAGCGGCAAGGCCGCGCAGGTGATTCAGGCGGAGACGGGGATTGAGATTTTGACGCTGCATTCCTGCCACAATCTCACCCAACAAGAAATGGAACAGGGAGAGAGCTATCTGTCCCTGATGCAGCGGAATGTGGCCAATTTGAGGGAGGCTTTGTGCTGAGATGGCGCTTGTGATTTGTGAGAATGTCAGCCTGCGGTATGACGGGCAGACCGTGGCGGAAAACCTGCACTTCACGGTGGAAAAGGGGCAGTATCTGTGCGTAGTCGGGGAGAACGGGTCCGGCAAAAGCACGCTCATCAAAGGGCTGCTGGGGCTCAAGACGCCCGCTGAGGGAACGATCCGTTACGGAGACGGTCTGCACCGCAGCGAGATTGGATATTTACCGCAGCAGACGGCGGCGGAGCAGGATTTTCCCGCGTCGGTGCGGGAGGTGGTGCTGTCCGGCCGGCTGGGCGGGATGGGCCTGCGGCCGTTTTATAACAAAAAAGACCGGGAGCTTGCAGAAGAGAGCATGCGCCGGCTGGGGATCAGCGAGCTGGCTTCCCGGCCTTACGGCGCTCTGTCCGGCGGGCAGCGGCAGCGGGTGCTGCTCGCGCGCGCCCTTTGTGGCGCCCGGCGATTGCTGGTGCTGGACGAGCCGGTGACAGGGCTGGATCCCGTCGTGACGGCGGAGCTATACCAGCTGGTGGAGAAGCTCAATCGCCAAACGGGGCTGGCTGTGGTGATGGTGTCGCACGATATTTCCACCGCGTTGCGGTACGCCACGCATATTCTGCATCTGCAGCGCACGCAGCTGTTTTTCGGCACGACGGCGGATTACGTTGCCAGCGCGGTCGGCAGGGCGTACCTCAACGAGAGCAAGGCGTAATGCGCCCGAACGGGCAGCTCCGGTCGGAACGCTGGCAACCCGCGGCCTGTGGGACGGTATACCGAACCTTATCAAAGAATAAAGAGCAAACCGCCGACCGCCCGAAGGGGTACCGGCGGGGGAAAACGCTGGCAAGCGGCGCGCGCCGTCAGGCATATGGGCACAGCGATGGGGAAGAGATGCGGAAGAAAGGATGAAGAGAAGAAATGCTCGAGCTGTTGCGGGAGATGTTCTCCTATGGATTTCTGGTGCGTGCGCTCGCGGTGGGGACGCTGATCGCGCTGTGCGCCGCGCTGCTTGGCGTGACGCTGGTGCTCAAGCGATATTCCATGATTGGGGACGGGCTGTCGCATGTGGGCTTTGGGGCGTTGACCGTGGCGGCGGCGATGAACCTCGCACCGCTGCAGGTGGCGCTCCCGGTGGTGGTGCTGGCGGCGTTTTTGCTGCTGCGGCTCAATGAAACGGGAAAGATCAAAAGCGACGCCGGCATCGCGCTCATTTCCACCACGGCGCTTGCGATCGGCGTGGTGGTCGCGTCTCAGACCACCGGACTCAACAGTGACCTGAACAGCTACATGTTCGGCAGTATCCTGGTGCTCGACGGGGACGACGTGGTGGTGTCCATCGTCCTGTCGCTCGCGGTGCTGGTGTTCTTTGTGCTGTTTTACCATCGGATTTTTGCCGTCACGTTTGACGAGGATTTCGCACGGGCGACCGGTACCCGCGCGGGGGCGATGAACCTGCTGATTGCGCTGCTCACGGCGGTGACGGTGGTGCTGGGGATGCGGATGATGGGGACGCTGCTCATTTCCGGCATTGTTCTGTTTCCCACGCTGTCGGCGCGCCGGGTCTGCCGCAGGTTTTCTTCTCTGGTGGTCACGGCGGCGATCATTTCTGTGGTGTGTTTTGTGGTCGGCCTGATCCTGTCCTATCTGGTTTCTACGCCGGTGGGGGCCACGGTTATTTTAGTCAATCTTGCGGTGCTGGCGGTTTTCTCGGCGGTGGGCGCGCTGCGGGCGCGCTTGCAGCGGGAGGCATGAATTGTCGGCAAAACCGCAACTTCGAAGCGGCGCAGCATTCCCGACGCGGGGAAGCTGCGCCGCTTCGCTGGACGTTGCAGTTCTGCCGGGCTGCTGCGTTCGGGTCTATCGCCGGCGTCTTTGTGCCGTTTGCTGCCGCCGGGTGGGCTGCGCTTGACAAGCGCTGGCAAACAGGTTACAATCTCCTTGCGAAAAAAGTAACGCGGAGGGAGGCGGCCGGTCTATGGGAAACAAGCGCGTTCTGGTCGCCATGAGCGGCGGTGTGGACAGCAGCGTCGCGGCCGCGCGCCTGCTGGAGCAGGGCTACGACGTGTCGGGCGTGACCTTTTTGCTTTATGACGCGACGGCCTCCTGCGGTTCCGGGCGGGAGGCGGAAGAAGCGGCCCGCGCCTGCGCGCACCTCGGCATATCCCATCAGACGCTGGACTTCCGCGCCGCATTTTCCGAGGCGGTGATCCGGCGCTTTGCGGAGAGTTACCAGCGGGGCGAAACGCCCAATCCCTGCGTGGAATGCAATCGGCGAATCAAATTCCCGCTGCTGCTGGCGCAGGCGCAGCGGCAGGGGGCGGAGTATATTGCGACGGGCCATTATGCCCGGGTTTCCGCCGCGAACGGCCGGTATCTGCTGCTGCGCGCGGCGGACCCGGCCAAGGATCAGAGCTACGTGCTGTATTCCCTTTCGCAGCAGATGCTTTCCCACTTGCTTCTGCCGCTGGGCGAAGCAGACAAGCAGCAGGTGCGCCGGGAAGCGGCCGCGTTGGGGCTGCAGAATGCCAGCCGGCCGGACAGCCAGGATATTTGCTTTGTCCCGGACGGGGATTACGGTGCGTTTCTCCAGCAGGAGCTGGGCGTTACAATGCCGCCTGGGGATTTTGTCGATCAGACGGGGCGCGTGCTGGGGCGGCATCGGGGCCTGTTGCGGTATACGCGCGGCCAGCGCAAGGGGCTGGGGCTGAGCTTGCCCGCGCCGCTATATGTGCTGGAAAAGGACAGCGCCGCCAACCGCGTGGTTCTCGGCCCGGAACAGGCGCTGTATTCTGAAACGATGCGCGTCGGCGACGTCAATTGGATCGATCGGGATGCGCTGACTGCGCCGCGGGACGTCGCTGTCCGGGTGCGGTACCGGCAGAAAGAAACAAAAGCCACGCTTTTGCCGCAGCAGGACGGGACGGTGACGGTGCGCTTTGCGCAGCCGCAGCGCGCCGTGACGCCGGGGCAGGCGGCGGTGTTTTATGACGGAGACGTTGTCGCCGGCGGCGGCACGATCCTTTCGTGAAAGAGCAGAATCGAGGTAAAGAGCAATGACAGAAATTCGTCACGGAAGAGCGCGGACGGATCAGCGCGATAAAAGAAAGGCGGAATCGAACATGGCGACAGTCGCACAGATGCAGGAGCAGATCCTGCGCGGCAAAGCCGAGCGCAACGTGTGCATTCTTGCGCACAGTTACCAGGCTTCTGAAATTGTGGAGATCGCGGATTATACAGGAGACTCCTTCCAAATGAGCCGGTCGGCGCAGCAGTCCAAAGCTAAAACGCTGCTGGTCTGCGGCGTGCGTTTTATGGCGGAGACGGCGAAGCTGCTTTCCCCCAAGAAACGCGTGATCCTGGCCAGCCCTGACGCCGGATGCCCTATGGCGGAGCAGATCTCGCCGGCAGAGGTCCTTACATTCAAGGCGACGCATCCGGGCTGCAAGGTGGTAGCCTATGTCAACACCACGGCGGAGCTCAAGACCGTGGCGGATGTATGCGTAACGTCTTCGTCTGCAGTGAAGATCGTGCGCGATATGGAGGCGGAGGAGATCCTTTTCCTGCCAGATGGAAACCTCGGCCATTATGTCAAGCAGCAGGTGCCGGAAAAGACCGTGCATCTCATGCGCGGCTGCTGCCCGGTTCATGCTGCGGTGACCAAGGAGGACGCGCTCGCGGCCAAGGCGGCCCACCCGGGCGCGCCGCTGCTGGTGCATCCGGAATGCCGTCCGGAAGTGGTGGCGCAGGCGGAGTTTGTCGGCTCGACTTCCGCCATTATGGAATATGCCAAGGCGTCCGATCAGAAAGAGTTCATCATCGGGACGGAAATGAGCATTGCCGAGCTGCTGCAATATGCCTGCCCGGAGAAGCGCTTCTTCCCGCTTTCCAAGAAGCTGATTTGCAGCGACATGAAGCTTACCACACTGCCGGACGTGCTCGCAGCGGTGGAGGGACGCGGCGGAGAGGAAATCGTCCTGCCAGAATCCGTCATGCGCCGCGCCAGCGTGTGTATTGAGGAGATGCTTCGCCTCGGGTGAGCACATTGCCTGACGGGATGCCCATTTCCCGCCGACGCTCTGCCTGATTCTCAGACGGGCGAAATCAAGGCTTGAAAAACCCGGGGTGAGGGTGTATAATGGCCCATAGCGGCGACACGCCGGGAACGCACAATAAGGGAGGACCTACATGAAAAAGCTGTTGTCTGGCTTACTTTCCGTAGTAATGCTTTTTTCTCTTTTCGCAGTGCAGGTCTCGGCGGCGGGAGCAACGCTTACGCTTCGCCCGGAGATCACGACCAACCGGATCGATCCGGGAGATACCTTTGAGATCTGGATCGTCCCGTCGGACTCGGATATGGAGCTGGTGGAGCTCAGCTTCGAGATTTCCTGCCCGGATGGGATCACGTCCGTTTCCGCGGACAAGGGCACAGCGCGTGTCAGCGGGAATCGAATTACGTATTCGTTTGACGGCGGTTTTTCCGAGACGCAGGGCCCTGGCGACACCATTTCCGGCACCATTGTGCTGCGGGTAACGACTTCCAGCACGATTTCCGCCGGGACGAAGCGGTTCGAGCTGCTGGGGGACTATGCGGAGGCTTACACCTATTCGATCGTGGAAGAAGAACCGCCGGTTTCTTCCGGGGATACATCCTCTTCGGATACTTCGTCCTCGGGTTCCAGCTCGCAGTCCGTTTCTTCCGAACAGACTGCGGAGCAGGCAGAGCCCGGCGCTTCTGCGCTTGCCCTGGCGGCCAGAGCGGGAGAGCGGTATCAGCGGGAAGAAGTGGATGTCCGCGTCTCTTCCGGTTCGCTGAGCGTTACGGTCAATGATACGAGCTCTAGCGACGCCACGCTGACGAGCCTTTCCGTCGCGGGTTACACGCTCTCGCCGGCCTTTGATCCTGATGTGACGAGATATACCGTGGAGATTGCAGATGATGTCACGAGCGTGCGGATCAGCGCGACGCCGAGCTATTCCGGCGCGTCGGTGAGCAATACCGGGACCGTGCAGCTTGCGGACGGCACGTCGGTGACGGTGCTTGTGACGGTGGACACCGGTACAAGCTCGAATATTTACCGGATTACATTCCGGCGGCCCGGCGCCGTCTCTTCTGAGGAAGAGGAGGAAACGTCCTCAGAAGAAGATTTCACTCCCAGTCGGACGGAGACCTCTGAGGAGCCGGATGAGACGAGTTCCGGCCTGCCGGTGGGGCCGATCGTGACGACGTCTGAGGATGGTACCTCTGACGGCACGTCCTCTGCTTCGACCAGCAGTAGCGGTGGCGGCGGCGCGTGGCTGCTGCCGATTATCCTCACGATTGTTCTTTCGCTTGTCGCCGGTTTCCTGATTGCATTCATCCTCTTCCGCTTCGGCATTATCAAATCTTACTCCGATCAGGACGATCTGCCGGAGGAGGACGAAGGTTTGCTGCCGCCGGGCGAAGAGTCGGAAGATGCGGACTTTAATACCCAGGATCCGATCCGTTCCGATCGAGATGACCCCACGACGGCGATTCCGATTCCGATGCAGGATGAGGAGCCTGTCCCGCAGCCGGAGCGTAAACCGAAATATAAGATTGACATTCAATATGACGATACGATCGGCGCGCCGCAGGAGCAACCGGAGAAAAAAGAACAGGATTTGGGCGGTTACCAGATCATTGAAGAGCCGATCGGCGGCGATACGCCGAAGAAATCTTCGGAAGAGAAGCCGAAAAAGAAGCCCTATTTCTATGATGACGATGAATTTTGATCGTTAAAACACTTGAAGCGAGCCTGTTGAGAAAATGCAACAGGCTCGTTTTTCTTTTCCTATTTGGGGGAACGGTTGGGTGTGTAAAGAAGAACATACCACGATTTTGCCCTCGTGGGGCGCGTTGTCCTTTGTCCACTGAGGGGAGCGGATGACCAACAGCATGTACAAATGAGAGCAAACGCGGAGATGCGACTGCCAGATAGCCATAACGAATCTGTATAGCTGCGTTGATGCAAAAGTTCCGGTCTTGGCGCTGGGGGACGCTACGGTATGAGCAAACAGCACCCGTTTTCCAAGACAGTGGCCCTTGCGTTGCAGATGGGAAAACGCCGCCAAAAGCAGGAAACAAAAAAATCCAGAGATTGACAGAAGTGCATTCCTATGGTACCATAGAGAGCAGTATTTTGAGGCTTCTGCCGATTGAGGCGGTAGGGAAAGAGCTGGATTTATTGACAGCGGAAATGGGGAAGGTTCGTTGCGGGGAAAGGCATAACGGCGATTGGGGCTCGCCGCTTTTCCTGCGGACAGATCCGTTTCGGCTGTGCATACGGGAGAAGATTTGCATCAATCTTGTGTGAAGTTCCGCTCCAGCGGGCAGAGAACCTGCCGGCGGAGCGCGACTTTGCCGGAAGGAGTATGGAGCGTTATGCAAATCGTGAAGCGGAGCGCGGCCGGCGCATGCCTGGCGCTGCTTCTGCTGGGGATCGCTCTCGCGACGGGCTATGCTGCGCCGGTTGCAGATGCGCAGAGCGAAGCGGAGCCTGTCACCCTGCGGGCGTTGCAGTCCGGGGAAGAACCGTATGAAAAATGGCTGGATGCAGATCGGGAAACGAAGATTACGCTAAAGGAAGAGACGCAGGTGCAGTTTCAGGCGGAGGCTGCTGTGCATGCGTTGTATTTTGTTCTCGACCAGCCGGCGGAATATAGCCTGACGCTGCCGGATGAAAAACAGAAGCAGCTGGGACAAAATGGCTTTCTGCATGAATATGTTTCGCTCGAGTCCGGCGTGGCGCAATTTGCCGTTACGTTTCCTGCCGGGGCGACGATCTGCGATGTTTATGCCTTCGGCCAAGGCAATGCGCCGGACTGGGTGCAGCGCTGGCAGCCGGCGTGCGAACGCGCGGATTTGCTGGTGCTGCCCACGCACGCGGACGATGAACATCTTTGGTTCGGCGGCACGATGCCGTATTATGCGGCCGAACGGGGCCTGCGCGTGCAGGTGGTGTATATGACCAGCCACTGGGACGAGCCTTATCGCCCGCACGAGCTGCTTGACGGCTTATGGACGGTGGGGATCCGCAATTACCCGGTGATTTCTGACTTGGCGGATAAGGTTGCGTCCAAAAAGGATCTGGAAGCGGCGAGGGAAGTTTATGGCGAGGGCTTCACGCAGTTTCAGGTTCAGATGCTGCGTCGTTTCAAGCCGTCGGTGGTCGTCGGGCATGACCTGGACGGAGAGTATGGCCATGGCGCCCATCAGCTCAACGCTGTTTCGCTGGTGCAAGCGCTTGAACTGGCCGCCGATGAGTCGTATGACCCGGAGAGTGTGGAGCAATACGGCGTTTGGGACACGCCCAAAACGTATCTGCATTTATATGAAGAAAACGAGATCGTCATGCCATGGGACGAAATGCCGCTGGAGAGCTTTGACGGAAAAACGGCGATGGAGGTCGCAAAAGAGGGTTATGCCTGCCATTTATCCCAGCAGAAGTATTCGTTTGCCGTGCGAGGCGAGGGCAGTAAATATGACTGCCGGAAATTTGGTTTGGTGCGGACGACCGTAGGCGAAGACGAGGAAAAAAACGATTTTTTTGAGCATATTGATCTGACGCAGCCAGACCCTGGTGAAGCGCTGCCGGAAGTGTCCTCGCAGGCACCCACATCGTCTGCCGGTGTCGATGCTGCATCGATGCCGGATCGTTCGACCGAAGCGGGAACGTCCTCGACGAGCGGACAGGCGGAAGACGCTGGCATCGGACTTGGAATCGTTGTTGCCGTTTGCGGGATTGCAGCGATTGTGATTCTGGTCATGGCGGCGATTGTGACGAGAAGGAGGCGGAGAAAATGACAGAGCAGAAAAATCAGGAGAAGGAAGCGGCCTTGTCGATAGAGGAGCCGACGGCGCCGGCCCAACAAACTCAGATGGCGCAGGAAGCGGCGCCGGTAACGTCGGAGCGTCCGGTGCAGGAGGCATCCCCGGCGGGCGAGCAGGAGGCGCGTTCCGATACGGCGCAGCCCTCCTCTGCCCCGGAACAAAAGCGCCGTTCCGGGAAAAAGGCGAAGCCGCTCACCCCGCTGCGGGTGATAGGCCGGATCGCGTCGGTGCTCGGCGTGACGCTGGTCGGATTGCTGACCTTGACGTACGGCGTGTGTTATATTGTCTGCAAAGGGCCCAGCCCCGCTGCGCGGGATCTCTTTGTCAACACCATGCTGGAGACAAGCGCGCTCAAATTTGTTCCCAACCTGTTTTTCTCCGAGGAAGAAGTGCAGCGGATTGTGGAGAAAAACGCCGTTATCGAACCGGATGAAATTACGGATCAGACGCAGCCGTTTGAGCCGCCGCAGGACGATGTGCCGCTGGACACCATTGAGATCGTCGACGTGCAGGGCTCGACCTACAAGGGCAAGATGATGATCGTGCATGATCCTTCCCGCGTCAAGGTTGCGTGCTTGGATTCTTTCTCTGGCGATACCGGCGGCAAGCGGATTGCGGAATTTGTCGAAGAGGCAGGCGCTGTGGCCGGCATCAATGCGGGCGGTTTTGCCGACGCAGGAGGTGTGGGCAATGGCGGCATGCCGCTTGGCCTGGTGATCAAGGATGGGAAGGTCATGGCGGGGTCTATGTCGTCGGAATATTCCATCATCGGATTTGACCAAAATGACCGTCTGATTGTGGGAACCATGACCGGGCAGCAGGCGGTGGATATGGGGTTGCGCGACGTGGTTTGCTTCGGCCCGGCCTTTATCATCAACGGGGAAGCCGCGGACGTGGCCGGCGCGGGCAGCGGACTCAACCCCCGCACTGTCATCGGCCAGCGCGCGGATGGCGCGGTGCTGTTTTTGGTCATTGACGGGCGGCAGCCGCAGAGCCTCGGCGCGAATTATAAGGACTGCATTGAGGTCATGCAGCAATTCGGCGCGATTAATGCGGCGAACCTCGACGGCGGTTCTTCCACACAGATGTATTATCAGGGCGAGACGATCAATTCCTGCGCGTCCCTGTATGGTCCGCGCAGAATGCCGACGGCTTGGCTGGTGCAGTGAGGGGGAGAAAGATGAGACAGGAAACAGCGTGCTCCAAAAAGAAAATTTTTTGGAAGATCTTTCTTCTTTTCATTGCGGTTCTGGCGATCGGCATTGTCCTTGTCTGGTGGTGGCTGTGGCAAAGCCTGTCCCGTTATGAGGCGGGGACGCCGGAAGTGGCGGTGGTGAACTTCCTGCAGCAGGTGCAATCAGGCGAGGAAGAAGCGATCCTGCAGGCGAGCACGTTCTCTCTGCAGCCTTATGAGACCAAGGACGACTATCTTGAAGTTGTGCGAAAGAATCTGGAAGGGCTTCCGGCGGACCGGGATGCGCTGCGCCTGTCCTTGCAGGAGGAAAGCGACGGTATCCGGCTGTACCGGGTGTATGCGCCGGATAACCATTATGCCACGATGCGGATGAAGCAGCAGGGAGACGAGTGGCAGATAGAGCCGGTGGTGGAGACAGTGGAGCCCTGGACTATACAAGCGCCGTCGCATGTGCAGATTTTGATCAATGGGCAGGCGGCGGAACTGCAAGGGGAGAGCCAACCCACCACGGCGGCGGGGTTCGCGGGCCTTCCGCAGGAGCTGATGCCGATGTTCAGCACCTATACCGTTTCGGGACTTATCAAGGAACCGGTAATCACGGCACAGCTGCCGGACGGAACAGCATGCACCGTGTCGCTGGACGAGCAAGCGCGGGTTGCCACGATCACAAGCCCGGCTTCGCAGGCCTTGCAGGAGGAGATCGATGCGCCGCTGCGGCAGGTAGCGGATCAATATGCCAAATATGTTTCCCGCGATGCCAAAAAGGCGGATCTTCTTGCGCTGGTATACCCGGGCACGCAAATGGAGGATGACATCCAGCATATCGAAAATCAGTGGTATGCCAAACATGACGCGGTTTCCCTGCAAAATATAGAGATCAGCGATTACGAGAGCTTTGCGGCCAATGCCGTGAGCGCGACCGTGCAATTTGACTTTGTGGTGGAACGGTCGGGCTGGAAAGACCGTGTTTTCCCCAGCAGTTACCGGATTTCTCTGGTGAAAACGGAAGACGGCTGGCTCGCGTGCGGCCTTGCGGTGCAGTAACTGCCGCGGGGGATTCCTCGCGCTGGTTGCCGAAGCCAGCGGGAAGCAAACCGCTGGAGGGAAAGATACTACGACGGGGCCGATTGCACGGCTTTGGAATGGAGCAAACCAGGAGCGCGGCGATTTTTTGCTGCGCTCCTGTTCTTGTGAACAGGAAACAAAAAAACTTTGTGTCGCTGGGAACCCATTTGCATGGCGTTTATCTTGATTTTTCTTTTTAGACAATTCCTTGACAAAAAATTCTGCGTGCATTAAAATACTAGTTGGTCGGAGGGCAAATCATTCGGTAGAAATGAGGAGCAGGATAAAAGCGCGGACTGAGATGTCCGTACTTTTATCCTGCTTTTTTCATTTTGGGGGAGGAGCTGGCAATATGGACTTTCTAAACGGTAAAATAAAAACGCTCTATTTCAAATATCTTGCGGCCGCTTTTGGTAGCGCTCTGATTACTTCCATCTATTCCATCGTAGATATGGCTATGGTGGGCCAGTATCATGGGCCGGAAGGCACGGCGGCATTGGCGGTTGTCGCGCCTATTTGGAATATCATTTATAGCCTGGGGCTTTTAATGGGAATCGGCGGTTCCGTTCTTTTCAGTACTGTACGAGGGAAAGGGGAGGGCCAGACCCGCCAATCCAACGAATATTTTACGGTTTCCATCATCGGCTCCATCATCCTTGCGGTACTCGCGTGGATTGTCATTGCTTTTTTTGACCAGCCCCTGCTGCAATTTTTCGGCGCGGAAGGAAACACCCTAACTCTGGCTAGAGAGTATGTTCAGCCGATTAAGTTCGTCATTCCGTGCTTTCTGTTTACGCAGACTCTGGCAGCCTATCTGCGGAATGACAAAAATCCATCCTTAGCCACCGCCGGCGTTTTGGCAGGAGGCATCTTCAATGTATTTGGAGACTACTTTTTTGTTTTCACCTGTGACATGGGCGCGTTCGGCGCGGGACTTGCCACGGCCATCGGCACAGTAATTTCTGTCATTGTCATGCTGTCCCACTTCTTCCTGAAGAAAAACACCCTGCGTCTGGTCCGTCCCGTCAATCCGTTCCGGAAATTCCGCGAGATTTCGGTAACCGGTTTTTCCACATTCTTCATTGATATTGCTATGGGGATCCTGACCATTTTATTTAACCGGAAAATCATGTCGTATTTGGGCACAAACGCGTTGTCTGTATACGGGGTAATTGTCAATATCAGTACGTTTGTGCAGTGCTGCGCCTACAGCGTCGGGCAGGCGGCACAACCGATTTTTTCGACTAATTTTGGCGCAGGAAAAGGCGAGCGAATCCGGCAGACACTGCGGTATGCCATTGGAACAACGACCTTTTTCGGGATCGTTTGGACAGCGCTCTGCCTTGCGATCCCCAATCAGTTCATCCACCTTTTTATGTCACCCACGGGGGAAGTTTTGCAGATCGCTCCGACGATTATCCGGTGCTACGGATTGTCTTTCCTTTTAATGCACCTCAATATTTTCTCTACTTATTATTTCCAGGCCCTTATGAAGCCAAAAGCGGCCTTTGTCGTTTCCATATCACGGGGATTGATTATCAGCGGTGTTTTAATTTTGCTGCTGCCTGTAGTAACCGGAGCAAATTCGATCTGGTTTGCCATGCCATTCACAGAGCTGCTTGTGGCGATTTATGTCGTGTGCATGATCGCTCGTTATACAAAGCAACTATCAACAGAAAGGAAGGAAGCGCATGAATAGGATTATTACCATTGGTCGAGAGTTCGGAAGTGGTGGCCGGGAATTTGGCCGACGGCTATCGGAGAAATTGGAATTTGCCTATTATGATCAGGAAATTATCCATGAAATTTCCAAGAGGACGTCTCTATCTGAGCAGTATATCCAGGCGATTGTAGAGCACCAGCCTTCGTTCTCGTTTCCCATCCATATTGGGCGGAGTTTTTATCCCTCGGTCAATCCGGCTTTTGAGCAAACCATGACGATCTATCAGCAACAGGCACGTATTATTACAGAAATGGCCGCGAAGTCCGACTGTGTCATTGTTGGACGCTGCGCAGACTACATTTTGAAAGAGTATAAACCTTTCCGAATTTTTGTTTATGCAGATATGGAGAGCAAAATCAAACGCTGCCGGGAAAAGGGACCGGAAGAAGAAAATCTCTCTGATAAAGCGCTGCGACAGAAAATTTCGGCAATTGATAAAAAACGTGCCAAGTATTATGCGTTCTATACCGGACATGCGTGGGGCGACAAATTGAATTTTGACCTTTGCATCAATACGACGCAAACGGTGATTAAGGAAATAGTTCCTGCTATTGCAAAACTATTTGAATCCATTTAAAAACCGCCGACAGTCGTTTTGATTGAATTGATATTAAAAGATAGGAGACACGGAAAACCGTGTCTCCTATCTTTTGCTGTATGATAAAGGAAGCGGCGGCGAAAAGATGCGAAAAGAATCATCCTTTATTAGGAGAATCACCAGTAAAACTTCATAAGGAAACAGGAATTAGCGATGGGAGTATCCGAAAGTGGAAGCGACATATTTATCG
>CAJFTT010000029.1 GCA_904420005.1 Candidatus Tabaqchalia intestinavium | reverse complement strand
TTACCAAAGGAGGTCTTTTTTTCTCCAATTGACGCTTTCGCTTTGCCTCCTCCACCGGCACGGCCGGTGGTTGCCTCGCCAACCGAACGCAAACGCCGCCCTGCCGATGGCAGGGCGGCGTCGCTATTTTGCAGGCGCGGCCGGAGGAAAAGGCCGGCCGGCGGCGCTTTTCCCGGCAGGGCCTCAGGCCTCCGGCGTTTCGCCGTAGCCCAGATCGAAGGCCTTGCAGTTGAGCTCGATGAATTTGGGCGGCACGGTCTCGCGGATGATGTCGTGCCACTGCGCGCGCGTGAGCGCCATGCTGCGGGCCATGCGGCCGATGAGCACGACGTTGACCGCCTTGACGCTGCCGGCCTGCTCCGCGAGGGCGACTGCGTCGAGCGCGGACAGCTCGACCCCCGCCGCGGCGAGCTTGTCGGTGAGGTGCTCGGGGTAGGACGCCTTGCCCATGATGACAGGCATGGGATCGATGCGCTGCGTGTTGACAATCACCTTGCCCCCCGGCTTGAGGAAGGGCAGCCACCGCGCCGCCTCCAGCAGCTCGAAGGCCAGCAGGATGTCGGCCTCGCCGCGCTCGATGACGGGCGAATCCACCCGGTCGCCGAAGCGCACGTAGGTCACGACCGACCCGCCGCGCTGGCTCATGCCGTGCACCTCGCTGAGCTTGACGTCATAGCCCTCGCGCAGCAGCGCCGCGCCGAGCAGGCGGCTGGCCAGCAGGGTGCCCTGCCCGCCGACGCCGACGATCATGATGTTCGTGGTCTGGCTCATTTCACCGCCTCCTTTTCCCCTTTGCCGATCGCGCCGAAGCGGCACAGATCCTCGCACAGCCCGCAGCCGACGCACTGCGTGTGATCGATGACGGATTTCTTCCCGCGCACGCTGATGGCCGGACATCCGATCGCGAGGCAGGCCTTGCAGCCGGTGCATTTGTCCGCGTCCACCCGGAGCGGCGGCTTATGCTTGACGTTCTTCAGCAGCGCGCAGGGCCGGCGGGAAATGATGACCGAAGGCTCGGCCGCCGCAAGCTCCTCCGTCAGCGCCTCGTCGAGCGCCTTGAGGTCGTAAGGATCCACCACGCGCACACGGCGCACGCCGATGGCTTCGCACACCTTCTCGATGCTGACCGCCGCCGTGGGGTCGCCCTTGATGGTGATGCCGGTGGAAGGATTCTGCTGGTGGCCGGTCATGCCGGTGATGGAGTTATCCAGCACGATGACGGTGGAGTTGGTGCGGTTGTAGGTGATGTTGATCAGGCTGGTGATGCCCGAATGGATGAAAGTCGAGTCGCCGATGACGGCCACGGAATGGCGGGCCTCCTCCTCGCCCAGCGCGAGGTTATGCCCATGCAGGGAGGAAACCGACGCGCCCATGCAGATGCAGGTATCCATCGCGGACAGAGGCGCGGCGCTGCCCAGCGTGTAGCAGCCGATGTCCCCGCTGACGAACACCTTTTTCTTCTTGAGCGCATAGAACAGCCCCCGGTGCGGGCAGCCGCAGCACATGACCGGCGGGCGCACGGGGATCTCTTCGTCGAGCTGCACGAAAGGCGCCGTCTCGCCGAGGATCTTCTCCCGGATGATGCGCTGGTTGAGCTCGCCGATGGGGGAGAACATTTCCTTGCCGATGACGGGGATCCCCAGCCGGCGGCAATGCGTCTCGATGACATCGTCGAGCTCCTCGATGACGTAGACCTTCTCGAATTTCGCCGCAAAGTCGCGCAGCAGCCGCTCGGGCAGCGGGTTGACCATGCCGAGCTTGAGGTAGGACGCGCGCTCGCCCAGCGCCTCGCGGGCGTAGGCATAGCAGTTGCCGGCGGTGATGACGCCGATGGGGCCGCCCATCTCCACGCGGTTGATCTCGCACTGCTCGGCATAGTCCGCGAGCTCGCGCATGCGCTGCTCGACGAACACATGCCAGCCGCGCGCCATCGCGGGCATCATGACGTTCTTCTGCGGGTCCTTTTTGTATTCCTTCAGCGGCACGTCCGCGCGCTCGCCCGTCTCCACGACGGAGCGGGAATGCGAGATGCGGGTGGACAGCCGCAGCAGGAAGGGGGTGTCGAACCGCTCGCTGAGATCATAGGCGAGCTTGGTGAACGCGAGACATTCCGCGCTGTCCGCCGGCTCGAGCATCGGCACCTTCGCGGCGATGGCGTGATGCCGGCTGTCCTGCTCGTTCTGCGAGGAATGCATGCCGGGGTCGTCCGCCACGGCCAGCACCAGGCCGCCGTTGATGCCGATGTAGCTCATCGTATACAGCGGGTCGGCCGCGACGTTGAGCCCGACGTGCTTCATCGCGCAGAAAGCGCGCGCGCCCGCGATGGCGGCGCCCGCCGCGACCTCGCAGGCCACCTTCTCGTTGGGGGCCCATTCGCTGTGGAAATCGTCATAGGTCGCCGCGTATTCCGTGATCTCGGTCGACGGCGTGCCCGGATAACTCGAGACGACGCGCACACCCGCTTCGTAAAGCCCGCGCGCCACCGCCTCGTTGCCCATCATGAGTTGTTTCATGGCTTTCTTCTCCTTTTTGCTTTGCCGGAAAATCCTGTTCTTCAAACGCCGGCGGGGCGGCCGCCTTCTCGCTGCGCCCTGCCCGCGGGCGTCATTTCCCTTCCCCGCGCAGGTCGACGATGCGCTTGGCCTTGCCCTGGAAGCGCTCGATGGTTTTCGGCTCGACCAGCGTGATCTTGCACTGCAGGCCGAGGACGCTCTTGAGCTTCTCGCGGATCTTCTGCTGCAGCTTCTCCAGCTCGGAATATTTCTCCAGCAGCTCGGCGCCGGTCAGCTCGACCTGCACCTCCAGCGTGTCGGCATAGTTCTCGCGCCGCACCACCAGCAGGTAATGCGGGCCGATATGCTCCATGCCGACCAGCGCGCTCTCGATCTGCGAGGGGAAAACGTTGACCCCGCGGATCTTGAGCATGTCGTCGGTGCGGCCCTTGACCTTGTCCATGCGCACATGCGTGCGGCCGCAGGCGCACGGCTCGTAATTGAGGCGGGAGATGTCCTTCGTGCGGTAGCGCAGCATGGGGATGCCCTCTTTGGTCAGGGTGGTGATCACCAGCTCGCCCGTCTCCCCGGCCGGCAGCGGCTGGAGGGTCGCGGGGTCGATGATCTCCGGCAGGAAATGGTCCTCCGCGAAGTGCAGTCCGCAGCGGTGCTCGCATTCGCCCGAGACGCCCGGCCCCATGATCTCCGACAGGCCGTAATTGTCCGTCGCGAACAGGCCCCACACGCCCTCGATCTGCGCGCGCATCTCGGGCGTGCAGCCCTCCGAGCCGAACAGGCCGATGCGCAGCTTATACTCCTGCATCGGGTAGCCCGCCTCCCGCGCGCACTCGCCCATATACAGCGCATACGACGGCGTCGACACCAGTCCCGTCACCCCGCAGTCGCGCAGCAGCATCAGCTGCTTCTCCGTGTTGCCGGAGGAGGCGGGGATGACCGTCGCGCCGATCTTCTCCAGGCCATAATGCAGCCCCAGCGCGCCGGTGAACAGGCCATAGCCGAAGGAGATCTGGAAAATGTCCTTCTCCGTCACGCCGGCGGCCACCGCGATGCGCGCCACCTGATCGGACCAGTTATTGAGGTCGTTTTTCGTGTAGCCGACCACCGTCGGCTTGCCAGTGGTGCCGGAAGAAGCGTGCAGGCGCACGATGCGCTCCATCGGCGCGCCGAACAGGCCGAAGGGATAATTGTCGCGGATGTCGTCCTTCGTGGTGAAGGGGATATATTGCAGATCGGAAAGACATTTGATCTTTTCGGCAGTCACGCCCGCCTCGCCCAGCCGCTTGGCGTAAAACGGCACGTTGCGGGTCGCGTAATCGACCATGGCGCGCAGCCGCTCCAGCTGCAATTCCTCCAAACGGGCGCGCGGCATGGTTTCAATGTCCTTTTGCCAGAACATGCAAACACCTCGGATCTTTTTTGTTCTTCTCCCCCGCGCGGCGCAGGGAAGAAGCGAACACATAAAATAATGATACAATATTTCCGAAAGGAAGGCAAGCAAATCCGCCAAATTTTTCGCGGGTGGTATTTTTTGCCCCGCCGCGGGGGAGACTGAAAATAACAGAAAATGAGGTGAGACAATGGACAGCCCCCGGCGCAGCGCGGACGAAATTTTCCCCGCCATTGTGCAGAAACTCTCCCAGAGCAACGATTTCAAACGCAAAACCATCATGATCGGCGACCGCTTCCCCGCGGAGATCCTGTATTTCGAAGGGGTGGTGGATTCGGCCGACATTGCCGATTTCGTGGTCCGCCCGTTGGCGGGCCGCCGCTTCCTGCGCCTGCGCACGCTCGCGCAGGTGCGCCAGGCGCTCGACACGGGCGGCGCGTTCCTGCTCGCGCAGGAGGCCGACGCCGACGAGAAAAAGATCCTCGGCCGGCTGGTCAACGGCCACGCTGTGCTGTATGTGCCGGGGCTGCCGGATTTTTATATCTTCGAGGCGCGCAGTCAGGCGGTGCGCAGCGTGCAGGAGCCCAGCGGCGAGAACGTCATGAAGGGCGGCAAGGACAGCTTTGTCGAGCGTTACCGCATCAACGTCAGCCTCGTGCGCTCGCGGCTGAGCTCCCCCGACCTCGTGGTGGAGGAGATGACCGTCGGCCGCGTGTCCCAGACCACGGTGGGCGTGGTTTACCTGTCCACCACGGCCAACCCCGCCGTCGTGCAGCTGGTGCGCGAGCGTCTCGCGGCGCTCGACATCGACAGCGTCGACGCGGTGGGCATCATCGAGGAGGCGCTGTCCGGCGACCGCAATTCCATCTTCCCGCAGGTGTTCGGCACCGAGCGGCCGGACCGTTTCTGCGCCGCCGTCAACGAGGGCAGCGTCGGCGTCATCATCGGCGGCTTTCCGCTGGCGTTCGTCGGCCCGGTCAGCATCCTCAACCACATCGCCGCCCCCGAGGATTATTCGCGGCATCACACCGTCGCGAGCGCCGTCCGTATCCTGCGCTATGTCCTGCTTGTGATCGCGCTCGTGCTGCCGGCGTTTTATCTCTCCATCGTTTCCTTCCATCAGGAGATGCTGCCGACAGAGCTGACCATGTCCATCATCAAGTCGCAGCTTTCCGTACCGTTCAGCGACCTGCTGGAGATCATCATTCTGCTTGTCGCGTTCGAGATCCTCATCGAGGCCGGCCTGCGTATGCCGCAGAATATCGGGCAGGCGGTGTCCATCGTCGGCGGTCTGGTCGTCGGCGACGCGGCGGTCAACGCCAAGATCATCTCCCCCATCGTGGTCATCGTGGTGGCCCTCGCGGTCATCAGCTCCTTCACCATCCCCGACCAGGATTTCAGCAATGCCGTGCGCATGCTGCGGTTTCTCTTCTGCATCGCTTCGGCTGTGTTCGGGCTGGTGGGGCTGGTCATCTCGTTCATCGCGCTGGCGATTTATATGAGCCGGATCGAGTCGCTGGGCATCCCCTATCTCGCGCCCCTGCTCTCCACCGGCCGCCCCACGGCCGATACCTTCCGGCGGCGGCTGTTCCGGGCCGACCGCCGCCGGCCCGAATATCTGGGCAACCGCAACTCGGTGAGGAGGCACAGCGCCGATGATGAATAACCGCCTGCTGGGTATTGTTTCCAATCTTCTGTTCGCGCTGCTGGTGTTCACCGCCGGCGCGCCCGTCTCCAGCCTGCTGCCGCAGCACACGGATCTGACCCACCGCATGATCGTGCGCGCCATCGGCATCGACGCCGACGGCGAGGACATCCACCTCACGCTCGCCGCCGACAGCCTGACCGAAGACAGCGAGGTGACGCTGGTCGAGGGCGCAGGGAAGACCTTCTACGAGGCGCTGCAGCAGGCGACCAGCTACGCCACGCGCAGCATTTTTCTCGGCCATACCGAGCAGGTGCTGCTGGGCGAAGCGGCGGCGCGGCAGACGCTGCCGGGATTTCTCGATTTCATGGCGAGAAATTACCAGGTGCGCATGAATATCGGCGTGCTGACCGTCGAGGACGGTACGGCGCGCGACGCCCTTTCCGTGCCGTCGACCGACGGCAACAGCGTGCTGAGCATCCTGGAGACGCTGCTGACTGACCTGGAATATAATTCCCTTTCCCGGGAAATTTCCCTCGCGCAGGTCTTCCGCGATATGCAGGCGCCCAACGTCATGACCAAAACGCCGGCCCTGCGCGTTGTGCGGGACGAGGAGGACAAGCCCGCCATGCTGGAGATGGTCGGCTACGCCGTTTATGACCAGGTGCAGCTGCAGTATTTCTTCGAAGATGCGTCGGCGCGCGCCATCAGCATCCTGGAAGGCAGCTATACCGTCGGGGAGGAAACGGTCTCTCACGAGGAGATCGGCGACGTGTCGTTCGGCATTTCCCAGATGGAGACGGCGCTGCAGCTGGATTTCTCGGGGCCGGCGCCCCGCGTCACCTATGAGATCGAGCTGCTGGCCAGCATCTCGGAGCAATTCTGGACCGACCCGGAAAAAAGCGGCCTGCAGGAGCAGGATCTGGCGCTGTGCCAGCAGCTGCTCGAGCAGAAGATCGGCGACGACGTGCGCGGCGTGCTGGCGTTCGCGCAGCGAGAGGGACGGGACATCACAGGGCTGGGGGATTATATTTACCGTCACGCCCCCTACCGGTGGGAAACGCTGAAGGAGAATTACGCGGAGATTTTCCCGCAGATACAGATGCAGGTGCAGGTGCGCGCCGAGCTGAAAAACGATTATGTCCTGGAGCGGGGAAGCTGAGGGGGAGAGAGATGCTGTGGTTTATCCTGGTGACCGTAGGCTTCGGCCTGATTGATCTGATCCCGCTGTTTCGCGAAAAGCGCCGGCGCGAGGCGATCATCTACCTGACGCTCGGGGGACTCGCGCTGGCGGCGGGGATCTGCTATTTTTGCATTCTGCATCCCCTGTGATCCCGGAAACAAACGCAAAGGAGAGAGGACGATGACCCAGGCGCCCAAAAGCGAGCCCAATGAGCTCGGTCTGCCGGCCAACCGGCTCAAGCAGAAAAATCTGTTTTTGCTCTATATCGTCATGCTGCTCGTCCCGACGACGCGCGTCATCGCGCGCCATACCGCCCGCATCGCGGGCAGCGCGGCGTGGGTCTCCCCCGCCGTGGCGCTGGCGCTGTTCGTGCCGGTGATCCTGGTGCTCTGGCAGCTGGCGAAGGGCGCGGGCGGCAAGGGGCTCGCACGGCTCAACCGGGAGGTGCTCGGCCCGGTGGCGGGCACGGTGGTCAACGCGCTGTATACGCTGTGGTTCCTCGGGCTGTCCGCCTATTACCTGCGGCAGTTTGCCGACCGGATCGTCTCCACCGTTTTCCACGACAGCAACAGCATCGTGTTCGTGTGCATCATGCTGCTGTGCGTGGCGTACGCCATGCGGATGGGCCGCGTCGCCGCCATCCGGGCAAGCTCGATGTTTTTTTATGCCATCGTGCTGCTGGTCATGCTGTGCATGCTGGTGCTGGTGCCCAGCGTCGATCCGAAGAACCTGCTGCCGGTCTCCACGCTGGACACGGTCAACATCCTGGCCGCCGCGCTGGATATCGTCTCCATCCTGGCGTACCTCGTCGTGGTGCTGGTGTTTTTCGGCGACGTGGAGCAGGGGCCATTCCTCAAAGGCGCCATGATTTCCAGCGGGATTGCCTTCCTGCTCGTGTTCACCGTGGTGTTCATCCCCATCGGAATTTTCAGCGCGTCCGTGCTTTCCAATATGCTGTTCCCCTTCTTTTCCGCTGTCAAGGAGATCCAGATCTTCGGTTCCATCGAACGCGTGGAGGCCGTCATCATCGCGCTGCTCATCCTGGCGGATTTCGTCATCATCACGATTTTTGCCATGGCGGCGCAGAAGATGATTTCCGTCACCACCTGTACCGAGGAGACCTCGCCCTATTATAATATGGTGCTGCTGCTGATCTTCGTCGGGGCAATGTTCTTCAGCCTGCTTTCCCAA
Source organism: Candidatus Tabaqchalia intestinavium (assembly GCA_904420005.1). Lineage (GTDB taxonomy): Bacteria > Bacillota > Clostridia > Oscillospirales > CAJFTT01 > Tabaqchalia > Tabaqchalia intestinavium. Next base: position 8,357 of record CAJFTT010000029.1, on the reverse strand, counting down.
CAGCTCAACGAAATTTCGTTTCGCTATATTGTGCCGGTCAATCTCGCGGTCGGGATCGGGCTGCCGGTGGTGACCTTCCTCGTCGGCAAGCTGCGCCGCCGGCTGTGACCGGCGGCTGGAGCATCTCCCGCCGGCATAAAGAGGCCGTGGGCAAGGCATACCTTACCCACGGCCTCTTTCCGCCGCGATTATTTGAGCGGAGACCGCCTTCCTGGACAGGCCGGCGCGGCGGTCTCCGCCCCGCCGGCCGCCCGGGCGCCGGGAGAATCACCCGCAGCCTGCGGCGGGGCGAAAGAAAGCGTCTCCGCGCCAGAGAAGAACGTTACCCCTGCTTGCGCGCCGTTTCGGACTGCGCCCGGAACCTGGGGCGGGAACGGACGGTTGGAGAATCTGCCTCTACGCCGCCGCGTTCCCGCTGGCAGACGCGGCGGCACGAAAAACAGCGACGCAACGGCTGTATCCGCCGCCCCGCCGGGCGGAACGCTGCGGCAGTCTCCGCCCCTCCGGCTGCCGTCAATGCGGCTGCAGGACGGCGAATCCCGGCAGATTGCGCAGCACGCCGAAAAGCAAAAAAGCCGCGACCAACACCCACACCAGCACGTTCTGCCACCGGGAGAGAGACGCGTCGCCCCGGCGGATATAGCGCGCCGCCAGCGTGCCGGCCAGCAGCGCGCCGGCCGGCAGCGCCGCCAGCGCGAGCGGATGCGCCCGCCAGGCCCCCTCGATGTCCAGCTGCAACAGCGCCAGCAGCATGCGCGAAATGCCGCACCCGGGGCAGTACAGCCCCGTCAACGCATGAAACGGGCAGGGGATTCCCCCGCCCGTCCACAGCACAAGCCCGGCATACGCCAACCCCACCGTCAGCACCATGAGCGAGATCAGCGCCACGCGCCGCGCCCGTTTATACATTCGGCGTGATGGGAGGCACGTCGTTGTCAATGATCTTGTTGAGTTCATTCTGCGCGAGCGCCCAGGTGATGATCGACAGGCCGAAAATGGAAAGCAGCAGATAGATGATCTTGGTATCCGAGCCGCCGACGCGTCCGCGCGCCGCCCAGGCCGTGTCGATCTTCTCGCCCACACGGTACGCCCAATATATGCTGTAAATGCCACAGGTGACCAGCGAGAGCAGGAACGCCATGCCGCCCGTCGTGCCGCTCTGGCCCGAAACGGCGTTGGTGTCGTCCGTCAGGCTGATGAACCAGAAAATGCCGTAAATTCCGCAGGTGATGATCGAAAGGAAAATGCTGATGCCGATATTGCGTTTCTGCATATGGATAGACCCCTTTTCCCCTGTGAAATTAGCACAGCCTCCATCGAGGCGGCAGAGAACGTCCGTGGTGCAAGGCGCTCCCCGCCCGCGCCCATACAGAAGTGTGCTTTATCGAAAATATTATACTATATCTTTCGCCGTTTGTCTACTGAAAAATAGCGCAATTGTGAAGGAATCTCTGCATTTTTGCAACTGTTTTGCCATGTATGTATCGGCGCGCGAAATCGTATACTTTTCGCGCAGGGGGACGCCCGGGGCGCAGCGGTGCAAGGCTCGGCGGGATCTGCGGGCAGACAAAAGGAGACGGCAAGCAGTTTGCCGTCTCCTTTTCGCGGTTTTAACAAAAAATTTGAGAACCACAATTTCATAAGCAGTTACTGCCCTGCATAGGGCGTTAATAAAATCTTCCGAAACGCTTGAAAACAAAGAAATCTATACTTTTCGCGGTTTTTGCCCCCGGCGGACAAGGGAAACACGGTTTTGCGTGGCGAACAGCGGCTGACCCCGTTTTGCTCGCCCGTGGGCGAGCGCCCGGCTGCTTCGCCAGCGGGGCCCGTGCCCGTTTTCTTCCTGAAAAGCCCTATCGGCCCGGCAACGGAAGGGACGGGGCACGGACAGGGCCACAGCAGGGCGGGCGCGCGACCGCGTCCATTGCAGCCGCCGGATACGTTGCCCCTGTCCACGGAGGGTATTATTTTATTAAAGGGAAGAATCTGCGCGGCCCTGTGCCGGAGAAAGCGCCGGCCGCGCGGAACCGCCGCCATTTCCCGACCCGCGCCGCAGCCGGAGAGGGAATCCAAACGGGACCCTGCGCGAGCCCGTTTCACAGCCGGGAGAGGAGGCTCTCACTGCCGCTTCCGTCACCCGCGCCGCCCGCGCGCGGCCGTCACAGGTCGCGCCGCGCATACAGCCGGCAGGACAGCCAGGCCGACAGGCCGAACACCGCCAGCGCCGCGAGCGGGAACGCCCACACCGGCACGCCAAGCAGCGCCTGCCCCAGCGAGACGGCCGCGTCGCCCGCGACGGCGCTGGCAGCGCCGATCGCCCCGCCGAACAGCGCCGCGATGAGGAAAAACCACAGGCGGCCCTTTTCCACGCCGAGCCGGAATATGATGGGAAAATTGACCGCGTCGAAGGCCAGCGCGCCGGCGAACAGCAGGCAGAGGAACGAAACGGTCTCCTGCGGGGAAACGCTGCCGGGCCGCACGGCGGAAAGGACGAGCGAGGACAGCAGGTAGAGCAGCGCCGCCCCGATCATCCCCAACAGCGCGAGCAGGTATTTCGACAGCACGAGGTCATCCCGCGAGACGGGCAGCGCGGCGGCATAGCGCTCCCATTTGCTCCGCTCGTCGAAGCCGAGCACCGTGATGGGCAGGATGGCCATGAACAGCACGGAAAAGCACGCCAGGAACGTGCCGGCGCCATCCGACACGAGCGGCAGCAGCGTATACAAAATCACCAGAAACAGCATCCATTTGCACTGTTTCCACAGCACGAACCAATCTTTGAGCAGCAGTCCTTTCATTGCCGGCCCGCCTCCTTCGCCAGAAATACGATGATGTCCTCGATCCCTACCGGGTCAAGCTGCACCGACGAGGGCGCTTTCTCCCGCTCGACGAGCGCCTCCACGCCGAATTCCCCGTCCCGCACGCCATGCACGGCAGCAGGGGAGAGCCGGGCAAGCGTCTGCCGGTCGCAGCGCAGGAAGCCGTACCGCTCGAGCAGGCGGTCCTTCTCCTCGCACACCAGCAGCCGCCCTTTGTGCAGGAAGGCGATATAGTCGCACAGCTTCTCCAGGTCGCTGACGATATGCGAGGAGATGAGGATGGAGTGCGTCTCGTCGCGCGTGAAGTCATGAAACAGCTCGACGATCTCGTCGCGCGCGATGGGGTCAAGCCCGCTGGTCGCTTCGTCAAGCACCAAAAGCTTTGCCTGGTGCGCGAGGGCCGCCGCGATGGACAGTTTCATCTTCATCCCGCGGGAGAAATCCTTGAACGCGCGGTTCTCCGGCAGCGAAAAGCGGCGGATGAGCGAGGAAAACTGCGCGTCGTCCCAATTGCGGTAAATCCGGCGCAGCACCGCGCCGACCTGCCGGACGTTCAGCCCTTCGGGGAAATAGGCCTCGTCGAGCACGACGCCGATGTCCTCCTTAGTCGCCTTGAAATTGTCGCGGTTGTCCTTTCCCAGCACGCGCACCTCGCCGCCGTCTCGGCGGATGGCGTCGAGGATCAGGCGGATGACCGTGCTTTTCCCGGCCCCGTTCTCGCCGATCAGCCCCAGGATGCAGCCCGACGGCAGGGTGAAGCTGACGTCCTCCAGCCGGAACCCGGGATAATTCTTTCGCAGACCCAAAACCTCCAACGCGTTCATGTCGCGTCAATCCTCCTTCAGCAAAACGTGCAGCATTTCGGCCAGCTCTTTTTCGCCCAGCCCGCAGGACGCCGCCAGCGCCGCCGCGGCCGACAGATGCTCCTCGACCTCGCGCAGCAGCTGCTCGCGCACGAGCTCGGTGTTGCGCGGCGCGACGAAGCTGCCCTTGCCGGCGACGGTATAGAGGAAGCCCTCCCGCTCCAGCTCGTCATAGGCCCGTTTGGTCGTGATGACGCTGATGCGCAGCTCCTTGGCCAGCGTGCGGATGGACGGCAACGCCTCGTCCTCGCGCAGCGCGCCGCTCAGGATCTGCGCCTTGATCTGGGAATAGATCTGGTCGTAGATCGGCTGCCCGCTTCGGTTGTCGATGAAAATTTGCATGGGATTTCCTCCCGTAACAGTACTGTGTATACACAGTATATACAGTAGATACACCTTTGTCAATAGGGAATCGCAGAAATATTTTTCCAGCCGATCCCGCATTCTACGCGCGGGATGCGGCAGCGAGGGAAGGCGCGGAGGTTTCCGGCCGGGAAATCGCCCGCGCCCAAGCGTTGACGCAAGCGCGGCGACGCCGGAAATGATGCGCTTTTCACAGGCCGAATCCGCGGCGCGACGATCGGCCGCCGCGCCGCGGATTTTCCGTTGCGGATTTTCTCGCTGGGCGCGCAGCCGGAGGCCCCCGTGCGGCCCGTCGACCATCCTCGCCACCGGTGCGCTGGGGGGTACGGATCCCCGTGCGGCCCGGCGGCGGGGCGTCTGCCTGCCGCGGCCCAGTCCCGCGCGCATCGGATCAACGATAACGGGATTGCTGCTTGCTTCAAGCGCCCAGTCCCGCGCCCGCGCGCATCGGATGCCGCCGGCAGGGAAACAAAGGCGGGGAAGGCAAATGGCCCGCGCCCGCGCGCATCGGATGGCCGCCAGCGCCGTAATTCCATAAATCGAAGGCCCTGGCCGCCGCGTCCCGCGCGCCGAATTCATCGCGGTCTCCGCCCGGGCCCGCGCGGCAGGCGCTCGGGCACAGCCGCGCCGTCTCCGTCCTCACAGTCAAACCGCTCGCCCGCACTAGGGGGGCGAGCCGTTCGCCGTGCCGGGGCGGTTACCCCAAAATCCAGTTCCCGCGACGAAAACGCACAATCAAGCGTCATATTTCAGTAAAGATATATAAAACACAGAATAGATAATAAAAATAAATAGGCAATATAACAAAAATGTTCTTTACATTCCGTGATCTGTATGTTACAATAACCGCAATGCAAGCTACCAAAAGCTACCATTCGAAAGGAACGGAGGAGGAATCTATGAGAGCTTTGGCAAAGCGGCTGGCTGTCCTGGCATCGGCCGCGATGATGGCGCTGCCGCTGTCGCTGATGACGGCGTGCAATCAAACCGGAAAGGTCTGGATCAACGAACCCATGACGTTTCCGCTCGAAGAAGAGGTCACGCTCACCTGGTGGTATCCGTTTGACAACACGTTCATGCCGGATTTCAACACCCTGTCGGATCACCCCTTCATCCAGCGGATGAAAGAGCGCACCAACGTCAATATCCAGTTCTCCCACCCGACGGCGTCCGGCCTCAGCGAGACCAAGACCGAGCTGATGAATAAGCTCGCCTCGGGCAATATGGAGGACATGATTTCTCATTCGTTCTTTTTCCCTGACATCGAGGGCAACACCATCGACACGCTGGAGGAAGAGGAGGTCTATCTGCGGCTCAACGACTATGTCGACGTGCAGATGCCCAATTTCAACGCCATGCGGCAGAAATACGCCATCATCGACAAGTGCACCGTGACGCAGCAGGGCAATATTTTCTATATCCCGACGCTCACGGGCGTCGGCACCAACGACAAACGCCCCAACACCAGCGGCCTCGTCATCCGCAAGGATATGCTCGACGAGCTGCAGCTGGCCGTGCCGGAGACCATCGACGAGTGGTACAACGTGCTCACCAAGCTCAAAGTTTCGCTCGGCGTGGAGACGCCGCTTGCCGCCGGCAGCATGATTTTCGCCCCGTCGATGCCCAACGATGTGTTCATCACTTGCTATAATCAGATGTATGAACTGTATCTGGACGACGAGGGCAAGGTTCGTTACGGCGCGATCGAAGAAGGCGTCTATGAATATGTCAAGATGATGCACCAGTGGGTGGCGGAGGATATCGCCCGGCAGGTCGACGTCACCAACGAGGAGCGCGCCGGCGACGAAGTCGCGGCCTGGGCGGGCGGTATCGACGACATCCTCGAGCGCAAGAAGATCGCGCAGAATCCCGATTACGAGCTGGTGGCCGCGCCCGATCCCGTGCTCAACAAGGGCGACAAGATCGTCTACCGCGCCAATTACCAGCCCATCGGCAACAAAAATAACGGCTGTGTGTTCCTGTCCTATACCTGCTCGAACCCGGCCGTCGCCTGCAAATTCCTCGACCAGTTCTTCACCGAGGAGATGTACATGGAGACGTCCTATGGCATCGAAGGGGAGGATTACGTCAAGAACGAGGACGGCAGCATCTCCTTCACCGAGAAGATCACCGGCAACCCCGACGGCATCCGTTACGGCATCGTGCAGAACGCGTTTCTGGATTCGTTCTATCATGATCCCGACGTGCTGATCAATTTCGTCTATGACGACGAGGCCCTGGCGGCGGTCGAGACCTGGTCGAAGGCCACCTCCGAGCGCAACATGGTGGTGCTCGACAGCATGCAGCTGACTGCGGAGGAGAGCGAGGCGCTCAATGGGCTCAACAATTTCTGGAACATCCAGATGGGTAACCTGAAGGGCTTCATCTCCGGCGAGAAGCCGCTGACTGAATGGGACAGCTTTGTGCGCGAGATGCAGGACGCCGGCCTGACGGATTATATCGCCATCGTGCAGACGGCGTGGGATCGCTTCCTGCTGGGCGCCTGACCTGCCCGCACTTTGCTTTTGCCTTTTCTGATTTCCACCCACAGCCGAGCGGGATCCTGGGTTCGCCCAGGATCCCGCCCGGCCTTTGTGTCCGCTGGCCGCGCGCCTGCTGCGGGAGATCTTTTCCCGCGTGCGGGACACCGAGGATGTGCCGGTGCGGCTGGAGCTTTGATCCGCGGGAGAGCCATTCTGCCCTGCATGGGTTGTCCGGGAAGACCCCCTTTTACAAAAGGGGGCAAGCGCAATTGCCCTCGGAGGCGAAGGCGGCGCGGGGCCGCCGGAATGGGCGCGGGCAAAGCCGCAGCGGGACGGCGGGGATTTTTAAGCCCGCCGAGTTGCGGGAACGCCGTCCGTGCCCGCTGCAGCGATTCCTGGACGCGTTGCCTCCTTGCCCCCCGAGGGTAACCATTGCTAAAAATGAAAAAACAACCCCGGTATAATAAAAGGTTTGGTATGAAACAGACAAAGGTACATCTATTTACTAAAAAAGATGCCACGCATTTTTTGTTGTTGGACATGAACTCACACCGATTACTTTAATTATTCAATCATCAGCTTATCAAAATTTTCGTATATCCATTTGGTCATCTTTTTGTTCACTTGGAAAATATTTTTGTATTTCTCCTGCTCAGAAAGCCATGCACAACAGATCAATTGGTTGGATAAAATCACATACGGAATTGCTTTGACCTCGTTATCACTGAGTTTTGCTACACTATCGTAACCGTAAATAATATTTTTGTAAATTTCAATCCATCGTGCAAGCTTTTCCTGATTGTTTTCATCAAAGCTTTCGCTTAAAATTCCGGTTGCAGCATAGCAGGGATCGAAAATTCGGATATTCCGTTCTGACAAATCAAAGTCAATAAATCCCCATGTGCCTTCCGCCATAATAATATTGCTCGGGTTGGGATCACGATGAATGATTTGTTTTGGCAGGGCGCTATATAATGTTCCAAAGGATTCCATCGTATCATTCCAAAAGCTTTCCGGGATATTGAGGAGATCTTTTGCTTTTGGCAAAGCCCAATTTTTGACGCTACTCAAACTCCACCTCGTATGCCTCACTGCCTTCGACGATGGCATAGCCCTTGGTGCCGTCAATACTGATGTATCTGACCTTGTTTTCCATGTAGTATTCATGGCCGCGCTCTGCGATCGCTGCGGTGACATTCATACCCTTGAGGTCATCCAGACGGAATGTGGTATCGTCGCTGCCGCTGACGAACTCATCGTCTTCCTTTGCCGGTGCCTTAAACCATGTTACCGCTTTGCTGCTCGGCAGTGCCTCACGATCGAATGTCACGAAGTGGCTGCCTGCCATGAAGAACTGGCCATGCACAGTAGTGTCCACCACAGCGATGACGCGCTTGTAGTCCGACACCTTACTGCTGCCATACCGTTTACCTCCTTTTGTTCCAGCCGGGTTTGTTGCCAGCCTGTCCATTGCTGTATGCCTTTGTGATTTGTACGCCGTTATAGAACACGAAGGTCACCGTCCATTTTCGGACAATGACCTTCGTGATGAATTTCTCGACCTTTTCGGGATCGAACTCTGTGATTATAGTAAAGTCGCTTTCGCGGACGAATTTGCTTCTTTGTTCATTGATCTTTGTTGTCAGTTCTGCGATCTGTGCTTTGATGCGGCGCTGCTCTGTGCGGAAGGCACTTTCGGGAATAAGTCGCTGCATGAGCAGATCTGCGAGGTCTTGTTCTTCCTTATCGGATTTTGAAAATGGCCGGGAAGTCTATGCTGGAGCAGATCAGCGAAGTTAAACGGGAGCGCCTTGAATACAAAGAGTACA
>CAJFTT010000028.1 GCA_904420005.1 Candidatus Tabaqchalia intestinavium | reverse complement strand
ATGGAGCAGATCAAGGAAAAGATCAATCAGATGTGACGCGCAGATGTGACGTGCATGCCGTCGGGGCCGAAAGCCCGGCCCCGACGGCAGAGAACAAAAATCGGCGCACCGCCGGCAAAAAGCCCGGCCGGTGCGCCGATTTTTTGCGGCAGAGGCACAGCGGCGGGCGCGCACGGCAGCGTGCAGAATGCATGGAGGAAAAGCGCCGCACGCATATTTTTCACGCCGGCGCATACATATGAGATGAACGACAGGGGCACAGACTTTCCCACTGCAAGGACAAGACTGCGGCAAGCGTCTGCCGCCCCGGCGAAAAGGAGGAGCGTTCACATGGCCGGAATGCATTACCGAAAACGCAAAATCAATTTCCTCGCCATCGGGTTGTGCGTGGCCGCGGTGGGGGCGATCCTTCTGCTCACACACGTGGGACCGGTCGCGGAGCTGGTGCGCGGCGCGGCGTACTATTCCGCGGCGCTGCTCTATCCCAACGGCTCGACCGGCAACCAGCTGTTCGCGCCGGGCGACGGGGAGAGCGTTTCCAGCCAGGCGCCGGAGGAGGAGCCGCCCGCGGTGCAGGAAATCTTTCAGGTTTCCCGCGTGGACTCGCCGCTGCTGACGGATCTCCCCGAAGGAATGAAGCCGGTGCTCGAGCAGACGCGCGACGATACCGGGAATCTCATTACTTATGAGGGGATCTCCATTCAGGACAAGACGCTGCTGTCGCCCTCCATCGACATCGCCGCGCTGCTCGAGCGGGAGACGGGCGTGACCTTCGACGCCGAAACGCACAGCGCGCAGGTGCTCATCATCCATACGCACGCCACCGAATGCTATGAGACCGAAGCGCTGGGCTATTACGATCCCGACAAGAGCGGCAACTCGCTCGACAGCGAGATCGGCGTCATCAAGGTCGGGCAGGCGCTCAAAACCGCGCTGGAAGCGCGCGGCATCGGCGTGATCCACGATACGTCAACCTTCGACTATCCGTCGTATTCCGGCGCTTATCTGCGGGCGCGGGAGCGGATCGAAAAGATCCTCGACAGCAATCCGCAGATTCAGATGGTCATCGACCTGCACCGGGGGATTATCCAGCAGACGGGCGGCGCGCGCGTCAAGCCCACGGTGGAGATCAACGGTGAAAAAGCCGCGCAGATCATGCTCATCGCGGGCTGCGACGCGGACGGTAGCCTGGGGTTTGAAAATTGGGAGGATAATCTCAGCATTGCGCTGCGGGTGCAGGAGAAGCTCGGCCTCTCCGCACCGTCGCTGGCGCGGCCGCTGTCCCTGGAGGCGCGCAAATATAACTTCGACATGACGCGCGCGTCGTTCGCCGTCGAGATCGGCACCGACGTCAACACCGTCGAGGAATGCACCCGCAGCGCGCAGGTGCTGGCAAAGGCCATCGCAGACGCGCTCGCGGAGCTGCCCGCGCCGGCGGAGGACACGGCGAGCGAGGGATGAATGCGCTGCCCTGCGGCGGTATGGCGCGCCCGGCGCAGCGGAGAATCGGCGGGGCGGACGCGGCGCCCCTCGGTCGGGAACCCGGCTTGCAAAAAATAACAGGCAAGGGCGCGCGTTCACCCCGCGCGCAGCGGCGGCTCGCCTGAAACGGTGCGTCAGGCGAGCCCTTCGAGGATCGAGGCGCCGCGGCCGAGAATGCTCGCGTCCTGCAGCGGCGGATTTTCGAACAGGCCGTGAGAATATTTGAGCGTCAGAATGCGCAGCACGGATTCATCCAGACGCTGCATGGAAACATGCCCGGATTCGACGGCGGAAACCAGCGTATCAAAGGCTTCTATCGGGTCGGATGGCATGAGGAACAGATCGACGCCCGCCTCGATCCCCAGCAGGATGGTTTCCTGCGTGGAATACCGGCGGGTGATGGCCTTCATGTTGAGCGCATCGGTGATGATGACGCCGTCGAAGCCCATTTCCTCCCGCAGCAGCCCGGTCAGGATTTCCCTGGAAAGGGAGGCCGGCGTCTCATCCCCGGTGACGTTGGGCAGGCTGATGTGCGCCGCCATGATGACCTCGGCCCCGTTGTCGATGCCCCGCTGAAAGGGAAGAAGCTCACAGCCCCACAGCTCGGTCTTGGTTTTATCCACGCGGACGAAGCCGTCGTGCGTGTCGGCGGCGGTGTCCCCATGGCCGGGAAAATGCTTGAGCACGGGAATGATGCCCTCGGCGGAGAGACCCGCGGCCAGCGCTGCGGCCTGCTCGGCGGCAATTTTGGGGTCGGTGGAAAAAGCGCGGTTTCCGATTACGGTGTTGTCCGGGTTGGAGAACACGTCGCATACCGGCGCGAAATCCATGTTGAAGCCGAATACGCGCAGCTCGCGCGCCATCAGCCGGCCGATTTTCTCCGTCAGGGAGAGATCATTGCGGCTGCCGACGGTAAGCATGGCAGGAATGTCGGTGGCGGGGATCTGCTGGGTGTGCCGGATGCGCTGTACCCGCCCGCCCTCCTGATCCACGGAGACGAAAAGCGGCAGGGAAGAGAGCGCCTGCGACTCAGCGATGAGCGCGCGCAGCTGTTCGACTGTGTCGACATTTTCCCCGAACAGAACCATCCCGCCGGGCTGCACGCGGCGCAGGATTTCCTGCGCCGCGCCGTCCAGCCGAAGCAGGTCGCCGCCCTGGGCGGTCTGCCGGAAGGCAAGGAAAAACATCTGCCCGGCTTTTTCCTCCAGCGTCATGGAAGCCAGCGTTTCGCGGGCGCGCGCCTCGGGCGTCGCCGCCGGGAATTGACCTCCGCCAGAGGAAGAGGCGGCGGAAGCCGCCGCAGAAGAAGTCAGCTGCGGAGCGGTGGAGGAGGATGCATCGGCGGGCCGGGTGCTGCTTGCAGAACTGGACGCACCCATGGACGAATTGATGCCGCTGGAGGAGGCGGTCGCAGAGGAAGCGGCTGCGGAGGAAACGCCGGCGGCAGAAGGCATATCGGCTGAAACACTTTGCGAAGCGGAAGACTCGTCGCTCTGCACCGTCGGAGAGGCGGGATGCCCGGAGGATACGCCGTCTCCCGGCGCGCCGGTGCATGCGGCCAGCGTCAGCGCTGCGGCCAGCGCGACGGCGGCAAGTCTGCGCCTGGCTTTCTGTTTCCTGTGCATAGGGGAACTCCTTTCTTCCGGGCGGGATGCGCGCCGGCTTTTTCATGGTACTTTTAGTATAGCACAGATGTGCCGCCGCCGCACGCTGTTTCCTGCTTCCGGCGGCTGGGAAATCTTGCCCGCGCCGCTTTGTGCTTTTTCAGCCCGCCGGATAGGAGGGACATGCTGGGAATGCTGTGCCGGTGGTGCGGCGCCATCCTGCAAAAAGGCCACTGGGGGCCGACGCGATCACGCGTCAGCCCCCAGCGGCCTTTTTTGCTGCTTAGTTGGAGTCATTTCGCGGGGGAAACGGTCTTGTCCTTGAGCACGACGTCGTGCGCGCCGCCCTCGATGATGCTGGTGGCGGAAACCAGCGTGAGCTTGGCGTTTTTCTGCAGCTCAGGGATGGTCAGCGCGCCGCAGTTGCACATGGTCGAGCGCACCTTGCTGAGCGTCATGCCGACGTTATCCTTCAGACTGCCGGCGTAAGGGACGTAGGAGTCTACGCCTTCCTCAAACGACAGCTTGCTCGCGCCGCCGAGGTCGTAACGCTGCCAGTTGCGCGCGCGGGCGCTGCCCTCGCCCCAGTATTCCTTCATATAATTGCCGTCGACGACGACCTTGTTGGTCGGGCTCTCGTCAAAACGGGAGAAATAGCGTCCCAGCATGATGAAGTCCGCGCCCATCGCGAGCGCCAGCGTGATGTGATAGTCATGCACGATGCCGCCATCGGAGCAGATGGGAATATAGACGCCGGTTTTCTCGAAATATTCATCCCGGGCCGCGGCGACCTCCATGACGGCCGTCGCCTGGCCGCGGCCGATGCCCTTCTGCTCGCGGGTGATGCAGATCGAGCCGCCGCCGATGCCGATCTTGATGAAATCTGCGCCGGCCTCCGCGAGGAAGAGGAACCCATCGCGGTCCACGACGTTGCCCGCGCCGACCTTGACGCTGTCGCCGTACTGCTCGCGGATCCAGCTGAGCGTGCGGGCCTGCCACTCCGAGAAGCCCTCGGAGGAGTCGATGCACAGCGCGTCGGCGCCGGCTTCCACCAGCGCGGGCACGCGCTCGGCATAGTCGCGCGTGTTGATCCCCGCGCCCACCATGTAGCGCTTTTGCGCGTCGAGCAGCTCCAGCGGGTTCTCTTTGTGGAAATCATAGTCCTTGCGGAACACAAAATACAGCAGCCGGCCCTGCTTGTCCACGATGGGCAGGGAATTGAGCTTGTGGTCCCAGATGATGTTGTTGGCCTCTTTGAGGCTCGTGCCTTCCTCGGCATAGATCAGCGAAGAAAACGGCGTCATGAACGCCGACACGGGCGTGGAGGTGTCCATACGGCTGACGCGATAGTCGCGGCTGGTGACGATGCCGATCAGGCGGCCGTTGGGGCTGCCGTCCTCCGTCACGGCGACGGTGGAGTGCCCGGTTTTCTGCTTGAGCGCGAGAATATCGGCCAGCGTCTGGTCGGGGCGGATGTTGGAGTCGCTGCGCACGAAGCCCGCCTTATAGCTCTTGACGCGGCGCACCATGGCCGCCTCGCTCTCCACGCTCTGCGAGCCGTAGATGAAGCTCATGCCGCCCTCTTTGGCCAGCGCGATGGCCATGCGGTCGTCGGAAACGGCCTGCATAATGGCCGACACCAGCGGAATATTCAGCGAGATGGCGGGCGTTTCCCCGCGGCGGAAACGGGTCAGCGGCGTTTTCAGGCTGACGTTGGTGGGAATGCACTGCGCTGAGGAATAGCCGGGAACCAGCAGATATTCACTGAAGGTGCGGGAAGGCTCTGAAAAGTAATAAGCCATAGTCGGGACACTCCTTTTCTCCAATTTCACGCATCATGGTTGTTTCTTTTTATCATATAGTTTTTTCGACAAAAACGCAATAGGGAGAATTCACAAAAATGCACGCAGGCGGCATGTGGGAAACTGGCGGTTCGGCCCCGGCCCGCAGGCGGCGCCTGTTGGCGGCCGGGCGGGGCGATGACCGTACACTACAGTGACGCAAAATTCACAGGATTTTCACTGTTGGCCTGTTGACAAGCGCGAAAGAAAGAAGATACTATAAAATGAGTTTTATCACCGCGCAGCGGTTGACGGCGCACTGGCTGCGGCTGGGCGCGCGGGACGGAAAAAGAAGCGGGTGGCCCGGTGCGGCGGCCCGCCCGGGGAGGCGAAAGGCTTGCAGAGAAAAGACGACTGGGATGATTTTGAGAGCCTGTTCCGGCAGAGCCGCGCGCCGGAGGACACGACCTCCGGCACGCAGGGGACAACGCCGGCGCGCAAGGAGCAGCAGGAGGACGACCCCCTCGACGCTGATGCGTGGAGCCGCGCATACCGCGCGCGGCAGCAGGGGGGCGCGCGGCCGGGCGAGACGCAGCGCCCAACGGCATCGGCCGGCTGGAGAGAAACGGGGACGGGGGCTGACGCTGTCCACCCGATCGGCGCGCCGGGCGAGCGCGTTACCCCGCGCCCCGCGCCCCGTACCGATGCGCCAACCCGGCGCGTGCCGCCGGCGGCGACGCCGCGCACGGCGCCGCGCGCGCCGCATACCGCAGCGCAGGGAAATGCGCGCCCCGGTGCGAATCCCGGCGCCCGCGCCGGATCGCCGGCCAATTCCCGCCCCGCTTCCCAGCCGGGGTCCCGCCCCTCGTCCAGAGGCGCGGCGACCCGCGCGCCGCGGCCCGTTTGGGTGCTGGTGGTGACGGATTTCCTGTTGTTCGCGGTTGTGCTGCTGACCTTTGCGATGTTTCACCATGTGCTGCCGCGCTGGATGGGCGGCGTGGAGGGGACCGGCCCGGTGCAGACCGTTTCCCGCCCGGACAGCGCCGCTTCCAATACAGTGACCATCACCGACTCAAGCGGCAATACCGTCACGGTCGACATGGGCGCGTTCGGTGCGAAATGGCCGGAGAAATTCGCCGCCTCTGCCGGGGAGATCGAGCTGACTGACACGTCCTATAAAGGCACCGACCGCAACATCACGATCGAAAAGGTGCAAAAAGACGGCGTGACTTATTATGTCGCGGACATTTACGTCAAGAATATCGACGCTTACGCCACTGCGTTCGCTGACGGCAAATATGGCCAGGGCTTCACGCAGACGACCGCCGAGATGGCGCGGGAGAATAACGCGCTGCTGGCCGTATCGGGCGATTATTACGGCATCCGCACGCGCGGGGTCGTCATCCGTAACGGCAACGTCTATCGCGACGACTTGTGGCGTGACGTATGCGTGTTGTATTACGACGGCACCATGCAGACCTATACCGCGGAGGAGTTCGACATCAATGAGGCCATCGCCAAGGGGGCGTACCAGGCCTGGTCCTTCGGGCCGGAGCTTCTCACCGACGACGGGCAGTCGATGACGGAATTCAATACCGATGTGTCTCCGCGCAACCCGCGCACCGCCATCGGGTATTACGAACCCGGGCACTATTGCTTCGTGGTGGTGGACGGCCGGCAGGAGGGCTACTCGGTTGGCATGTCGATGACGGAGCTGTCCGCGCTGTTCGAGGAGCTCGGCTGCAAGCAGGCCTATAACCTCGACGGCGGCCAGACCTCCGTGATGTGGTTCAACGGCAAGGTGGTCAATCAGCCCTATAACGGCGGCCGCCGCTGCAGCGACATCGTGTATATCGGAAAGGAGAATGCGCAATGATGCAACGCATCCGCGCGGCGCTGCCGCATATCAACATCGTGCTGTCTTTGCTGTTTCTGACGCTGGTGATTATCGATCACTTCAACAATGCCATGCAGTTCATCGAGAACGACATCACCAAAACGCTGCTGTTCATCTTCGCCATCCTGGTCATCTGGTCGTCGGTGTGCCTGATTATTCTGCAGCGCCGGGCCGCGCGGAAGAATAACGAGCGGGAGAAATAAGCCCATTGTGCGGTGCCGGCGGCGAGCGCTTTTCGCCAGGGAAAGAGGCCGGTTTCTGCCGAGGCCTGGCGGCGCGGTTATTTTGCCGGGGAGGTGCGGCGTTTGCAAACGGAACAGATCATCCTGCTGGTCGCGCTGTGCGTGCTGGGAATTGTCATTGTGCTGGCCGCGATCGAGCTGGCGTGGTTTTACCGCCGGCAGTGCTTCCTCTGCCCGCATTGCGGGCTCAGATTCCGCCCGCCGGTGTGGCGGCTGCTCGTGTCGGTCAACGCCGGAACCGGCAAGATCGTTCGCTGCCCGCACTGCGGGGAGAAGGAATATATGGAGCCGCAGCCGGCGCGCCGCCGGAAATGAACCGAAGGCCGGCGCTTTCGGCGCGCCATGTCCATATCGCCCGCGGCGCGCAGGGGGAAATGGCGATTGATGTGATGCCCAACGGGCCGGCTGGCGGCCTTGCCCTCGCTGTCGCCCGTGCGCCCGGATTGCCGGCCATGGGCTCGCCCCGGAAGGGGAGCTTGATGCGTATGCGCCTGTGCGCCCGGCTCGCCGCGTCGGCTTTGCAACTTACCCATTCAGGTGAAAAATCATTCCAGCAGGTCGGCCGTGAAAACTCGCTAAAAGCGATCGCATTTTCACAGCCTTCAACCAGACGGAAATAAGTCCCGGCTTTCCATGGAAAGCGCAGCGGAGAAAGAGAAGCTCTCCGCCTGCGCTTTTGCTTTTTTCGGGGAAACGCCGCCGCCCGGCAGCGGAAGGGAAAGGGTAAGCTCGCGACTGCAACCTGCCGCGGGCAGAGACAGCGTTACAGCCGTCGCAAACGCGCGAGGAGGGATGGCTGGCGCCAACCCCATGCGGCGCTGCTGCCGAATGGGAGCCGTTCTGCCGTCGGGGCGCGTCGCCCTTGGTCGTAAGGCAATAACAAAGAGGAATAAGATGAAATGAATATCCAAATAGTTTTATTGTTGCTTTGCAGAACGAGTCTTGGCACACATTTTTGCTTGGACCGGGCCGGCGTACCCGTGCCGGTCCGGCCCAGGCGGAAGAAATGCTATCGAAGACTCTTTTGCAAGATTGATATGCTAGGCCGGTGCACCCGCGCGGCGGGAGTGCAGAGCGGCGGACAGCGGACGCGGCCGGCCGGATTCGCGCGCATTTCGCAGGCGAAAAATTCCCCGCACGCTCTTTTTTTCGGAATTTCGGCAAATGTCTTGACACCATCGGGGCATATGGTAAAATAACCATATATCCAGTCGCGTTGCGGGCCGCAGGCCCTGCGATACACAGCGCCTTTCCCCAGGCCGGGGCGGCGCGCAGGAAGAAGGAGAACCCCATGCACATGCAACAACGCCGGCGCATCGTCGTCAAGGTGGGCACGTCCACCGTGACGCACAGCACCGGGAAAATCAATCTGCGCCGCATTGAGCAGCTGGCGCGGGTGCTGACCGATCTGAAAAACATGGATCACGATGTGATCCTCGTTTCCTCCGGCGCGGTGGCGGCCGGCGTGGGCAAGCTCGGGCTGGCCGAGCGCCCGAAGGATATTCCATCCAAGCAGGCGGTCGCCGCGGTGGGCCAGTGCGAGCTGATGTCCATTTACGACCGGCTGTTTTCGGAATACAGCTGTGCGACGGCGCAGATCCTGCTGGAGGGCAACGTGCTGCAGGAGCCGTATCACACCCACGCGGTCAACACGTTTGGCCGCCTGCTGGAGTACGGCGTGCTGCCCATCGTCAACGAGAACGACAGCGTCTCCGTCGAGGAGCTGGTCATCGGCGATAACGACACGCTGTCCGCCATCGTCGCCGAGATGACCGGCAGCGACCTGCTCATCATCCTCACGGATATTGACGGTCTGTATGACAAAAACCCGCGCACCTGCGAGGACGCGCGGCAGCTGCGCGTGGTGCCGCAGATCACGGAGGAGATCCGCCGCATGGCGGGCGATTCCGGCACGGCGCGGGGGACGGGCGGCATGGTCACGAAGCTGACGGCCGCCGAGCGCGCCACGGCGGCGGGCATCGAGGTGGTCATCGCCTCGGGCGCGGACCCGGCGGTGCTGTATGACATCGTGGAGGGTCACTCCATCGGGACGAGATTCCTGGCCCGGCGCACTTCGGATTGAGATTTTTCGTCTCTCCGCCCGCGGGGAAGGGCCGCGCGCGGGGCAGATCCAGACGCAGCGGAAGCGCAGTCGACGTATCCGCCGGCATAGGCAGCAGACACGGCCGGCAACCCGACCATCGCCCCGCTGCTTTTTCATCGCATTGCATCCAGCAAACTCATCGACAGCAAGAAAGGACGGTATCGAACCATGACGACGCTCGACACCCTCGGCCGCAAGGCCAAAGCGGCGCAGCCCCAGCTGGCTGTGGCCGGTACCCAGAAGAAAAACGAAGCGCTGCTCGCCATCGCGCAGGCGCTGGAATCGCGGCAGGAGGAGATCCTCGAAGCGAATCTCCGCGACATCAATCACGGCCGCCAGATGGGCATGGCGCCCGGCCTGCTCGACCGGCTGACGCTCACCCCGGCGCGCATTGCCTCCATGGCGGAGGGGGTGCGGCAGATCGTGCGCCTGGAGGATCCCATCGGGCGGATGGACGGCGCCACCACACGGCCCAACGGCCTGCAGATCGGCAAAATGCGCGTGCCGATGGGGGTTATCGGCATCATTTATGAGGCGCGTCCCAACGTGACGGTGGACGCGGCGGCGCTGTGCCTCAAGACGGGCAACGCCGTCATCCTCCGCGGCGGCAAAGAGGCGGCATCCTCCAACATGTTCCTCACCGACCTGATGCGCGAGGCGGTGGAGTCGACCGGCCTGCCCGCCGACTCCATCCAGCTCGTCACGGACACGGCGCGCGAGACGGCGGTGGCGATGATGAAGCTGAAATACCTCGATGTGCTCATTCCCCGCGGCGGCGCAGGGCTCATCCGCACCGTCGTGGAGAACGCGACCGTGCCGGTCATCGAGACGGGCGTCGGCAACTGCCACATCTATATTGACCGCAGCGCGGATGTCGACATGGGCGTCGCTATTCTGGTCAATGCCAAAACGCAGCGGCCCTCGGTCTGCAACGCGGCGGAGTCGCTGCTGGTGCATGCCGACGTCGCTGAAGCCTTCCTGCCCGCGGCGGCGCAGCAGCTGTGGGAGCGCGGCGTCAAGCTGCGCGGCTGCGAGGCGACGCGCCGCATCCTCGGCAGCCGGGTGGAGCCCGCGACGGAGGAGGATTACGGCACGGAATATCTCGATCTGATCCTGTCGATCCGTGTGGTGCCCTCGCTGGACGAGGCCATCGCGCATATCAACCGCTACAGTTCCCATCACAGCGAGGCCATCATTACCCAGGATTACCACAGCAGCCAGCGCTTCCTCAAGGAGATCGATTCCGCAGCTGTTTATGTCAATGCGTCGACGCGCTTCACCGACGGGTTTGAATTCGGCTTCGGCGCGGAGATCGGCATCTCCACCCAGAAGCTGCATGCGCGCGGCCCGATGGGCCTGGAAGCGCTGACGAGCTTCAAATATGTCATCTACGGCGACGGGCAGATCCGCGGCTGAGAAAGGGGAGCGCCACATGGAAAAGAGACAGCAGCCGCCGAAATGGGACGGCCTGGCTTGGCTGGGCCTTGCCGTCATCGTGGTGGTGGCGGTCGTGGTGCTTCTGCTTTTGTGGAAGCCGGACTGGCTGGGCGGCTCCTCGCAGCAGGAGGGGGAGTTCACGCTGGACGCGTCGCAGTCGAGCGCCATGCTCGATCTGGTCAACCCGCTCATTTCCGTCAATTTGCCGGCTTTTTCCTCGCCGGAGGAAGTCGACCGTGATCAGGTGATGCTGGCGATCCTGCTCGATCTCACCACGGAGGATTATCTCGATTTCGGCACGGATGAGGAGGGCAATTACCTCATTCCGGCGCAGCGGGTGCAGCAGCGGTATTTTGACATGTTCGGCGTGGAGCCGGATAACGGCGACGTCGCGGGCGGAGAGATCGCCACGTTCGACACGGACAGCCAGTGCTATATTTTCTCCTATATGGAGGAATACGGACAGCTGTTCGGAGAAATCTCCCATGCCTACCACGACGAGGACGCCATCATTGTCGAGACCAATGTGTATTCCATCGATGACCTTGACGACGAGGGCAACCTGGACACCGGCACGCCCGCACGCAGGAAGCTGCGTTTCACCATCGTGAACACTGCCGGCGCTTACACCATCCAGTCCATGCAGGAAATCGGCTGAGCACGGATATATTGGCAACCAGACCCGGAGTTCCCGCGCGGCCTGCCGCGCGCCGGGTTTATTTCCTGCACCGGCGGGGCCGGCGCATCCGACAACAGAATATCGGCTTTCGAAGGAGGGGGATTTCATGTCCAACCGCAAATCGGGGGCAGCGCCGCGGCCTGATCCGGACACAGCGGCGTTTGCGGGGGACGATCTCTGGCGCTTTCTCGGGCATCCATTCCGGTGGGGGTGGGCGCTGCTGGGGCGCAACAAACCCGTCTATTTGCTGGGCATCTTCATCAATCTTGTCTGTGCCGTGCTGGTGTTCATCCCGGCGACGGTATCGGGGATGATCGTCAACGAAGTGTTCGGCGCGAACGATCAGACGCATCTGGCGACCTATATCACGATGCTGGTAGCGTTTCCCTGCGCGCGCGCCGCGTTGTCGCTGCTGTACCGCTTCATTTTCGAGCGGTGCTCGCAGGACTGCGTGCTTCGCCTGCGCGCCGGGATGTATCAGCATCTGCAGGGGCTGGATATGTCCTTTTATTCCGCGACGCCGACGGGCGAGATCATGGCGAAGGCCACCGGTGACATCGATATGGTGCGCCACTTTCTCGCCTGGACGTTTTTCTTCGCCATCGAGCAGACGGTTATTTTCGTCGGCGGGTCGATTTATCTGCTGACCGTCAACTGGATTCTCTGCCTGGTGGTGCTGTGCCTGTCGCCCGTGGTGGCTTTCGTCGCCATGAAGATGGGCAAAGCCGTGCGCCCGCAATGGAGCATTATCCGGCACAATTTCGAGAATCTCAACACCGTCGTGCAGCAGAACATCGCGGGCAACCGCGTGGTCAAAGCGTTCGTGCGCGCGGATTTCGAGACCGAGCGGTTCGAGCGGGAGAATCAGGAATACCGCCGGTCCAATGAGAACATTTCCGACACCTGGCGGAAATACCTGCCGTTCCTTGACGGGCTGGCGAACTTCCTGTCCGTGCTGGTTATTCTGGTCGGCGGTCTGCTGGTCATTTTCGGCCGGATGAGCCTCGGCGAGCTGGTCACGTTCAACGGCCTGGTCTGGATCCTCAACAACCCCATGCGCAACATGGGCAACATCATCAACGAGCTGCAGCGCTTCGCCGCCTCGGCGGAGAAGATCGTCGAGCTGCAGATGAAGGAAAAGAAGATCGTTTCCGCGTCTCCCGCCTGCCCCGCGCGGCCGGCGCAGGGAAAGCCGGGGAAGGTCGAATTCTGCAACGTGTCGTTTAATTACGACGAGCGCAGCCGCATCGACGCGGTGCACGGCCTGACCTTCACGGCAGAGCCGGGGCAGACCATCGGCATCGTCGGCGCGACGGGCAGCGGCAAGTCCACGCTTGTCAGCCTCATCCCGCGTTTCTTCGACGCGTCGAGCGGGGAGGTGCGCATCGACGGGCGCAATGTGCGCGAATATGACCTGCAGGAGCTGCGCCGGCGGATCGGCATGGTGATGCAGGAGGTGTTTTTGTTCTCTGACACCGTCGAGGGCAACATCGCCTACGGCGTGCCGGACCTGCCGGAAGAGGAGGTGCGCCACTTTGCGCAGATCGCCTCGGCGGACGACTTCATCGAGAAGATGCCCGACGGCTATGACACCATCGTCGGCGAGCGCGGCGTGGGCCTTTCCGGCGGCCAGCGGCAGCGCATCAGCCTGGCGCGCGCGCTGGCGACCAGCCCCGACATCCTCATCCTCGACGACACGACCTCCGCGCTGGACATGGAGACCGAGCGGGAGATCCAGAACAATATTCAGGCGCATTGCGGCGAGCGCACCACGTTCATCATCGCGCACCGCATTTCTTCCGTGCGGCACGCCGACCTGATTTTGTGCCTGAAGGACGGGGAGATCGTCGAGCGCGGCACGCACGAGCAGCTCATCCGCCAGAAGGGGATTTACTGTGATTACTTCCTCACCCAGGCGGGGCTCAGCGAGCTGCCGCCGGAGCTGGACGGCCCGCCGGCCGGACCGGCGCCCGCAGCGGAAGGGGGTGCGCAGTAATGGCCAGGAACAAATACGACATTGACGAAAATCTCAATACCCCCTTTAACGCACAACAGTTCAAGCGCGTTTTCCGCTATACCAAGCCCTACCGCACCAAGCTCATCCTCACGCTGGTCGTCACGCTCGCGGCCGCGGCGCTCAACCTGCTCTCTCCGATGATCCTCAAGCAGGTGATGGACGTCACGCTGCCGGCCAGGGACGTCCGCGGCCTGCTTGTCATGGCGGGGCTGTACACGCTGCTCATCGTGGTGGCCGCCTGCTTTACCTCCTACCGCATGAAGGCGACCAACCGCATCGGCCAGGGCATCATCCACGACATCCGTCTGGATATGTTCCGGCACCTGCAGCGTCTGCCGTTTACCTATTTCGACGACCGGCCGCACGGCAAGATCCTCGTGCGCATCGTCAACTATGTCAACACCATTTCCGAACTGATCTCCACTGGCTTTGTCAACTGCCTTGTGGAAATTTTCAGCGTCATTGTCATTCTGGTTTATATGCTCATCATCGACCCGCTGCTCACGCTCATCGCCCTCATCGGCCTGCCGATCCTCGTCATCGGCATCATCGCGCTCAAGCGCTTCCAGCGCCGCGCGCAGCAGATGCTGAGCATGAAGCAGTCCAACCTCAACGCTTACATGCAGGAGAGCATCACGGGCATGAAGGTGACGCAGGCCTTCGCCCGCGAGGAAGTCAACCGCGGCATTTTTGCCAACCTGTCGGAGGCTTACCGTAAGAGCTGGATGAAATCGTCGATGCTGGGCATTTCCCTCTGGCCGCTGGTCGAGGCGCTGAGCAACGGCACCGTCGCGCTGCTGTACGTCATCGGCGCGCTTTCCCTGCGCGGCGCGCTGGGGGATACTTCCATCACGGCCGGCTCCATCGTGGCCTTTACGGCCTATGTGTCGCGCTTCTGGACGCCGATCAACAATATCATGAATTATTACAGCCAGATCATCAACTCCGCGGCGTATATCGAGCGCATCTGCGAATTCCTCGACGAGCCGACGGTCGTGGATGACAAGCCGGATGCCAAAGAGCTCGGCGACATCCGCGGGGAAGTGACGTTCGACGACGTGACGTTCGGCTATGAAGAGGGGCAGACGGTGCTCGAGCACCTGTCCTTCACCGCGCAGCCCGGGCAGACCATCGCGCTCGTCGGTCCGACGGGCGCGGGAAAATCGACGGTGGTCAACCTCATCAGCCGGTTTTACGACGTGCGGGAGGGCAGCGTGCGCATCGACGGCACCGATCTGCGCGACGTGACGCTCGACAGCCTGCGCCGTCAGCAGGGCGTCATGCTGCAGGAGCCGTTTTTGTTCCCTGATACGATTCTGGAGAACATCCGCTACGGCCGGCTCGACGCCACGGACGAGGAATGCATCGAAGCGGCCAAGGCCGTGTGCGCGCACGAATTCATCGAGAAGCTGCCGTATAAATATCACACCTACATCCGCCAGAACGGCGGCGGCGTCTCCGCGGGCGAGCGGCAGCTGATCAGCTTTGCGCGCGTTATGCTGGCCAACCCCCGCCTGGTCATCCTCGACGAGGCGACCTCCTCCATCGATACCCAGACGGAGAAGGCTGTGCAGCGCGGCCTGGAAGTGATGCTGCGCGGGCGGACCTCTTTCGTCATTGCGCACCGCCTGTCCACCATCCGCGGCGCGGACCGGATTTTGTATATCAGCAACCGCGGCATCAGCGAAAGCGGCACGCACGAGGAATTGATGGAAAAGAAGGGCTTGTATTACAATCTATATCAAAGCCAGATCCGCGAGCTGCTCTGAACAAGACGGCGGGAGGCGTCCCTTTTGGGGACGCCTCTTTTGGTATCTCGAAAATTGCACGATAGTCGCATGGCTTATTATTTGGGACGCCGGGAACGCTGGAAGCTGGGGACTTTTTGCAACTGGGAAACGGGCATTTCCAAATTCGGTTTTCAAAACTGGAAATAAGGACGCTGGCCATCGGCTTTTTAGAAGCAATATTTCTATAAAAATACCATTTTTTCCATGAAAAAATGGTATTTCAGATGCTGCTTTATGGTCGCAAAATCGGGTTTTGATCGACAGAACGTGCGGCGTTATGACAATTTTCCCGTTGAAAATATGGCCTATACAGTGTAAGAAGTGGAAGTAAAACGATATACTAAAAATCGTTTCCAACATCTTCCTTTTATATATCTTTCATACGTTTGTTGACAAATATCGCGAAATATATTATAATAATTTTGCCTTTTCCATATTTTGACAGATTAAGGCAAAAACATACGGGAGGTGCTTGTATGTGAAAACGACAGGCATTATCAGACCGGTGGACAACCTTGGGCGTCTGGTGATCCCCATTGAATTGCGGCGGGCGCTGGACATCAGCGATGGGGATGGACTGGAGATCTCCATGGATGGCACCGACATTGTGCTCAAAAAATATGAGCCGGATGTCGGTGTTCGGGAAGGCAACTGAAAGCATAAGAAAACGGGAGGAAAGCGAATGAAAACAACGGGAATCGTAAGACCAGTGGACAACCTGGGCAGGTTGGTGATCCCCATTGAGCTCCGGCGCACGCTGGACATCAATGAGGGCGATGGGCTGGAAATCTACGTCGATGGCAAGAGCATTGTGCTGCGCAAGTATGAACCGACTTGCATTTTCTGCGGCAACTCGAGCGATTTGATTCTTTATCAGGATAGGCATATCTGCCGCGAATGCGCGCGGAAGATTGGCAAGGGAGTCGACTGAGTCATTTCATGACGAAGCGCTGCATCAAAAGAAGAAAAGGCAAAATTTGACGGGGGGAACCCCGGACTGACCGCCCAGTCCGGCCCCGTCTTTTTTTGCCTTTTTTGCTGTGCAGAAGGGGAAAACACGACTTTGCACGGCACGAAGGATGTGCGCAAAGCCGGTTCTTGTGTTGGGCCGCGCCGTTGCAGGCCGATCGTTTGTGCCTTTGTCTTGCCAATGCCGCGCAGCAAAAGTGTTGGATTTTCCCGCGGCGGGATCGCCGGGGAGTGAGTCCCGGCTTTTTACAGGCGGGGGTTGTGCTGCCCGCCGCGCTTTTGGGGATGCGGCTCGACGGGCATACTATGGCCCGGCGGCCAGCTTTGGCGGGGCGCGCAGTAGCTTTGGCAGGCCACGGGGGTAGCTGCCGCGCCTGCCGGGCATATCCGCCGGGCGTCAACTACATTGAGCGGCAGGCTGGGCCGCGAAGGGGCCGGACGGGCGGGAAACAGGCGCGCGGCAGCACCGGCCGCCGCCGATGAAAAGCGGGGCGGATGCGGAGGAGGCAGATCCTCTATCCTGGTGAGGTACGGGGGCACATACAGAAAATATTCAATTTTGAAGGGCTTCAGGATTCGAACCGTTCGATTGTTAGCAAGAGGCTGCCTTTGGGGGCGGCGCAAAAGGAAACGGCCTGCCGCAACCAAATTGCGGCAGGCCGTTTTGCAGACGGACAAGGCGGGGAGATATTCCGCCACCGGGCAGACGAAGGATGGACAGAATCCCCGACATAAGGGCGCCCTTGGCTGCGGCGGGGCTGTACGCCTCCCACCGGAAAAGCCCCGCCGCCCGGGGCGAGGGATATCGCGGTAAATAAGTGTGATGCAAGGGCATTCCTGGCACATGGCGCGCCGGCCGTGGCGGAGAGGAACATAACGGCGGCTGGCGGGAGCCCCTGGCGCCTGGCGCGCCCGCATGGGATCAGCGCGGCCTTTCGATAGCAGCCCGCGACCGCCGAACCGGGGGGCGCTCGCGCGGGATCAGCTCAGGCCCTTGCCCAGGCCGATCGTGCAGAACAGGATGATGAGGATCATCGCTGGCGCGATAAAGCGCACGATGAATTCCCAGGCCTTGTGGATCTTGAAGGCGAACATCCCGCCCGACTGGATCTCCAGCGTAGCGTTCTTCGCGCCCCAGACCCAGCCGACGAACAGGCACACCAGCAGCGCGCCCAGCGGAATGGTGAAATTGTCGGTGAAGCGCTCCATCACGTCCCACATGGGCAGCATCCGGAACCCGCCGGCGAAGTCAAACCACGGCAGGTTGATGCCGCGGTCGGCCGCCTGGGAGAGCGAATAGCCCGCGCCCAGCAGGATAAGCGGCGCCAGCAGGATGAGCGTCGACTTGACGCGGGAAAGGTGGAATTCCTCCGAAACGAACGCAACGCAGCCTTCGAGGATGCTGATGGCGCTCGTGAGCGCCGCGAGGAACAGCAGCAGGAAGAAGGCCAGCCCGATCAGCCCCCCGGCCGGCAGGCTGGCGAACACTTCCGGCAGCGCCATGAACGCGAAGCTGCCGCCCATGCCGATGCCTTCCGCACCCAACGTGACGAACACGACGGGGATGATGGCGAACGCGGCCAGCACGGCCGCCAGCGTGTCCAGCGCGCAGATCCAGGCGGCGCTTTTGGCGAGGTTCTCCTCTTTCGGGACATAAGAGCCGTAAGTCACGAGGATGGACATACCTACTGACAGGGAGAAGAACGCCTGTCCCATGGCGCCGACGACGGTGTCCGCGCTGAGCTGCTCGGGCCGGACGGTGAGCATGTATTTCACGCCCTCCATCGCGCCGGGCAACGTGACGGCGCGCACCACGATCGCCACGAGCAGGATGAACAGACAGGGCATGAGGAATTTGCTGACCTTCTCGATGCCGCCCGAAACGCCGCGCAGCACGACAAACACGCACAGCGCCAGGAAGAACACGCCCCAGAGCAGCGGCTCGATCGGCTGCTGCACGAACGTGTTGAAATACGTCTGATACTGATCGGCTCCGCCGCCGAAGTTCGCGCCGGAGAGGTAGACCCAGATATATTTGAGCACCCAGCCGCCGACAATGCAGTAATAGGACATGATGATAAACGGCGAGATCACGTTGATGAACCCCGCGACCGCCCAGTGCTTTCGGAGCTTGGTGAATGCGCCGACGACGTTTTTCTGCGTGTGGCGGCCCAGCGACAGCTCGGCCAGCATAGCAGGGAAGCCGATGAATGCGACGATGAGGATATAGCACAGCAGGAACGCCCCGCCGCCATACAGCCCGACTTTGCCCGGGAACTTCCAGATGTTGCCCAACCCGATGGCCGAGCCTGCCGCCGCCAGGACGAAGCCCATTTTGCTCGCCCACTGGCCGCGGGACTGCGTGTGTTTGGTTTTTTCTTTCTTCAAGGAACGGATCCCCCTCTGTTTTTTCTGTTTCCCCTCTTTTTCTCCTGCTCCGGCCCCCCGGCCGGAAAAGAAATTGTCGAAAGCGCAGCGGTGACCGCGCTTTCGGCAGATTTATCTATTATGTTTTCCCGCGCGCAGCGGGAGGAAAGCGTGACCGGCGACACAGACCGCGGCCCGCGCTCGTCAAAAAGCGGCAGGGATGCGCCCGCGCGGGGCTGGCGGGTTGTGCTTGACCACGCCAAATTTACCGCGTGAACTCGATGGCCGAGGTGATGGTTTTCTCCATCGCTTCCTGGCCGTATTTGTCCACTTCGTTTTTGTTCTTTTCCCCGTGGGTGAGGCAGCCGGCGCCGCCGATGCAGCCGCCGACGCAGGCCATGCCCTCGATGAAGTTGCCGGGCAGGACGTTCTTCGACGCCTTGAGCAGCGCCGTGCGGCAGGCTTCGATGCCGTCGCAGGACACCGGCTGGAAGTCGAAGTCCGTCAGCCCCCGCTCCTTGAGCGCCTCGCGAACCGCGTCGGTCAGCCCGCCCGAGCGCGCGAAAATACGGCCGTAATACGAGGCGTTGTCCAGTGCGGTCTCTTCGAGCGACGGGATGTCGATGTCGCGCGCGTCAATGAGCGCCTGCAGCTCTTCAAACGTCAGTACGCTGTCCACCCAGGGCTGCACCGACTCTTTCTGCGCTTCCATCTTTTTGGCCGTGCAGGGGCCGATGAAGACGATCTTTGCCTCCGGGTCGGTTTTCTTGATATGCCGGGCGATGGTCGCCATGGGCGAAAGATTGTGCGAAATGTCCTTGACCAGGCTAGGGAACTGCTTGTGGATATAATCGACGAAGGCCGGGCAGCAGGAGGAGGTCAGGAACCCCTTCTCCGCCAGCTCCGCTGCTTCCTCATAGGCCACCATGTCCGCGCCCAGCGCGACCTCGACGACGTGATAGAATCCCAGCCGGCGGATGGCCGTGATGATCTGGCCGAGCTTGGCGTAGCTGAACTGGCTGGAGATGGACGGCGCCACAATGGCGTAGACCTTGTATTTGGTGTTGTCCTCGCTCGCTTTCAACAGGTTGATGACCTCCAGCAGGAAGGACTTGTCCACGATCGCGCCGAAGGGGCATTGATATACGCAGGCGCCGCAGGCGATGCATTTGTCGTTGTCGATGCTGGCGGCCATGTTCTCGTTGCGGCGGATGGCCTTGACCTTGCAGGCGTTCTCGCAGGGGCGCTTGTTGTTGGCGATGGCGCTGTAGGGGCAGACCTTCGCGCACTGGCCGCACTCGATGCATTTCTCCTTGTCGATATGGGCCTTCTGGTGTTCGTCGAAGGTGATGGCGCCGCGGCGGCAGACGTCCTCGCAGCGGTGCGCGATGCAGCCGCGGCAGGATTCCGTCACCTGGTAGCCGCCTACCGGGCATTCGTCGCAGGCGATCTCGATGACCTCAATGACGTTTGGATTCTCCGGATCGCCGCCCAGGGCGAGGCGGATGCGCTCCTCGACGATGGCGCGCTCCTTATAGATGCAGCAGCGCATCGTCGGCTTGGGCCCCGGCACGATCTTCTTGGGGATATCGTGGTAGCAATCCAGCAGCCGGTCCTCGAAAGCGTACCGCGCGACCTCGCGCAGGACTTTGTATTTCAGGTGCTGGACTTTGGTGTCAAATTTACGGATGGTTGCCATGAGATGTTCTCTCCTCTCAGGTTGCCGTTACGGGGATATCTTGTTTCGCCCGCCCGGGGGCGGGACAAGGCGCCGCGGCGCAAGTGGTCCGCGCGGGTTTGACGGCGCGGCAGACTCGCGCGGGCAGGCGGCCAGCGCCTTTTGTCCGCGGCCGGTGCGCCGCCGCCGGTTAAAAATAACTCACCTTGATGCGTTTGCCCATCTTCCGCAGACAATCGGAGAGCTGATCGACCAGACGCATCTTGATGCTGAAATTGATGGGTAAATCCGGATTCTGGTGCGCGGGGTTGACCGCACGCCCAACGTAGAAGTTGATGTCCGTGGCTTCCTCAAACAGCAGCCGCGCGATACGCGACGCGCCGTCGCGCTGGTACCCCCATTTGCTGTATTCGCTGTTGTCGGCAAGATAGCTCTGCGCGTAGGTCAGCACACGGTTGATGGTGATGACGCCCTCCGTGACGAGATCGACGCCTCGGATCTTGGCGGTGGGGGGGATCTCCGGATCGACGTAATCCAGCTCCGGCACGACCTCCTCGTGCAGAAACTGCGCCGCGAGCGTGGATGTGGTGCCGCCGCAGACGATATGCTTGCCTTCCTTGCCGAAAAACAGCGCCATCATCTTGCCCACGTCGGCCGGGTCGGAAGGCGGGCCGATGAGCAGGTTGACCGGCCGGCGCTGGCGGATCTTGACGGTGCAGGCCGTGGTATCGTCCCCGGGCTTGCCGCCGTAAAGGCGGTTGCATTCCCCAACCAGCAGCGTCGAGAGCGTCTTGGCGGTGTAATCGTTGTCGTACATCATCTCCATGAAGTCGATGATGTCCTCCCGCTGCCAGCCGAAATTGAGCGAGGAACCCACGCCGGCATGGATGGCCCCGTCGCTCATGGCGATGAACACGTCGTTTTCCTGCAGGGCGACGCGCGAGCGGTAGATGGTCTTGCCGCCGATCTCCATCGCGGTCTCGGGGTAATCAATATGCTTGCCCTCACGCAGCAGGATGACGTGCGGGTTGTCGTACTGGATGATCTCCGCTTCCCGCTGCCCCGCGATGCGCAGGATGGTGAAGGTCGAATAGGCGATGCCGCGCACCTCGCACACCGGCAGGGTCGCCGCGATGGTCGCGACGCAGTCCTCGATGGAGAGGTTGTTGGCCATCATGGTGGAGATGATCTTGGAGGTCAGCGTCGAGAGGATATTGGCCTTGACGCCGCTGCCCAGCCCGTCCGCCAGCACGAGGACGACCGAGCCGTCCTCCTGGTTGACGACCTCGACGTGGTCGCCGCACAGCTGCTCCCCGGCTTTATTGACGCTGGTGTACCCGATATCGGTGCAAAGATTATTCATCACGCAGCGACTCCTTCAGCTTGGTCAGCGCGACCTTGGTCTCCGCCGTAGTCTCGCCGAGCAGCGACGCGATCTCCTGCACGGCGCGCATCTGCTTCTCGATGACCTTGTCGGTGATCTCGACCGTCTGGCGCTGCAGCGCTTCCTTGTGGTTGCGGGCCTCTTCCTCGTCCGTCACGTCGCGCATGATGCTCATGAGGATGTGATAACTCTTGTCATACAGGATGCTCTGCTCGACGCTGCGGCCGTATTCCGCGAGATACACCCGACGGTCGCGGATGCTGCGCCCGGTGGAAAGCACCTCCAGGAAAGGCTGCGGGTCGAGGATGCGCACCACCTGCTCCTCCAGCACGTCGCGCGGGGTCTGGATATTCATCAGACGGCAGGCCGCGTTGTTGATCTGCTGCACCTCCAGCGCCTCGTTGAGCACGATGATGGCGTTGGGGGTGTTGGAGATGATGGTGTCGGAGAAAGACTCGGCTTTCTCCATCAGGAACGGCAGGCACATGCTGGGGTCGGCCTTGCCCATGCAGACGGCGGCGGCCTTTTCCCGGCAGGTGTTATAACCGCAGCTGCCGCAGTTGAGTTCCTTCTCGGGAGACGTCTTGCCCATCTTGCGCAGCACTTCCTCGATGGCCTGCTGGCCGGGATGCTGCTGGTGCACGCCCAGGAAGGAGAAGGGCTTTTTGAGCTCTTCGGACGTATAGGTTTCGGTGGGGAAATCGCCGCTTTTCGCGTAGCGGTCCACCGCGAGGAAATCCCGAACCGGCGCAGTCCGCCCGCGCTGCATGGCCGGCCCGCCGACGCAGCTGCCGGGACAGGCCGACATCTCAATGAAGCAGTCGGTGAGATTGCCCTCGATGACGTCGCGTACCGCCTGGATGCAGTTGTCCACGCCGTCGACCGCGAGATAGGCGAAGCCTTCCTCCCGGTCCATCGAGCGCAGGATGCCGCCCGCCGTCGGGTACAGCCGCGCGCGCCCGCCCTCGCTGGGCGGCTCCGGCGCGCCGGAGGCGAGGGCGATGCCCTCGGCTTCGAGCCATTCCGAGAATTCCTCGAAGGTCAGCGCGCAGTCGACATAGCCTTCGTACTGGTCGGCCTCGGCTTTTTTGGAGATGCAGGGGCCGATGAAGACAGTTTTCGTACCCGCCACGCGGCGTTTGATGTCCTGACAGTGCGCCTGCATGGGCGAGAGCACCGCCGCAAGGTAGGGCAGCGCGCCGGGATAGTATTTCTGGATCAGCAGGTTGACCGTATGGCAGCAGGAGGACAGGATGACCCGCTGCTGGCGCGCGTGCACGAGCTGCTCATACTGCCGGGAGACGATCGTCGCGCCGACGGCCGTTTCCTCCGCGCCGGCGAAGCCCAGCCGGCCGAGCGCGTCGCGCAGGCTCGCGATGGTCACGCCGGGGAAATTCGCCACGAAGGAGGGCGCGATGCTGGCGACGACCGGCGCGCCGGAAGCCAGCAGTGCTTTCGCGCGGGCGACGTCATTGCGCACCTCTTTCGCGTTCTGCGGACACACCACGAAGCACTGGCCGCAGAGGATGCATTCGTCCTCGACGATATGCGCCTGGTTATCGGAAAACTTGATGGATTTGACAGGACAATTGCGGATGCATTTGTAGCAATTGCGGCAGTTGGATTTTTTGAGCTTGAGATACTGGTTCAAGGCGTGGCATCCCCTTTCCGGGTTATGGTCGGCGCGTCAACGGCCGCTCTTTTGCAGGACGTACTGGTTAAAGACGGCCTCGGCATTCTCCTCCGAGACGCCGCACACGATCTCGTCGTCCATTTTGACGCTCACGCCGTTGGTACATTTGCCCAGGCAGAATGCCGCCTGCAGCGTCACGCTGTCCTCCAGCCCGTTGGCCGCGATGCATTCTTTGAATTTTTCGATGATTTTGTAGGAACCTTTCAGATGGCAGGAACTGCCGACGCATACGGAGATTTTCATGGTGAGAACCCCTTTCTCCTGGCGGACGGAGCCGAAGCCCGGCCCCGGTTATGATGGTGTTGCTGACGTTGCGGTGGGATTTCCTCCCACGCGGCGAGCGCCGGAAAAAGCCTTCCGGCGCTCGCCGCGGTGCGGACGAAACGACGGCCGCTGCCCACGATTCCCAAGGAAGGGAGCGCCTGCCAAACAGGGCCTGATCCGACGGCAGCGGCGGACAGAAGCTGCCCGTCGCTGCCATTTTTCCATGGGAAAGTGCCGATGGATTTTATTTGCCGTAGTACGCTCTGCGGTAGATCTCCTGCAGCTCGGTGACCAGCGGATACCGCGGGTTGGCCGTGGTGCACTGATCCTCGAACGCGCGCTCGGCCAGGCCGGGCAGCGCCGCCATGAATTCGGCTTCGTCGATGCCGCAGTCCTTGATGCTCATGGGGATGTTGACCTGCTTCATCAGGTCGCGCACCGCCTGGATGAGCGCCTTGACCTGCTCCTCCTGGGTGTTGCCGCCCAGACCGAGGAAGCGCGCCACCTGCGCGTAACGGTAATCCGCCACATACTCGCCGTATTTCGGGAAGATCGGGAACTTGGTCGGCTTCTGCGCGTTGTATTCGATGACGAACGGCAGCAGCACCGCGTTGGCGCGGCCGTGCGGGATGTGGAACTCGCCGCCCAGCTTATGCGCCAGGGAATGGCAGATGCCGAGGAAGGCGTTGGAGAAGGCCATACCGGCGATGCAGGACGCATTGTGCATCTTCTCGCGCGCCACTTCGTCGTTGGGGTTCGCGTAGCTGCGCGGCAGGTACTTGAACACCAGCTCGATGGCCTTCATCGCGAGGCCGTTGGTATAATCGGACGCCATGATGGAAACGTAGGCTTCCAGCGCGTGGGTCAGCACGTCGAGGCCGGTATCCGCCGTGATGGACTTCGGCATCGTCGCCACGAACTGCGGGTCGATGATGGCGACATCCGGCGTCAGCTCATAGTCGGCCAGCGGGTACTTGATGTTGCCGTTCTGCTTGTCGGTGATGACCGAGAAGCTCGTCACCTCGCTGCCGGTGCCGGAGGTCGTCGGGATGCAGACCATCTGCGCCTTCTTGCCGAGGTTGGGGAAATGGAAGGCGCGCTTGCGGATGTCGATGAACTTCAGGCGCAGGCCGTCGAAGGACGTGTCGGGATTCTCAAAGAACAGCCACATACCCTTGGCCGCGTCCATCGCGGAGCCGCCGCCCAGCGCGATGATGACGTCCGGCTGGAAGCTGTTCATGGCGCGCACGCCGCGCATGATCGTCTCGACCGACGGATCAGGCTCCACCTCGGAGAAGATCTCGCAGTGGCAGTATTCCTGACGCTTGCGGAGATAATACAGCACCTTGTCGACATAGCCGAACTTGACCATCGTCGGGTCGGTGACAATGAAGGCGCGCGAAATGTTGGGCATCACCTTGAGGTACTGCACGGAATCCTTCTCAAAATAGATCTTCGGCGGAATCTTAAACCACTGCATGTTGACCCTCCTCTTGGCGATGCGCTTCTTGTTGATGAGGTTGACGCTCGAGACGTTGGAGGTCGTCGAGTTGTGTCCGAAGGAGCCGCAGCCCAGCGTGAGGGACGGGGTATTGGTGTTATAAATGTCGCCGATGGCGCCCTGGGAAGACGGAGAATTGACGATGATACGGCCGACCTTCATCTCTTCGCCATATTTGACGCACAGCGCTTCGTCGTCCGAGTGAATGACGGCGGAGTGGCCCAGGCCGCCCAGCTCCAGCATCGTCTTGGCGTATTCAAAGCCCTGCTTCTCGTCTTTGACCACGAAATACGCCAGCACCGGGGAGAGCTTCTCCAGGGACAGCGGATACTCGCGCGAGGGCTTGGGCAGCTTGGCGATGAGGATCTTGGTGCCTTCGGGCACGGTGACGCCCGCGGCTTTCGCGATCTCCGCCGCCGGCTGGCCGACGACGGCCGGGTTGACCGCCATTTTCTCCGTGTTGATGACGTATTTGGTCACCAGCTCGGTCTCTTCCTTGTTGAGGAAGTAGCAGTTGTTCTTCTTCATGTAGTCCTCAAAGCCGGCCTGGATATCCTTATCCACGATGACCGCCTGCTCGGAGGCGCAGATCATGCCGTTATCGAACGTCTTGGAGATGATCAGGTCGGTGCAGGCGCGGCCGAGATCGACGTCCTTGTTGATGTAGCACGGCACGTTGCCGGGGCCGACGCCCAGGGCCGGTTTGCCGCAGCTGTAGGCCGCCTTGACCATGCCCGAGCCGCCGGTGGCGAGAATGAGGGAAACGCCCGGATGATTCATCAGCGCATTGGTCGCCTGAATGGACGGCGTCTCGATCCACTGGATGCAGTGCTCCGGCGCGCCAGCCTTGATGGCGGCTTCCTTGAGGATGCGGGCCGCCTCCACGGAGCACTTCTGCGCCGAGGGATGGAAGCCGAAGATGATCGGGTTGCGGGTCTTGGTGCAGATCAGAGACTTGAACATCGTGGTGGAAGTGGGGTTGGTCACCGGGGTGACGCCCGCCACGACGCCCACCGGCTCCGCGACCTCGACATAGCCTTCCATGTCGTTCTCGTCGATGATGCCGACGGTCTTTTGCTTTTTGATGTCGTGG
The DNA here is from genome assembly GCA_904420005.1 of Candidatus Tabaqchalia intestinavium. Lineage (GTDB taxonomy): Bacteria > Bacillota > Clostridia > Oscillospirales > CAJFTT01 > Tabaqchalia > Tabaqchalia intestinavium. Next base: position 12,675 of record CAJFTT010000028.1, on the reverse strand, counting down.
TAGATGTACTCGGTGGCGAAGATGTTCTTGATGACCTTGTCTTCCATCACGCCGCGGCGAGTCTCCTCATAGGCGATCTTCGCCAGGTACATATGCTTGTCGAGTCCGGCAAGCGTCATGGCATGAACGATCGCGTCGATCTGCTCCTGCGTCATGGTCATGTACTGCTTGAGCGCTTCCTGCGCGTTGGCGACCAGCTTGTCAATCATTTCGTTGACGTCGACCGCCTGGGGGGTATTCTCGTTTTTCATGCGTGGGATCCTCCTCATTCAGTTTAGGTCTTTTATTTTACATCAACCGGGCGGGCGGCGGGCCGTCCGCAGCCGGAGAATGCGCGTTAAAATTGACCGGGGAAAAGTCTTCTGCCTATACTATACCGTGTCCGGCCCGGCCTGTCAATCGCAACCTCGATTCTTTCGGGGCGCGCGGCACAGCGCGGGGGGGCATCAGCCGGTTTCCCGGCAGGGAGGAAGCTCCTCCAGCCGTTCGCGGAGATGATTGGAGAGCACCGCGAGCGAGGCGGCCATGTTCTCGTTTTGCACGAGGATATGCGCGGGGACGGTCAGGTGCACCGGCGCGAAATTCCAGATGGCCAGCACGCCGCTTTCCACCAGGCGGTCGCACACCGCCTGCGCGGCTTCAGCCGGCACCGTGATGATGCCGATATGCGCCTTTAACCGATCGCACAGGTCGGGCAGGCGCTCCATGGAGAAGACCGTTTTCCCAGCGATCTTGGTGTCCACCAGCCGCCGGTCCGCGTCGAACGCCGCGACGATATTCAGGCCATAACCGTGAAAACCCTCATAGGACAGCAGCGCGCGGCCCAGATGACCAACGCCCACCAGCACGGCGCTGGCCGCGTCGTCATAGCCGAGGAACCGCTCGATGTCCGCAATGAGCTCCTTGGCGATGTAGCCCGTTTTGGGCCGCCCGCCGGAGCTGACGGATGCGAGGTCCTTGCGCACCTGCACCTGATGCAGGCCCAGCTGCTGCGCGATGAAAGTCGCGGAAACGTTGGCAGGCTCCGCCGGCAGGGATTTGAGAAAACTTAAGTACATGGGCAGACGGCGCAGCGTCTGTTGCGAAATGGGCGTGTTGGACATGGCGGCCCGCCTTTCTCTTGATGCCCGGACAGACGCGTGGCCGTCGGGGAAGCGGGGGTACCGTTCCCCGGCGGCCGCAGCGTATGGGTCGAAACAGGATGCTCAGAAATTCACTTCGGTGCCGTAATAGACGCAGTGCAGCAGCTTCTTCATGTCCTCGACCGTGACCGGGCGCGGGTTGGAGCCGGTGCAGGCGTCGCCCACCGCGAGCTCTGCGATGGAGTCGACCTTCTCGAGGAATTCCTTCTCGTCGACGCCGAATTCCTTCAGCGAAGCGGGGATGCCGAGCGTGACGTTATAGTCGCGGATCTTGGCGCGCAGCTTCTCCATGAGCTCCTCGTCGCTCGCGCCCGTCAGGCCGGCGTCGCGCGCGATGTCGGCGTAGCGAGCCATCGCGTTCTTCGCGTTATAGCGAATGACATAGGGCAGATAGATCGCGTTGGCGCAGCCATGCGGGATATGGCCTGTGGAGAAGGCGGCGCCCGTCTTGTGCGCCATGGAGTGCACGATGCCCAGCAGCGCGTTGGAGAAGGCCATGCCGGCCAGACACTGCGCATAGTGCATATGCTCGCGGGCGGCCTTTTCGCCGCGGAAGGAATCAGGCAGATGATCGAACACCATGCGGATGGCGCCCAGCGCAAGCGGATCGGTGAAGGCCGAATGCGCGGTGCTGACATAGGCTTCAATCGCGTGGGTCAGGGCATCCATACCGGTGTGGGCCGTGAGCTTGGGCGGCATGGTCTCCGCGATGACCGGGTCGACGATGGCGATATCCGGCGTGATGTTGAAGTCCGCCAACGGGTATTTGATACCCTTTTGATAGTCGGTGATGACGGAGAAAGCCGTCACCTCCGTCGCGGTGCCCGACGTAGACGGAATCGCCGCGAAATGCGCTTTCTGGCGCAGCTTGGGGAAGGAGAAGGGGGTGATCAGGTCCTCAAACGAGGTGTCGGGATATTCATAGAACACCCACATGGCCTTGGCCGCGTCGATCGGGGAGCCGCCGCCCATCGCGACGATCCAGTCCGGCTCGAACTCGCGCATCGCGGCCGCGCCGCGCATAACCGTCTCCACCGACGGGTCCGGCTCGACGTTCTCAAACAGCTGCACTTCCATGCCGGCCTCTTTCAAATATCCAACGGCCTTATCCAGGAAGCCGAACCGCTTCATCGAGCCGCCGCCGACCACGACGATCGCGCGCTTGCCCTCCAAGTTTTTCAGCTCCGCCAGGGAGTCCCTGCCGTAGTAAATGTCGCGGGGTAATGTGAAACGTGCCATAAAACAACATCCTTTCTCCGGCAATCTGAATCTTATGCGAGCGGCGACCTGCTCGCCGGTACGGGCCGCCGCGCATGAACCGATTGGCTGTTTCGCCGGCCTGCTTGTTCGTATTCCCACCGGGAAACGCGTGGATACGCTGCTGTAAGGCAGTGAATGAATCGATATTCATTTATCGATATAATTATATCCATTGTGCGAAATTTGTCAAGTAGGCAGATTGCCAAAGTTTTTGCTAAAAAAATGAAGATACTGTGGCATAGTGCCAAGCGGCGCGCGCCGCCGCTGTGTGAAAATTGCACGGGCGTGTCGCAGGGCTTTTTTCGTGTAGGCGGCAGATGTGGATGCGGCCGATGCATGAATCGGAATTTGCGGGAGAAAATACCAGGGAATCGGACTGCGCCGCCGAAACGGATCAACAATGCCGGGCGGCGCGCGGTCAAAAACAGAACGAAACCGGCTGCGGGCCGGCGCATTTGGACGGGGATGACGGATGACGAAACAGGCTGCAAACAGGGAACAAACCACCATGCAGGCGCTGCTTGACCGCATGCGCGCGCCGGAGGACGGCCGCGTGGCGCGCCTTTCCGGCGTGGCGGGGGAAGTGCGCGCCGCGCTGGGGCTGCTGCGCCGGCGGTATCACGCTGCGCTGGCCGCCCGCGATGGACGCAGCGTCGTGCTGGAATGGCTGTGCGACAATTTCTATATTCTCGAGCGAGAGGGGCACAGCCTGCTGCGCGAGCTGCGCCGCGCCCGGCCCGCCCCGGCGCTCGACGGCCGGCCGGCGGTCTGGCTGCTGTGCCGGGCGCTCGTCGAGCAGGAGCGCGCCCGGGTGACGACCGAGGCGCTCGACGCGGCGCTGGAGGAGGTGCAGACGGCGCGCGCTCTCTCAAGCCGGGAATTCGAGCTGCTGCTGCCGATGCTGCGCGGCGCGCTCATCCTCGCCGCCAGCCGCGCGACCGACCCCGCCGACTATCAGGAGGATCTGATCGCGGGCGCCGTGACGTCGCTGCGCTTCCTTGGCGTGCTGCGCCTTGACGAGCTGGTCGAGAAGCACAGCGCCGTCGAGCAGACGCTGCTGCGCGACCCGGCGGGCGTTTACCCCAAAATGGAGGAGAAAAGCCGCGCCCTGTACCGCGCGGAGGTGGCTGCTCTCGCACGCCGCATGCACAAAAGCGAGCAGGAAACGGCCGAGGCGCTGCTCGCGCTGGCCGAAACGGGCGCGCCCAGCGACCACATCGGCTATTACCTGCTCAAAAGCCCGCCGGGCGGCCGGCGCCCCCGGCGCGGCAAACTTTGGATGGCGCTGACCTGGCTGTGCCCGCTCGCGCTGACGCTGCTCACGGGCGCGCTCTCCGGCTGGTGGCTGGTGGCGGCGCTGCTGTTTCTGCCGTTTTGGGAGATCTGCCGCCCTGTTCTCGATCACATTTTCCTGCGCGTCACCCCTGCGGAATATATGCCGCGTCTCGACCTGACCGACGGCATCCCGCCGGAAGGGCGCACACTGGTCGTCATCTCGGCGCTGCTCACCTCCACCGATGCGGTGGAGGATTTTGCGCGCCGGCTGGAGCAGTTTTACCATTCTAACCGCACGGAAAATCTCGCCTTCGGCCTGCTGGCCGATTTCAAGGAAAAGGACACGCCCGACGCGCCGGAGGACAAAAGCATCCGCCGCGCCGCGAAAAAGGCGGTGCGCGCGCTCAACGAAAAATACGGCGGCGGGTTTTACCTCTTCCTGCGCGACCGCGTCTGGTGCAAGACGCAGGGCCGCTACGCCGGCTGGGAGCGCAAGCGCGGCGCCATGCTGGAGCTGGCGCACTTCATCCGCGGCGGGGAGACGTCCATCAAGACCTACGAAGGCGACCTGCGCTTTCTGCGCAAGACGGCCTTCATCCTCACGCTCGATGCCGACACCCAGCTGCTGATGAACACGGCGCGCGAGCTGGTGAGCGTCATGCTGCATCCGCTGGGCCGCGCGCGGCTCGAGGGTGGGCGCGTCGTCGCCGGCCACGCCATCCTCGCGCCGCGCATGGGTGTCGATCTCGCGTCCTACGGCAAAACCGCATTCTCCCGCATCATGGCGGGTAAGGGCGGCATCTCGGTCTATGACGCGGCGGTGGGCGACATTTACCAGGACCTGTTCGACGAGGGCATCTTCGCGGGCAAGGGCCTGATCGACCTGGACGCCTTCACCGCGGTCATGGAGGGGGCCTTCCCGGAGGAGCGCATCCTCAGCCATGACATCCTCGAGGGCAACCTGCTGCGCGCAGGCTACGTTTCCGACGTCGAGCTGTGCGACGGCTATCCTTCCAATCTGCCGGCCTATCTTTCCCGCCTGCACCGCTGGGCCCGCGGCGACATTCAGAATGCGAAATATATCTTCGACCGGTGGCAGAGCGCGGTGTCGCGCTATAAGCTCTTCGATAACGTGCGCCGCGTCGTCACGCCGCCGGTTTCGCTGCTGCTCATCGCGCTCTCGCTGCTGCTGCCGCTGGGGCAGGCGGCGCTGCTGGCGGGCGTCGCGGCCGTCTCCTTCTTCGCGGGGGATCTGTTCGCCGGCCTGCGGGAGCTGGTCACCGGCGGGCCGAAAATGCTCATGAGCAAATACCACAACAAGGTCATGAGCAACGTCTCCGCCGCCTTCGCCCGCTGTTTTGTCACGCTCGCTATCGCGGCGCAGAACGCCCTGACCCTCGCCGACGCGGCCTGGCGCGCCGTCTGGCGGCAGCTGACGGGGAAAAAGCTCCTCGAATGGGCCACGGCCGCCGAGGGCGAGCGCCGCCGGGTCAGCAGCGCCAACGCGTTGTTTCGCGCCTTCTGGCCGAGCATCGTCTATGCCGGGCTGATGCTCGCGCTGCCCTCGCGCAATTTCCTCGCGCTGCCGCTTGCGGCGCTGTGGCTGCTGCTGCCGATCCTCGCTTTCCTCTGGGGACGGCCCGCGCGCCGCGCCGAGCCGAAGCTCAGCGAAGACATGCGCGAGGAGCTGCTCTCTTATGCTTCCGCCATGTGGCATTTCTTCGAGGACACCGCCGGGGAGGACGACAATTTCCTCCCGCCGGACAATCTCGAGGAAAGCCCGGTGCAGCGCGTCGCGCATCGCACCTCGCCGACCAACATCGGTCTGCTGCTGCTGTCCACCCTCGCGGCGCGCGACCTCAAGCTCATCGACACCGAGCAGATGACCGAGCGGCTGCTGCATACGGTGACGAGCGTCGAGAAGCTGAAAAAATGGAACGGCAATCTCTATAACTGGTACGACACGCGCACGCTCAAGCCCCTCTCCCCCGCGTATATCTCCAGCGTCGACAGCGGCAATTTCGTCTGCTGCCTCGTCGCGCTGCGCGAGGGGATCCGGGAATATTACAGCGAGGACGCGCGGTTGTGGACGCTGGGCGACCGTCTGGAGGCCCTCATCGGCCAGACGCAGATCTCCGCCTTTTATAACAAGCGCCGGCATCTGATGCACATCGGCTTCGACATGGTGACGGGAGAGATGTCCACCTCCTATTATGATCTGCTGATGAGCGAGGCGCTGCTCACCGTCTATTTTGCCATCGCCACGCGCCAGACCGACAAGCGCCTGTTCGCGGCGCTGGGGCGCATGCTTGCCCGGGAAAAGGGCTATCGCGGCCCTGTGTCCTGGACGGGCACGATGTTTGAATATTTCATGCCGCCGCTGCTGCTGCCGGTTTATGACGGGTCGCTGCTGTCGGAAGCGCTGAAATTCGCGCTGTTCTGCCAGAAGCGCCGCGCCGCGCGCGCCGGCGTGCCGTGGGGCATTTCCGAGAGCGCGTTTTACGGCTTCGACAGCCAGCTCAACTATCAATATAAAGCGCACGGCGTGCAGAAGCTCGCGCTGCATCGCGGCATGGACGCGGAGCTGGTCGTCTCGCCCTATTCGACGTTCCTCGCGCTGCCGTTTGACCGGCTGGGCGCGATCAAGAACCTGCACCGCCTGCGCGAGCTGGGCATGACCGGGCGGTACGGCTTTTACGAAGCGGCGGACTTCACCGCGCGGCGTACCGGCGGGGGCGTCGCCGTGGTCAAAAGCTATATGTCCCACCACGTCGGCATGAGCCTCGTCGCCGTCGCCAATACCCTGCTCGGCGACCTCTTCCCCCGCCGCTTCCTCAAAAACAGCAGCATGAACAGCGCCGTCGAGCTGCTGATGGAGAAAATCCCGTCCGGCGCGGTGGTCTTTGACGACGTGCGCACCGCGTCCCCGCCGGAGAAACCGGGCCGCGCGGCGATGGAGCGCGCCGAATATGACGAGATCACGCCGCTGTCCCCGCGCGCCCACGTGCTCACCAACGGCGACTATACCCTCACGCTCTCCGACTGCGGCGCGGCGCATTCCGCCTGGCGCGAGGCCGACGTGACGCGCCGCACCGACGATCTGCTGCGCGATCCTGCGGGGTTTTATGCCTTCGTGCGCCACGGCGGCACGCTGCTGTCGGCCACCCACGCCCCGTTTTATAAGGATGGCTACAACCACCAGGCGGAATTCTCCGCGGAAGAAGCCTCCTTTTTCGCGCACAAGCCCAGCCTGGACGTCTGTCTGCGCGCCTGCGTGCACGGCAAGGTGTCGGGCGAGGCGCGGCAGGTCATCGTCAAGAACCTCACCGGCCGCCGCCAGCAGGCGACGGTGCTGATCTATTTTGAGCCGGTATTGCAGAAAGACGCGGATTTCTCCGCGCACCGCGCGTTTTCCAAGCTTTTCGTCAGCTCGGCGCGGCCGTCCTCCAGCTGCGTCACCTTCTCGCGCCGGCCGCGCGGGGAGGAGGAACCGATGGCGCTGGCCGTCTGTTGGGACGCGGAGGAAGCAGTGGAGATGGAAACCCGCAAAGAGCAGGTGCTCTCCCGCCCGCAGGGCGTGCATTCGCTGCCCGGCGCGTTCGACCGGAATTTCTCCGGCGGGGTGGGCGCCGTGCTTGACCCCTGCTTCGCGTTCAAATGCCGCGTAACGCTGCCGCCCCGCAGCCAGCGCGCCGTCACGTTTTATCTCGCGGTCGGGTCCTTTGCGGCCGAGGCGCAGTCGCGCGCTGTGGAGATGCGTTCCCGCGGATATGCCGCGGCGCTCGCCTCCGCCAAGCAGGCGGCGAAAAATCTCGCCAACCTGTCGATGACCGACGAGATGGAGAATACCGTCGCGTCGATCATGCTGCCGTATCTCACCTATCCCAAGCAGCCGGTCAAGGAGAGCGTGGAAGCGCTGGGGAAAAACCGCGCCGGCGTCGCTGCGTTGTGGAGCGTGGGCATCTCCGGCGACCTGCCCGTCGTGCTCGCGGAGCTGCCCACGGCCGAAGAACGCGCGAAAATCCGCAGTTTCCTGCGCATTCATCGCGCGCTGCAGCTGCGCGGCGTGCGGTTCGATCTGGTTTTCTCCTTCCGGGAGGGCGGGGAATATACGCGCCCCATCGCCCGGGCCATCCGCGAGGTCGCGCAGGAGGAGGGGATGGACTATCTGCTGGGCGTCAAGGGCGGGGTTTACTGCGTCGATGTGTCGCTGCATGCCGAGATGGACACGCTGCTGCGCGCGGTGGCCGCTTACGTCGCGCCGCCGATGATGCTGCGCATCACGCCGCCGGGGAAAAAATACACCCCCGCCGAGCGGCTGCCGGCGGCACCCACCGCCTGCACGCTGCCCGAAGATGCGCTGACCATCCCCGGCCGCGCCGCGCTGGAAGGCGGCCGCGTGCTCATCCCGCACACCGAGCCCGAGCCCCGGATGCCCTGGTGCCACGTGCTGGCCAACGCCGCTTTCGGCACGCTTGTCTCCGACCGCTCGCTGGGCTTCACCTGGGCCCTCTCCTCGCGGGAGAATAAGCTCACCCCCTGGAGCAACGACCCGCTGCTGGATAACCAGGGGGAGATGCTGCTTGCCTCTATCGGCGGAAAAATCTACAATCTGCTCGCCAACGCGGCGGCCGAATTCACGCCCGGCGCGGCCGTTTACCGCTCGGAAGCGGGCGGCATTGCCTTCCGCATTCGGGTCGAGGTCTGCGGGCGCTACCCTGCCAAGCGCGTCGCCGTCACGGCCGAGACGCAGACGCCGCAGGAGATTCACCTTGCCTATTACGCCGAGCCGGTGCTGGGCGTGACGCGCCGCGCCGCGCGGCATGTCTGGTTCGAAACGCAGGACGGCGCGCTGCTCGCGAAAAACAACTGGAATACGGAATATCCCGGGTGGATGCTGCTGGCGAGCGACCGGGAGGACGCTGTACCCGCGGTGTCGCGCGGCGCGTTTCTCGCGGGGCACTGGCGGCAGGAGGGCCTTGCCTGCTCGGTTGACCCCTGCATGGCGCTGTCCGTCGAGCTGACGGCGGGCGCGCCGTCGCCCGCAGGCGTGACGTTTTTCCTCGGTTTCTCTCGCTCGCGCGCCGGGGCGCTGCGCCTTGTTTCTCATCTGCGGGCGCGGCGGGAGCCGTATGCGATCCCGGGCTTTGAAGCCGGGGCGCTGACGGTGGAGACGCCTGACCGGCGGCTCAATCTGATGATCAACACCTGGCTGCCGTGGCAGACGCTCGCCTGCCGCGTGCGGGCGCGGGCGGCCTTTTACCAATGCGGCGGGGCGTGGGGCTTCCGCGACCAGCTGCAGGACGTCTGCGCGCTGCTGCTGCACAGCCCCCGCGTCGCCCGGCAGCACATCGTGCGCGCCGCGGCGCGGCAGTTTGCGGAAGGGGATGTGCTGCACTGGTGGCATGAAGTCCCCGGCCAGCCCCCGCGCGGCGTGCGCACCCGCTGCAGCGACGATCTGCTCTGGCTGCCTTACGCCGCGGCCCGTTATGTCGAAGTGACGGGCGATGAGAGCCTGCTCGACGCCGAAGCCTTCTATCTGGAGGGCGACACGCTGGGCGACGGCGAAGGAGAGAAATATATGACCACCCGGCGCAGCGCGCTGCGGGAGCCCGTTTTCCGCCATTGCCTGCGCGCCATCGCCTGCGCCAATAAGCTCGGCGAGCACGGGTTGCCGCTCATCGGCACCTGCGACTGGAACGACGGCTTTTCCGCCGTCGGGGACCGCGGGCGCGGGGAATCGGTGTGGCTGGCGATGTTTTATGCCCTGGTGCTCGACGCGTTCGCGCCGCTGTGCGACAAGCGCGAGCCGGGGGAGGCGGAGAAGCTGCGCCAGCGCGCCGCCGCGCTGCGGGAGGCCGTCGATCGCGTCGCCTGGGACGGGGAATGGTACCTGCGCGCTTTCACCGACGACGGGCAGCCCATGGGCGGGCACGAGGCGGAAGAGGGCCGCATCGACTGCCTGCCCCAGAGCTTCGCCGTGCTGTGCGGCATGCCCGACGGGACGCGCGTCGCCGCCGCGCTCGACGCGGCGCAGCGGGAACTGGTGGACGACTCGCTGGGCATCATCCGCCTGTTCACTCCGGCCTACCAGCACGCCGCCATCAACCCGGGCTATATCCGTTCCTATCTCCCCGGCATCCGGGAAAACGGCGGGCAATACACCCACGGCGCCATCTGGCTGGCTGTGGCCATGGCGCGCGCCGGGCGGACGGAGGAGGCCTGGCGGCTGGCGAGGATGCTCGACCCGCTGCACCACGCCATGACCGCCGAGGATGCCGCGCGCTACGCCATCGAACCGTATTATATCGCGGCGGATATTTATTCCAATCTATCCTGCGCCGGGCGCGGGGGATGGAGCCTGTATACCGGCGCGGCGGGCTGGTATTTCCGCCTGCTGACCGAGGAGCTGCTCGGCCTGCGCTGCCGGGGCGACCGGCTGCTGCTTGCGCCGCTGCTGCCGCAGGATTGGCAGGAGGTGGCGGCGCGCCTGCGCCGGGGCGGCGGGGAAGTGCGCCTGGCCATCCGCCGCACGGGGCGCGCCGCGCTGACGGTCGACGGGCAGCCCGCCGAATGGGTTCCGCTTGACGGCCGCGATCACGAGGTGGTGTGCGAGGTGATATGACGCCGCCCTGCGCCTGCCTGCCGGCGGAAAGCGATGCGCGGATAGTCTGCTCTCTTGATTCAGAGGGAAGGCGTTCGTCCTGCGGGAGGGCGCAAAGCGAGAAACGGCAGGAAAACCGCACGCGGTTTTCCTGCCGTTTCTCTGTCGCAGCTTTCTTCTCGACATGCATAAAGCCTGTGCGGCCCCAAGGGCCCGGCTTAATAAGGATGTATAGTTGGCTTGTAACGGAAGGCATATCTTTGGATATGCCTTCCGTTTACTGTATCATTCCGATATAGTTATGACAAAAGTCAATGTCTTTTGTATCCCGTTTTCACAAAGGGAAATATCCCTCCAAAGAGTAGCACCGTTTTTCTGAATGCAAAACATTTATTCGGCAGAGGCAATATAATTAGAAAAAACATTTAATAGTATAGGATAATAACATTCAAAATTAGCATACAAATTACGATTGCTGTCATAATATTTATATCTTTCAAGAATTTGAGGAATGTACCTATACCCACAATATAAATCGTTATTCAATAACTGATCTGCCAATTCAGTATATTGACATTTTCTGAGTATATATATAGTCATTGCTCTAACTAAATGTTCATTAACACATTCTTCCCAACCTTCATAACCTGACAGATAATTAGGTAACTTATATTTAGCTAATATTTCATAAGTTCCTTGATATTTTTGCACGATGTCATGGTATTTTTCTGTTAACGGATTTATAAAAGAATGTGAATACTCATGAATTAAAATAGCAGGGGAAAGGCTGAAATCATCAGAAGAAAAAACGGAAAATATATCTGCTTTTTTCGTTACACTATTTTGAAAACAAATGCCAAAATTCCCTTTCATAAGAGATGAAATAACATAGTTATACGAATTCTGCTGTTTTCCAAATTCATTTTCCAATATTGATACAAATGGATTTGATCGGATTGTTTGATTTGCTTTCTTTATATAAGCGTCATAGAAGTACAATTTACTTTCGTAAAAGCTAAAATAATTACTTTCTTTAACGAAATCCTTTAATAATTCTAATAGTTCATTAATTTTTAAAATACCACCACTATATTCAATGCATAGTGGTGATAAGGGGAACCGAATAGAAAGATCCCTGCTATCTAATGACAAAGCTATTTCCACAGGCCGTGAAAAAGTAAAACCATGGGGTATCATATTTTCGATAACTTCATAGATTTTATGATTTTTATAATTTTGAAAAAAAGATTTTATTGAGTAGGTATATTCATTTTCTGTATCTGTCATAAGCCCATACCCAATGTAAGGCTTAGTTAACTCATTATATCTACTTGTTAAGAGAATACTATTCATTAATTCCAGACAAGGATTAATTTGGACTTTAATTTCTTTCATTTTCTTTTTCACCTCTTGGCATCCGATTCATTTGTAGATAACTGCTTATATTTTATCTTAAAATCGACTGTTTTTCAACAAAACATTCTTTATTTTATTCATATAGTTCAAACAATGCCCAGCAATACCTGCCGCTCCATAGATTTATGTTTCATTTTTCACCTCTCGAAAAAAAGGCGCGCTTCACCCTCTAATTTTGTTGGGCACGTTGACGAGATTTTTTAGACAGCTTCCCGGTGCTGTTTTCCCGATTTCATGGGCTTTTCTTAATTTTTAGAAGGCCGTCGAGGCCTTCTAAAAATTCCACTCCACTGCCGCTGGCAGTTCCGTTTACCCGGCGATTTTTTCGAAATCTCCGGGTAATCGTTCTGCCCATGTTCGCTCCACGGTACGCCGCTCCCGCGGCTACCAGTGTCGCTCGTCTCTCCCGCTTCTGGCGGGAGAGACGCACAGCCTTTTCGGGCTTGCTGTGCTGACTTCGAACCAGTTACCGCCATATCGTCTGGACAGGTCGCTGCTTCTTCGAACCGTTTGCCGCCATTATCCGTCTGGACAGGCTGCTGTTCTTCGAACCCTTTAGCCGCCTTTATCGTCAAGGCAGGCTGCTGCTTTTCCACTCCTTTCATCATTCAAATCTCTATCTTTAATATGACAGATGATGAACTCTCTTAAAAATGCAAAAAAGCGGCGCCCTCTTATAAGGGGACGCCGCCCGCAGCACCTGCCCGACGAAAGGTTCGAAGTTTCGTCAGGCGGCAAGGTCGGGAATCTTCCGACTGTTTCGGCCTGCTTCCGTTCTTCCTCCGTACTCCTGTTCTGTCTTTTCCTGCCTCGGTTTCTGTCGGTGTTTTTCCCGCCTCACTTTTAGTATGACAGATATTGAACATAAAAACGAGCAAACGGAAAAAATCCGTTTGCTCGTTTTGGCGAGGCAACCACCGGCCGTGCCGGTGGAGGAGGCAAAGCGAAAGCGTCAATTGGAGAAAAAAAGACCTCCTT
>CAJFTT010000027.1 GCA_904420005.1 Candidatus Tabaqchalia intestinavium | reverse complement strand
CGGCACCCAATGGGGCAACAAAAAGTACATGAACATGAAGCACCTGGAGGCTTCCGTTGTGGACGCATCCATTGCTGGCTGACTTCTCTTATGCCAAGGTCTGCAAACCATTTTGCGAAAATTTCTTGACACTACCTCTGAAGGAGTGCAAAATCTTTATCCAGATCGTCGAGCTGCCGTTTCAAAACATCCTCATAGGTTTTCTTTTTCTGCTCAAGCCCCTGGATTTTCTGAATCCAGCGGCTGATGACCGCCTTAGAATCACAACCGTTGTCGATAAAGTGCTGTATACGCTGCTGGTAGAATGCAATATCCCGTTTGTAATTGGCATAAAACTCGTCGGTCATTTTCTGGCGCTGGCGCTCGTCGTCCACCACAAACATGCTGTTGCTCATCACCAAGCCGCTGTTAAGGTTATGTTTGCTGATGGCGTCGATATAATCCTCCAGCGCATTCAGCAGGGGCAGATATGGATTGGGGATAAAGTATAGGTTTCCATGAATGCTGATTTTATTCGCCTGCATCCGGTCGAGCTGGTCTTGGATCACCGATTCCACATGGTCGGTGGTGTAGCAGGTGCAAAGCCGGTCGTAAAGCTCCATCGCCCGCCGGCAGTATTCCCGCACATCCACATCGGCGTCAAATACTTCATTATCACAGAAAACCGTCTCCGTCTCCTTGTCGAAAATGATGTTGGCGAGTTTCTTGTAATCGTTGGTGCGGGAGCCGAGCGTTTCTTTAACAAGCTCGCGGTAAATGTGGGTGGCGTCTTCTTTTTTGTTGTCCCGACAATAAATCCGGTATACCTGCGTGCCGCTGCCGTCTTTTACTTGAATGCGGTCTTTGATTGCGGTGGTGGCATTTCGGTAAGCGCCGGATTTGGATTCCCGCACTGGTTTGTATTTCGGCAAACCGAAGGACTGGCCGATTTCAATGAATTTGCTGCGTTCAATCAGGATATTGGAGGTTGAATAGTAAAAGAATTTCCCGATAATTCCCTCTGTCTTTTCCTGCACAGCGATAAAGTTTTCCATGGTACTCATAGGCGAGGTCTTCTTCGTGATTTTCAGGTCACAAATGTTTTGTCCGGTTTTCAGCGGAGCTTCGCCTCGGATATATCCGGTTACGGATTCTCCGGTCGGTTTTTGCGCGGTAATCAGTGTCTGCGCACCGCTGCCGCCTTTGGAAACCTGTAGTTTGGTAACAGTCCAGGCGTCTTCCGCAACCGGCTGCTTCTGCTGGGAAAACCGCCCCTGTGCAGGTGGGGCTTCCTTTTGCTGAACCGTTTGAAGCGCCGGGGCAGTTTGGGCTGCCGGAGCCGCTTGCTTTTTTCCGCCGGTCTGGTTACCTGCAGAAAGGTACTGTGACACAAACCGGTTGTACTGTTTTGCCAACAGAGGGAGCTGATCGTTCGGGATGTACTTTCCATCCTTCAAGGGGATCCAGATGTTTTTCAGGTTATACAGATACCGGCCAATGCCCCACATGGAAGCGGCACGCTTGAACGCGTTGGAAAGGCCGCCTTTAATCGGCTCTATATCCGTGCTTCCGGCCCCGTCGCTTTTAGAAATCCATTCTCCGCGTTCAGCACAATAAATAGCAATTTCGCAGATATGGGCGGTACTCGCATTGTCCTTACCGGGGACTGTGCAAAACCGGTTCTGCCAGTTTTCCCGGCCGAGGACCGTATCCAAACGGTCCTGTATCGCCCGGGAATCCACATAAGCGGCCACCTGGCCTTTTGCTTTATCCTTTGTGGTGAGCAAAACGCGCCATTCGATTTCATCAGCGGCAAAGGGATATTCCAGCGCTGCTTTTTGTTTAGCGGAATATCAGGCCGTGATGCTCCGCTGCAAAGGCGCTTTCCTGTTCGGTCAAGGGTTTGGGTTGTTTTTTCATGGTCGTTCAAGTCCTTTCTGTTTTGATTTAACCGAGAGACTGGTAGCCGTCAGGCGTCAAGATATTGAAAATCAGCCGGTTCGAGGTGATTTCCCGTATCTTCACTTTCCCGTAGACGTCTTCGTCCCCGAATTTGGTTATCTTTTCTTTTACGATCCGTCCTTTTATGACATGGGGCGTATCGCATTCCACCAGACCGTTCATCAGTCCGCTGGCTCCTACTAAACCGATCTGGGAAAGATTCAGCGGGAGCAGTGGCCGGCGCTGCCTGTTATCCAATGTCCGGTTTTCAAACAGACGCTGGATGCTTTTCGAGCTTTTCAGCTGTACGGCCAGTTCCGCCACGTTGAATTTTTCGCCCTTGAACACTTCTATCGGCTTTTCAGCAGCCGGAAGAGAATAGATTTGTTCCGGCAGCTCACTCAGCGGCGGGAGGTTTTCAGGCAGCAGTATAAATTCGGCCAGCCGCTGCGCCTTTTTCGGTTCCTCCGTCCGTGGTTTCCGTGTCCCGAGAAAAACGGCCTGCTTGAAGCGGTCGAATTCCTTGCCGGTAAAGCGGAACACCCGAAGGTTTTCAAAATTTTCGCACAGCACACGGCAGACGTCCGGCATGGCCCGGTAATATGGGATAATGTAAATGAGCAGTCCACCGTCCGCCAGCAGGCGCATACTGTCCGCCAGGAACGCTTTTTCCATGCGCCGGCTGCCAACCGACAGATACGGCGGGTTCAGGAAAAGGCACTGGAAGGCGCCCAGACTGATCCGGGAATGAAAGAAGCTGCCGAAGCCGACGCGCTTCAAATGGGTTTGGGCTTCCTCTGCGCGGACTTCATCCAGTTCGACGCCGTAGGTCACGGCATTTTCCCCAGCCGCCAGGGCAGCAAGCGCCAGCCCTTCCCCGCAGCATGGGTCGATCAGGTTCACCGCTTCTTCCGGGAATACCAAAGCTCTTTTAATCATCTGCACATGTGCAAGGTCTGTGGGATAGTAGCCCATCCGCACACGGTTCATCAGGCGCCCCAATGCGGCGGCTTCGATGGTATTCTCGTGGGGGAGCATATCCTCCAGAGCCTTCAGCGCGCTGCAAAGGGCGTCATAGCTTTTTACCCCGATATAGTCGTACTTTTTGAGTACGCCGTACAGCTTTCCGGCAGTTTCGACCAGCTTTCGATCGTCGTATTCGTTTAACTGCTGAATCAGCAAAGGGAAGGTTTCCCACAGCCGTTTGACAATCCTTTGCAGGTCGATGAGCGCATCGTACTCCCGTTTCAGGCCGGTGCCCTTGTATTTGTCATATATAAAATGCACCTTGACAAACATGCCTCCGGGCATCATGGTAGTATCCTGTAAAACCCATTCGGGGAGCGGCGCAGATATGCGACAATCCGCTGTGTGACAAGCAGCGGCTGCGATGATCCGGAAAATGAGACTTGCCGCAAAGGCTCATGCGGCGCCGCGTCTGCGGCCGTCGGATGCACTGCATGGCAGCCCGGCGAAGCGGTCTTCCTTCATGAGAAACGTCAACCGTTACAGGATATCCCCGCGGATGGGGCCCAAAAAAATCCGCACCATGCAGTAAAAACGAAACTTGACAAAATCACGGTTCTGGATATACTGATGGTAGCCGGCTGCACAGCCCAGCTTGTTCAGTTGTACGGAACCGCATGGCTTTTACAGGGAGGTGTCTTGTACAGATGAGCAAGCAATTGGAAAGCACAGAAATAGAAGCAATGCTGTCACAGGAACAGTCCTATCTGTTTGACAAAGTACAGGTTCTCGTCCAGCCTGTTTTCAAAGCGGAAGGCAGGACCCTGGGCGCGTCTTTATGGAGACTGATGTGCAGCGAAGCGGAGAGCAGGTAAGCAGCCGGTACTATAGGTACTGTTTATTTGACTGCGGGAAGGAGGTTGTATGAAACAGTCAAATAGTAGAAATACACGCCGGGACAAAGTTGCCTTCTTATATGAAAGGCTGTCCCGGGAAGACGATGATGTAGAAGGTGATAGCTACAGTATTACAAACCAGCAAAAGCTGCTCGCCAAAGCAGCTACGCAGAAGGGATATACAAAGCTTGTCCACTTTTATGATGACGGTATTACCGGCGTTACCATGGACAGACCTGAATTCAACAGGATGATGGAAGAGCTGAAGCTGGGGAAAGCCGGCGCCGTTTTCGTCAAGGATTTATCCCGTTTGGGAAGGAACTATGTTGAGGTTGGAAGGCTGATGGAATATTTTTTCCCGGAGCATGATATCCGCCTGGTGGCGGTGTCGGACAATGTGGATACCTTTGAGGGGGAAGATGAACTGGTCCCTATCAAAAACGTGTTCAACGAATGGTACGCACGGGATATTAGCCGGAAACGGCGTGCCAGCAACCGGGTCAAAGGTACGGCCGGCATCCCGCTGAGCCCGCCCCCCTATGGGTACATAAAGGATCCGGCAAATCCGGATTTCTGGATCGTAGACGAAGAAGCCGCCAAGGTTGTTAGGCATATTGATACATTGGCACTTTCGGGATACGGCACAGAGCAAATTGCTACAATGCTCAGTGAGGAAAAAATTTTGACCCCGGCGGCGTATGCCGTCAGCAAAGGCATACGCAAGCCGAACAGGGGACAAAAAACCGATCCATATCTCTGGCGTTCTTCTACAATCTCAAAAATCCTGGGATTGCAGGAATACTGCGGGGACGTCATCAATTTCAAAACCCATTCCAAGTCCTTCAAAAACAAAAAACGGATTAAAAATGATCCGGAAGATATCCTGGTCTTTCAAGATGTGCATGAACCAATCCGGGACAGGGATACTTTTGCCATGCTTCAAAAAATGCGTGGCAAAGTTCGCAAGCGAAAAACAGCAGATGGAGAACGCAACATGTTTTCCGGGCTGTTGGTATGCGCCGATTGCGGCCGGAATCTCCATTTCCATTTTAATCAGCGCAATCCTGCCATTCAGTATTTTAACTGTCCGGGCTACAACATGGGAAAACGGAAATGCTGTGACTCAACACATTATATCCGGGTGGATTTTCTGGAGCAGGTTGTGCTGGGAGAAATCCGCAGGCTGACGCGCTTTGCCTGTAAATACGAGACGGAATTTACGCAGGCTGTGGCGAACTTTTCCAGAGAGGTAGTGGAACGGGATCAACGGATTTTGCAGGGAGAGCTGAAGGCTTTGATGGAGCGAAATAAGGAATTGGATACGCTTTTCGAGCATATCTACGAGGATAATGTCTCAGGGAAAATTTCCGACGAGCGTTTTGTAAAGCTCTCATCAAAGTATGAAGCGGAGCAACATGAAATTGTGGGGCGGGTCGATCAGCTTCAAAAATCCCTCGATGCAATGAAAGAGAAAGTGGACAACACCGAGCATTTTATTGCGTCTGTCCGCAAATACACCAGGGCAAAAAAGCTGACGCCTCTTATGCTCAATGAGCTGATCGACCATATTGAGGTGCATCAGGCGGAAAAACATTCGGGCATCACAAGGCAGAAGCTGGTAATCCACTATAACTGTGTTGGCGCTTTTGACATCCCGGACATACTGCCGCTGGATGCTCCAAAGGTTGTTATGCAAACCCGCAAAGGCGTTTTGGTCGGATATGAGCCCGCGTCCATTGCAAGTTAAGGAGGTCTTTATCTTTCGTGAATAAGATTACATCGCAATAAAAATACGGGTGCCCTTATAGAAACCATCTCAGTTCCTATAAGAACACCCGTACTGGTCGAGGTGACAGGATTCGAACCTGCGGCATCCTGGTCCCAAACCAGGCGCTCTACCAAACTGAGCCACACCTCGTTATTAAAATTCGATCCATTCTGCTTCGCTTGTTTGCAAAAATCGTCTTACAAAGCAGGTAAAACGGGCAGGGATTTGCGGTAAAATTCTTTTCTTCCTGGTTTCAGACAACCTCGGGACAATAAGCGAACTCACGTCAAGGATGCCACAGAATTTTGCGCCTAGCCATACGCAAGCAGAACTTCATCTAGCGGGTACGTTGCCCTTAGGCAACGTACCCGCTTTATTTTATTATCAGGAACATCACTTGGTGACAAACAGAATGCCGACTGTATTGGGGCCGCAATGTGTGGAAACCGTAATCCCTGCCTGGGTGATATGCACTTCCCGGAATGGAACCAACGAAAGAATCTGTGCTTTCATATCTTCCAGAATCTGCGGATCGTCCACACCGGAATGCGTGATAAAGATCCGGTCCAGCTCGTACTCACGATCCGCTGTCAGGGTATCGGAAACATATTCTTTCAAGCAATTTGCAAGTTTGCCACGGTACTTTTTCCCCACAATGAGTTTCCCATCCGGCATGATAATAGTGGGTTTAATCTTCATCAGATTAGCGCCGAAAGCCGTCATCGCGGAGCAGCGCCCACCGCGTGCCATATATTGCAACGTATCGAGCACAAAGCTGGTGCTGACGCGGTGTTTATATTGATCAACAATTTCCTTGATCTCCGCGGCAGACTTGCCCTCCTGCGCGAGCGTCGCGCATTTGATCGCCACCAGTCCCTGCCCCGAAGAAAGATGACGAGAATCAATCACAGAGACGCCAGGCAACGATTGCGCCGCAAGCACGGCGTTTTGATGGGTGGAGGACAGTTCGGCGCTGATATTGACATGCACCACTTCATATCCTTCATCTGTGAAGCGTTTGAAAAAATCTGTATATTCCTGAATCGACAATGCAGCCGACTTGGTCAGATTGCCCGTTTTCGCATAATAGTCATAAACGTCCCGCGAGCTAAGCGAACCATCATCCTGCATCATCTTTTCCCCAAAACCGACCCAAAGACCGATCTTGGCAATTCCAAACCGTTCGCACAGTTCAACCGGCAGGTCACATGTGCTGTCGGCCGTCACGAGGACTTTTGTTTCCATGCACATTCCTCCTTGTGAGAATGGTTTCATTGTATCATGCCGGTGCAAAAAAGGCAAGAGTATGACGAGCGAATTTTCAATCTGAGAATCTAACCATTTGTTCCAAGGGTACCATTTAAATATATAAAAAAGTCCGAGTATTCATATGAACACTCGGACTGGTGCGGCTGACCGGACTTGAACCGGTAAGACGAAAGTCATACGCCCCTCAAACGTACGTGTTTGCCAGTTTCACCACAGCCGCATAGCAGAAAGTATTATAGCAAACGTTGATACAAATGTCAATCCCTTTTTTCGTTCCACATGATATTTCTTTTTGCCTGCGAATAGCGTTAGGGTAACACTCCCATAATAAAAAGAACGACAGGGAACTCGCGCTCGGCGAGCAAAAGGGAGGAATGAAAATGCAGGTCAAGCCGGCCAGAATTATTGGCGTGTTTTCCATGCTTTTAGCGTTTTTTTTGCTGCTTGCGTTTCGTTTGATTAGTCTCACGACGACGGATGCCTATCAGCAGGCAGCCACGCAGAAAAGCACCGTTTTGATACACGGGGCGGATGCGCGCGGTACGATCTATGATCGAAATATGCAGCCGCTTGTCAATGAGGAAAGTGAATATGTGGGCTTCGCGGTTTTGCCGCAGAATACGGAACAATTTGTCCAGGATATGCGCCGCGTTGCCAAAAGCGATTTCGAGAGCCTGGTGGAGCTTGCGCAGAAAGGCCGGCCCTTTGTTTTCCAAGCCAATTTTGAGGCGTTGATGGAGAGTGTGTTTTCTTTCCGCGTGCCGGTCCGTTACAGCGGTACCGCGGCCCATCTGATCGGTTATCCCACCAGCGTGACAGAGACTGGCTATACCGGGCTGGAGGCGGCGTATAACGATGTCTTGTCGGAGAACTCCGGGGAACTGGAAATGCGCTTCACGGTGGATGCTGTGGGACGGCAGCTCAGCGGTGTGCAGCCGGAGGTGTTCAATAGCTTATCCGACGCGGCGGGCGGGGTTGTGCTGACGCTTGATCGCGAGCTGCAAAAATATGTGGAAGAATGCATGGCAGAGGTAAAGGGCGCGGCAATCGTCATGCGAACGGACGGGGATATCGTCACCATGTGCAGCGCTCCGACCTTTGATCAAAATGATATCGCGGCCAGCCTCGAGGACGAAAATTCCCCCTTGCTCAACCGGGCGCTTTCCGCTTACAATGTGGGATCGGTTTTCAAAATTATCGTGACCTGCGCTGCGTTGGAGTGCGGCATCAGTACGGATTTTTCCTATGATTGTCCAGGATATATTGATTTGGGCAGCCAGCGGATTCATTGCCATGAGGAAGAAGGGCATGGCGTAGTGAATTTGCAACAGGCGTTGGTTGGTTCCTGCAACCCCTATTTCATCCATCTTGCGCAGGAGATCGGTCGTGAAAAGCTGCTCGAGACCGCAAAGAAGTTCTTGTTTGGCCAAAGCATTACGCTCGCGCCGGGCATTGCCTCCAAAGCGGGCATCCTGCCGAGCGAAGAGGATTTGATCCCGCCTGCTGCATTGGCCAATCTCGCCATCGGGCAGGGGACGCTGCTGGCCACGCCGCTGCAGGTTGCCGTTGCGGTCAACGCTGTCGCGAATGACGGCGTCTTGGTGCAGCCGCGGCTGGTGATAGGGGAAGTGAATGCGCAGCAGAATCTGGTGGAGAGCACGCCGCAGGATACGGGCGAGCGGATCATATCCCAGCGCACGTCGGAGATTGTGCAGGAGAATATGGCCGCTGTGTTCACGCTTGGGGATTTGAAAAAATATCAGGCGGCGGAATATCAGTCTGCTGGAAAAACCTCCACCGCGCAAACTGGCATTCTCGACGGGGATCGGGAAGTGCTGCAAACATGGCTCGCGGGCTTTTATCCCGCGCATGATCCGCAGTATACCATCATCGTCATGGTGGAGGATGGACGTTCCGGGACGTCCTCCGCAGGACCGATCTTCAAACAGATCACAGATTATATCGCGTCCAGCGGTTTGTTGGAAAATTGAAACAGCGGTGCGCAGGGCATAGTAGCGGCGATTTGGAGAAGAATAATGACTGCAGAACGTGCTTTGCACCATGATGCAAAAAATGAAAAGGAAAGGAATGTGCATCTGAATGAGCCAGAAACAGAACAGCCAGAATATGAAGGGGCAAAATTCGCGCCAGCCGAACCAGAATTCCAGAGGCCAGAATGCGAAAGGCCAGAATTCCAAACAGCAAAAGCAGAACAATAATTCTTACAGCGACTGCAAAGAGGATAACTGCAACTATTAATGTTCCAACCGTTTGATACCCTGGGTGAAGAAAGGACAACGCGCCGGGGTGTGGACACGAGCGGCGATGCCGCACAGGCGGATGCCTGTCTACCATTGCGCTGCCGCTCTGCTTATATCCATTCTCTTTTGCTGCCGGACTCGCGAAGTTTTTCGAGAGAAACGGGGGGCCCGCAAGGCTGATGAGGCGGCTGGGCTGGCGCCCGGCTACGAGAGAAATGCAGCCTGCCCTGTGTTGCTCCTCGTTCCCCAATGGCAAGGTTGGCTGCGGGTGCTTGCGTCGAAAGTAGGCTCTTACGACTTTCGCGCAGATCCCGCATGGGAAGGAACGCGCTGGCAAATCCTGCCGGTGCGTTCCTTTTTGTCATAACGCGCCAGCCGCCGTGAATACTAAAAGAAAAAGCAAAGGGAGGCTTTTGAAATTCCTATGAAAGCGATCATCATGTGCGGCGGCGAGGGCACGCGTCTGCGCCCCCTGACCTGTGACACCCCCAAACCCCTGACGAGGCTGTGCGGCCGTCCCACGGTGGAATATATTCTGGATTTGCTGTGCCGCAACGGCATCACGGAGGCGGCTCTGACGCTCAAATATCTCCCACAAGAAATTGTGGAGTATTTCACCCAGCATCCCTATAAGGGGATGCAGCTGCAATTCATCGAGGAGGACGCGCCGCTGGGAACGGCGGGCAGCGTCAAGAATGCGGAAGAATATCTCGGCGGGGGCGATTTCGTCGTCATCAGCGGAGATGCGCTGTGTGACATCGACTTGGAGGAGGCCATTGCGTTCCACCGTCAGAAAAAGGCGCAAGCTACGCTTGTGCTGGCAGATGTGACCGATCCGCGGGAATATGGCGTTGTGGTGTGCGACGCGCAGGGACGGGTGGAGCGGTTTGTGGAGAAGCCCAACTGGACGCAGGCTGTCACCAACATGGCCAACACCGGCATTTATGTCCTGCAATCTTCCGTGCTGCGCCTGATCCCGCAGGGGAAACCGTTCGATTTCGCGCAGGATCTGTTCCCGCTCATGCTGTCCAAGCATCTGCCGATTTTCGGGTTCCAGTCGGAGGGCTATTGGTGCGATATCGGCGATGTTTCGACCTATCTTTCCTGCCAGGCCGATATGCTGGCGGGGGAGGTGAATTGCCGCATTGAGGCGGAACGCACCGAAGGGATTTACCATAAGGAAAAGCTGCCTGCCGGGGAGTATACCATCCATGCGCCGGCTTATATCGGGCGCAATGTGCGAATTGGGCGCTATGCCGAAATCGGCCCGAACGTTGTGCTTGACGACAATTGCTATGTCGGAGACGACGCCAGTGTGCGCCATTCCGTGCTGCTGCCGGGCGCGTATGTCGGCAATAAGGCGGAAGTGCGCGGCGCGGTGATCTGCCATGGGGCGTCTGTGGAGAGCGGCGGCGCGATGTTCGAAGGCTCCGTGCTCGGCAGCCACGCTAGGGTAGGCGTGCAGGCCTGCGTCAGCCCGAATGTCCGGGTGTGGCCGGACAAATGCGTGGAGGAAAATACACGCGCTGGCAGCAATGTCAAATGGGGAAATGTGCGCCCCGGCGTGTTTGACGACGACGGCGTAACAGGGGAGAGCGGCGTCGAGATGACAACCGGCTTGTGCGCTTGCGTGGGGCAGGCGCTCGCAACGGTCAAGAGCCGCGGTCGCGTCGCAGTGGCGGACGATGGCAGCCTTGCATCCCAGATTTATAAGAAGGCTCTTGTTTCCGGTATCCAGTCGGCAGGCGGGGAAGTCGTCAATCTCGGCACGACCTGGGAAGCGATGCTGTCCTATGCCGTGCGCACGCTTGGCGCGGATGCCGGTGTCTATTGCGACAGCGCGGGCAACCGCACTTCCCTGCGCCTGTGCGGCGCGGACGGACTGCCGCTCACGCGCAAAGAAGAACGCAAAATTGAGGGCTGCCTGCGTAGTGCTGAATATGCCCGCTGCGGCTTTGAGGACTACCGCGAAGAGCTGCCCATGCGCGGAATGGAGCTGTTTTATGCCGCGAGTCTGGAAAAATTCGCGCCGGCGGGGTTGGACGGGGTGCGTTATGATCTCGACGCGTCGCGCGGCGACCTCATGCGCTTCACGCAGCGGCTGCTCGACAACCTCGGGGCTGTCAAGCAGGATGGCGCGCTCAAGCTGCATTTGGGCCTGTCCGGGCGCAGCTTGACGGCGTTTACGGAAACTGGGGAATTCATTTCCGAGGGCCGGATGCTCGCCATGCAGGCGGTGATTTCCTTCGCAGGAGGATGCGATGTCGCGGCGCCGGCCGATGCGCCTGCCGTATTGGAGAAGCTCGCCGAGCGGTATCGTCAGCGGGTGCTGCGGTATGCCTATTGCCCGGCGGATGATTGCGATCGGGCCGCGCGGGAAGTGGCGGCGGAGCAATTTTATCTGCGCGATGCCGCGGCGGGTGCGGTACGCCTGCTGGCGTATCTGAAAAAGCGGGGCATCACGCTGGATGCGTTCAACGGCGAAATTCCGCAGTTTGCCGTCAAGGCGCGCGACATCGTGCTCGAATGCGACACCCATGAAGCGGTGCGGCGGTTGATGGGCGTGGACAACCGGATCGACAGCGTCGAAGGCGTGCGCGTCCAGCGGGACGGCGGCGCGATTTATATCCGCCCGTTCAAACGCGGCGGCGGAATTCGTGTGCTGGCGGAGGCACCGGATGAAGAAATCGCCGATGAGCTGTGCGCCGATCTGGAAAAACTGTTTTAACCGCGTCCTATAGGAAATAATCAAACCAAGCCGTCCCGGCGCAGACCGGGGCGGCTTGGCTTATCAAAGGCTCTTTGGCGGGATTAACCGGTTGGGCGGCGGCTCCATGTCTTGGAGGCGCTTGCGAGAGAAAAACAGCAGAAAAGTTTGCTTGCCTCTTTCCATTCCTGCGTAATTTTGGTATAATAACGAAGAAAAACCCAAAGGGGGCATTGTGTGGAGGAGAAAGAGTCCTATCTCGAGCTGGTGCGGCAGGCGCTGTACCACAATGAGAAGTACTATAATGAAGACAATCCCGAGATTTCCGATTTTGAATACGACGCATTGATGCGCCGGATCAAGCAACTGGAGCGGGAACATCCCGATTGGGTAACGCCCGATTCCCCGACGCAGAAGGTGGGAGGCCGGGCGCGGGACGGCTTCCGGCAGGTGCGGCACACGGTGCCGATGGAGAGCCTGCAGGATGTGTTCAGCGCGGAGGAAGTGGAAGAGTTCGTTGCGAAGATGCTGACGCAATTCCCCGATGTGCAGTTTGTGGTCGAGCCGAAAATCGACGGCCTGTCCGTCAGCCTCGAATATGAAAACGGGGTGTTCGTGCGCGGCTCGACACGGGGCGACGGCGTGATCGGCGAGGACGTGACGGATAACCTGCGCACCATTGCCGACATCCCGAAGCAGTTGCCGGATCCACTCCCGTTTCTGGAGGTCCGCGGGGAGGTCTATATGCCGCGCGAGAGCTTCCTGCGGCTCAACGCCCTGCAGGAGAACGAGGAGAAGCCGACGTTCAAGAATCCGCGCAACGCGGCGGCCGGTTCCCTGCGGCAGCTGGACGCGAGAATCACCGCGCAGCGGGGGCTGAGCATTTTGTGCTTTAACATTCAGCAGCTCACCGGCAGGCAGATCGAGTCTCATTGGGCTGGCCATCAGCTCATGTTGTCTGAAGGGTTCCCCGTGGTGTTGCATCGTCGCTGCCGTACGGCGGAGGAGATCCGCAGCGCGATCGAGGAAATCGGCGACAGCCGGGGGCAGCTGCCCTATGACATTGACGGCGCGGTCGTCAAAGTAGACGCCTTTTCTCAGCGCGCCGCGATCGGCAGCACCAGCAAATTTCCCAAGTGGGCCGTCGCCTATAAATATCCGCCTGACAAAAAGCGCACGAAGCTGCTGGAGATTCAGGTGAATGTCGGGCGTACCGGCGCCTTGACGCCGCTGGCGATTCTCGAGCCGGTGACGCTCGCGGGGACGACGGTATCCCGCGCCACGCTGCATAACCGTGATTTCATCCGCGACAAGGATATCCGCATCGGGGATACGGTGCTGGTGCAGAAAGCGGGCGACATCATCCCGGAAGTGCTCGAGCCGGTGCGGGAGCTGCGCGATGGAACGGAGCAGGAATTCCAGATGCCGCAGACCTGCCCTTCCTGCGGCGCGCGCGTGTTTGCCGATCCGGAGGAACCGGTCGTTCGCTGCACGAATTCGGAATGTCCCGCGCAGCTGCTGCGGCATCTGTTCCATTTTGCGTCCAAACAAGCGATGGATATCGAAGGCCTGGGGCCCGCCAACATCACGCAGCTGGTGGAGAAGGGACGTCTGCGTTCGCCGGCCGATTTGTATTTCCTGCAGGCTTCCGACCTAGAAGGCTTGGAGCATTTCAAGGAGAAATCCATCCAGAATCTGCTTTCCGCCATTGACGCCTCCCGTTCGGCGGGCCTCGCGCGGTTGCTGTTCGCGCTGGGGATCCGGCATATCGGGGCGCGCACGTCCAAGCTGCTGGCGGCCCGGTTCGGTACGATGGAGAACCTGCGCGCGGCCGATGCTGACGCGCTCACCTCGGTGGACGAGGTGGGCGGGATTATGGCGGAGAGTTTGCTGGAATATTTCTCCCTCCCGCAGACGGATCATCTGCTGCGAGAGCTCAAACGCGGCGGGGTATCGATGGAGAGCGGCGAGGCCGCGCCGACGGATCTGCGCTTTGCTGGGAAAACATTTGTGCTGACCGGGACATTGCCGAGCTTCACGCGCGAGGAGGCCAGCGCGCTCATTGAGCAATACGGCGGCAAAACTTCGTCCAGCGTCTCCAAAAAGACCAGCTTTGTGCTGGCGGGGGAGGAGGCCGGTTCCAAGCTGACCAAAGCGCAGCAGCTGGGAATCCCCATCCTGGATGAGGCGGCATTTCGCCGCATGATTGCAGAAGGGGAAGAAAATCAAGAGGAAAATGAGGAAAAGGAAGGTGCCAACGAATGAAGGACTTTGATATTCAGCATATCGCGAAGCTGGCGCGCCTCAAGGTGAGCCAAGAGGAAGCAGCGCAGTTTGAACAGGAGATGAGCGGCATCGTGGAGATGGTGGAGCATCTGCCTGCCATTGACGGCGCCCTTGAGGTCAGCGTGGACAACGCCATGCAGCTGCGGGAGGACGAGGTTCGTCCGTCCATGGAGCGCGAGGCGATTCTCGCCAATGCGCCTTCGCAGGAAGCGGGTTGCTTCCTGGTGCCGAAAATCGTCGAATAAAAGCGGGAGGTAAAAAAGATGGAATTGTTTGAACTGACAGCCTCCGCGCTGTCCGAAAAGCTGCGCCGCGGCGAATGCAGCAGCGTGGAAGCGACGCAATCCGTGCTCAGCCGGATCCAGGCGACAGAGGACAAGGTGCATGCGTACGTCACGCTCGATGGAGAGAAGGCCCTGGCCGCGGCGGAGGAAACCGACCGCCTGCGCGCGGCGGGGGAAAGTCTGCCGCCGCTGGCAGGCGTGCCGATCGGCATCAAGGACAACATCTGCACCAAGGGGCTGCGCACGACATGCTCGTCCAAAATGCTGCATAATTTTGTGCCGCCCTATAACGCGACCGTCATGGAGAAAATCTACGCCAATCATATGGTGGTGCTGGGCAAGCTCAATATGGATGAATTTGCCATGGGGTCCTCCTGCGAGACGTCGTATTTCGGCCCCACAAAGAATCCGCAGAATCTCGACTACATCCCCGGCGGTTCGTCGGGCGGCTCCGCGGCCGCGGTCGCGGCGGGGGAGGCCTATGTGACGCTGGGCTCTGACACGGGCGGCTCCATCCGCCAGCCTTCCGGCTGCTGCGGTGTCGTTGGCCTCAAGCCGACTTACGGCGCCGTGTCCCGTTACGGGCTGATCGCGTTTGCCAGCTCTTTGGATCAGATCGGGCCGCTCGGCCGTTCGGTGGACGACGTGGCGATGCTCTATGACGTCATCTGCGGTCATGACGAGCGTGACGCGACGAGCGCCCGGCGGGAATATGCGCCGGTGTATGGCAATCTGGACGCCAGCGTGCAAGGCATGACCATCGGTTTGCCCAAGGAATACTTCGGCGAGGGCATCGAAGAAGAGGTCAAGACGGCGGTGCTCGCGGCGGCGGAAGAGCTGCGGCGGCAGGGCGCGGTGCTCAAGGAGATTTCCCTGCCCAGCACCGACTATGCTTTGCCTGCGTATTATATCATTTCTTCTGCGGAGGCGTCCTCCAACCTCGCGCGTTATGACGGCATCAAATACGGTTACCGCGCGGCGGAGTTTGACAATCTCATTGATCTTTACGAGACCACGCGCAGTGAAGGCTTCGGCCGCGAGGTCAAGCGCCGCATCATGCTGGGAACCTTCGTGCTCAGCTCCGGGTACTATGATGCGTATTATAAAAAGGCTAAATTGACGCAGCAGCGGATCGCGGCGGAATTTGACGCTGCGTTCGCCGACTGCGACGTCATCCTCACGCCCGCCGCGCCGAGTACGGCGTTCCGCCTCGGCGAACGGATCGGCGACCCGCTGAAAATGTATGCCGCTGACCTGTGCACGGTGCCGGTCAATATCGCCGGTCTGCCTGCGATGGTGCAGCCCTGTGGTCGGGCCAAGAACGGTTTGCCGATCGGTCTGCAGCTCATCGGTGCGAAGTTCAGTGAAAAGACGCTGCTGGGTGTCGGCAAGGCTTACGAAACTGCGACCGGCGCATTCGGCGTGGCCGCGGTGAAATAAGAGGAGGCAAAGGCAATGAGAAACGAAATGGATTACGAAGTGGTCATCGGCCTGGAGACCCATGCCGAGCTGTCCACGGCGACAAAGATTTTCTGTGGATGCAAGAATGAATTCGGCGGGGAGCCGAATTCGCACTGCTGCCCGGTGTGTACCGGTATGCCGGGGACGCTGCCCATTTTGAACAAGAAGGTCGTCGAATACGCCACCCGCATGGGGCTGGCGCTTGACTGCAAGATTAACCAGGTCTGCAAGCAGGACCGCAAGAATTATTTCTATCCTGATCTGCCGAAAGCCTATCAGATTTCGCAGTTTGATATTCCGCTGTGTGAAAACGGCCATCTCGATATTGTGGTCGGCGGGCAGACACGGCGCATCGGCGTGACCCGCATCCACATCGAGGAGGACGCAGGAAAGCTGCAGCACGAAGAAGAGTTTGGCGGTTCCCTCGTGGACTATAACCGTTGCGGCGTGCCGCTGATTGAGATCGTTTCTGAGCCGGATCTGCGTTCGGCGGAGGAGGCGAAGGCGTATCTGGAGATGCTCAAGCAGATCCTGCAATATCTCGATATTTCCGACTGCAAGATGCAGGAGGGATCCATTCGCTGCGACGTCAACGTTTCTGTCCGGCGGCGCGGGGAGACTGCGTTCGGCACCCGCTGCGAGATGAAAAATGTCAATTCCTTCAGCGCTGCCTATCGGGCGATCGAGTTTGAGGCCAAGCGTCAGATTCACATTCTCGAGCGCGGCGGCACCGTCGAGCAGGAGACGCGCCGCTGGGACGACGTCAAGGGGCAGAGCACCGTCATGCGTACGAAGGAGGACGCGCAGGACTATCGGTATTTCCCCGAGCCGGATCTGATGACCATCATTGTTACGGACGAAGAGCTGCAGCGGTATCGTGAGGAGATGCCGGAGCTGCCAGGGGCGAAATACCGCCGCTATACCGAAGAGCTGGGGCTGCCGGCTTACGACGCGGGTATCCTGGTCGAGAGCGCGACGCGCGCGCGGTTCTTTGACGAATGCCTCCGGATTGGCGGCTGTAAGCCGAAGGCTGTCTCCAACTGGCTGCTGGGCGATATTCTCAAGGTGCTCAACGAGCTCGACCGCGACATTGCGGACACACCGTTGACGCCGGCGCGCCTGGTGGAGCTGATCAAACTCATTGACGCCAAGACAATTTCCAACACTGCCGGAAAAACGGTGCTTGACGCCATCATCGCGGAGGACAAGGATCCGGCCGCCATCGTCAAGGAAAAAGGGCTTGCGCAGATCAGCGATGCATCCGCGCTGGAGGGCATTGTGGACGAAGTGCTTGCCGCCAACCAGAAATCGGTGGAGGATTATCGCGCGGGTAAAACCAATGCGCTGGGCTTCCTGATGGGACAGGCAATGAAAGCCAGCCGCGGCCAGGGCAACCCGCAGATGTTCCGCGAGCTGCTGCTGAAAAAGCTGGGATAATTTCCCCGAAAAAATAGTAATCCGGCGCGGCGCTTCGTTCTCCTTACAGGAACGATCACCTGCGCCGGACTGCTTTGGATGGAAATGCGAAAAGGAGGCGGCAATGGATGAAAAAAATTCTGGTGATTCATGGTCCCAACCTCAACCTGCTTGGAATGCGGGAGCCGGGTGTTTACGGCGATGAGCGCTTTGAAACGCTCAATGACCGGATTCGGCAAAAGGCGGAGGCGCTGGGAGTCGCGTGTGAGATTTTTCAATCGAACAGCGAGGGCGCGCTTGTCGATAAGATCCAGCAGGCGGTGGGGAATGCGGATGGCATCGTCATCAACCCTGCGGCCTACACGCATTACAGCATTGCGTTGCGTGACGCGCTGGCGGCCGTCAAGCTGCCGGCCATCGAAGTGCATATTTCCAACGTCCATGCACGGGAGGAATTCCGTCATGTGTCTCTGACGGCGCCGGTCGTGCGCGGGCAGATCGTCGGCCTGGGGACCGACGGGTATCTGCTGGCCATGGAAGCGCTGGTGAAGCTGTTATGAGCGGGCGGCGCTGCGTGGCGCAGCTGCGGGCAACGCTCGGACCGGGAGAAGCGGCGTTGTTTCTTTCTCCTGCCAATCGTTTTTATCTGACCGGTATGGCGTCCAGCGCTGGCTGGTGTGTAGTTGCATCTGACAAGGGTGTATTCTTTACAGACTTCCGTTATATAGAAGAAGCGCGGCGCGTGATCCCGCACGACGATTTTCTGGTGGTGGAATACAAGCGGAACCGCAACGCCCAACTGTTGGAGCTGCTGACCGGCTGGGGGATTAAGCAAGTACTGCTCGAAGCGGATTTCGTGACGGTGCGCGAAGCGACGCGGTTCGGCGAAGCGCTGGAAAGGATGACGCTGGATCTTTCCGGCACACTGGATACGCGCATGCGGGATATGCGCAGTGTCAAATCGGAAGAAGAGATTGAAAAGACGGCGCGCGCCGTGGAGATCACAGAACAGGCGTTTGCCGAGACGCTGCCGCTGCTGCGCCGCGGCATGCGAGAGCGTGAGGTTGCGGCCGAGCTGGAATACCATATGAAGAAGGCGGGGGCCGACGGTTTCGCGTTTGAGACCATCGCTGTCACCGGCGCGAATTCCTCCAAACCGCATGGGCAGCCCGGTGACACGGCGCTTGCAGCAGGAGACCTGCTGACGATGGACTTCGGTGCGCTGTACGGGGGGTATTGTGCGGATATGACCCGCACGGTGGCGATCTCGGAAATAGGAGAAGAACAGCGGAAAGTATATGAGACTGTGCGGCAGGCGCAGGAGCTGGCGCTCGCAGCGATCCGGCCCGGTATCCGTTGCGACGCGGTGGACGCTGTGGCGCGGGATTTTATCGATGCGGCGGGATACCGGGGATGCTTCGGCCATGCATTGGGCCACGGTGTCGGCGTGGAAATTCATGAGGAGCCGCGCTTTGCTCCCGGCTGTGAAATATTGCTGCAGCCTGGCGTTATTATTTCTGTGGAACCGGGCATTTATCTTCCCGGCCGCTTTGGGGTGCGGATCGAGGATCTTGTTGTCGTGACGGCCGATGGCTGCCGGAATTTTAACCGTTCAGGAAAAACGCTGACTGTCGTTGATTGAATAGTGCGACAAGCGATTTCACTTTACACGAGAAACTGGGCATAAGTTATATGCGAAATTCCCGAAATTTCCCGCAAAACACTTGCGGAAGTACCGAAAATATTGTAAAATAAGAAAAATAGCAGGAAGCTGAAAAAATGATTAGTGGAGGAATCTTCTTATGATCAGTGCAGGCGATTTCAGAAACGGCGTTACCTTTGAGATGGACGGCAGTGTCGTGCAGATCATCGAGTTCCAGCACGTCAAGCCCGGGAAAGGCGCGGCGTTTGTGCGCACCAAGCTGAGAAATGTGATCACGGGCGCCGTGGTGGAAAAGACCTTCAACCCCACGGATAAATATCCGACCGCGTTCGTCGAGAGAAAAGAAATGGAATATCTGTACAACGACGGCGGAATCTACTATTTTATGGATCTGGAAACCTATGAGCAGACACCCATCAACGAGTCGCAGCTGGGAGATTCGTTCCGCTTTGTCAAGGAGAACATGACCTGCAAGGTCCTGTCCTACAAAGGCAACGTGTTCGGTCTCGAGCCGCCGGTCTTCGTTGAGCTGAAAGTGACGGCGACCGAGCCGGGCGTGCGCGGCGATACCGCGACCAATGTGACCAAGCCCGCGACGCTGGAAACTGGGGCCGAGATCCGGGTGCCGATCTTCATCAATGAAGGCGATACGATCCGGATCGACACCCGTACGGGAGAGTACATGGAGCGCGTGTGAGCGTGACCGGAAAGAAAGGAAGAGATGAAATGACCATTACGGAACGCGTAGCGTATATTAAGGGCCTGATGGAAGGACTGTCGCTGGCGGAGGACGCCAAGGAGACCAAAGTGCTCAAAGCGATGCTGGAGGCGCTCGAGGATATGGCGCTGTCCATTTCCGATCTGGAAGATGACACCGCTGCGCTGGGCGAAGAAGTGGATGCCCTGAGCGAGGATCTCGAGGATCTGGAGAATGATTATTATGATGAGGACAGCGACGAGGAAGACGACGAGGATTATTATGAGCTGACCTGCAGCGAGTGCGGCGACACGATCTGCGTGGACGAAGATACGCTATTCGCTGGGGATCTTGTCTGCCCGAATTGCGGCGCGAAATTCCCGGATTTCACCGAATGCACCTGCGGCGATTGCGACGATGGGTGCGACTGTGACTGTGACCATGATCACAGCGACGGGGAGAATGACGAGGACTGAGTTATATTAGATCACGAAAATTGGGGCGGATGAAAATCCGCCCTCGTTTTGCATTGCGCCGTCCTGTAAATAAGCCTGAAGAGTACATTGGAGGGCACTTGAAAAACAGGGGCGATTGGCGACCGGGTAGGGAAAATTGCATGTAATGGTGTAATGCTTTCCATGGAAAATAGAGAGAGGAAAGGAAGCGATTCATATGATGGATACGGTCAAGCAGCAGGCGCAGCAGGCAATGCAGGAACTGCTGGAAGCCGCACGGCTGCAGCCCGGCGAAATTGTGGTGGTGGGGTGCTCTTCCAGCGAGATTGCGGGGGAAAAGATCGGTACCCATTCCAACGAAGCGCTCGCGCAGGCTGTGCTTGACGGGATTTATCCGTTGCTGCAGGCGCGGGGGTTAGCGCTGGCGGCGCAGTGCTGCGAGCATCTCAACCGCGCGATTATCATAGAGCGCGAGACAGCAGAGCGTTACGGTCTGGAGCCGGTCAATGTCGTTCCGCAACCCAAGGCCGGCGGTTCCTTTGCCACGGCGGCCTACCGGCGTTTTGCGCACCCTGTGGCGGTGGAAGAGGTGCGCGCGCATTGCGGTATGGACATTGGCGGGACGCTCATCGGGATGCATCTGCGCCGCGTCGCCGTGCCGGTGCGGATTTCTGTGCGGAAAATTGGAGAAGCCGTCGTGCTGTGTGCGCGCACACGGCCGAAATTCATCGGCGGCGCGCGTGCCGTCTATGATGAAACAATCAGCTGAAAAACGGGAAAATAAACAGGGAAACGAGCAGCGGATCACGGCAAATCCTTCTCGAAAGATCTGTGTATAATGTGTAAATCTTACGCAAAAGGATTTTCGTTTCTGGTGAATTTTATTGCGTTTTTCACAGTAAAGTGCTATGATAAAAGCAAATGACATGGTTTGCATATGCGCTTTTGCGTAGGCGGACCTGGGACCAGGAGGAAAGGAAATGGCAGATTACCTCAGCATTTTGTGGCCAACGGAACAGTCCAAAAGCGACTGGGAAGAGCGGGTCGGCACTGAGTTTTCCGGCACAATTAAGCGGGACCTCAATGCCGAGCGTATTGTCAACGCGGTATTTGCGCGGACGAAAAAAGACAGAGACAAGCTGGAAATGTTGTTTTATTATCCTTTGCGGGACGCGGATCCGGTGTCGTTCCGTCTGGAGATTATGCAGGACATTCGTGATATCCCGGCTTTGTATGACGTGCTGATGGAGTTCAGCAAGGCGCTGCCGGATATCCGCGACGTTTATGCGAAGTCCAAGACGGGCCGTAACGCCGATCAGGACGCCGCGCGCCTGCTTGAATGTGCATGCGATTACATTCAGGCGGTCAATTCCTTTGTGGAGAAGACGCGTCCGATGGATCTTAAGAGCCGCGGCATGCAGCGCCTGCGGGAGCATTTCTCGAAGATTTACGATTCCAAGGAGTATAAGACGCTGTCGGAGGAAGCCACCACGCTCGACCGCGATGTGAAGGACGCGAGCAGCTTCTTCTTCGCGCTCAATAACTCGCCCAACAGCATCGGTATCATCCGCGGCACGCTCAATCTGGATGAAACCATCGCGGGCAAAATTGTCAAAGATGCGGCGATCCTGTTCCGCAACGAGCAGAAAACCAACTGCTCGATTTACAACAATATTCCCACGACGCCGCTGGAGCAGGAGCTCATCGGCGCTTTCCGTAAGCAGAAGCCCGAAGTGTTCGAGCGCCTGATGAAGTTCAATGAAAAATACGCGACCTATCCGTTCACAGAGGATGGGATCATCGAATATGAGTTTGAGTTTTATCTGGCGTATATCGCGTTCGTTCGCACGCTTGAGGAGCGCGGATTCCAGTTCTGCGTGCCGCGCATTGCCGAGAAGGAGCAGCGTGTGTTCGGCGTTTACGACCTGGGCCTTGCGCATGAAGTCTTTGAAAGCGGCGGCGACGCGTCCCGCGTGATCGCGAACGACTTCCAGTTCCTGCCGGATGAGCGTGTGCTCATTATCACCGGTCCGAACCAGGGCGGTAAAACTACGTTCGCCCGTTCTGTCGGTCTGTTCCAGGTGTTGGCGCAGACAGGCTGCTTGGTGGCGGCGCGTGAAGCGACCTTCATGATCGTGGACCGTATCTTCACGCAGTTCCCTGAGCGTGAAATCGTCGGACAGAATAAGGGCCGTCTGGGCGAAGAGGTGACGAGAATCGCCGAAATGCTCAAGAACGTGACGAGCAAGAGCTTCATCATCTTCAACGAGTCCTTTGCTTCTGCCCGCCGCGCGGACGGCGCCGAGCTTGGCCGCCATCTGATTAAGCGTCTGCTGGATATCGGCTGCAACGTGCTGTTTGTTACGCACTTGTACGAACTGAGCCAGGAGCTGGATAACGACCCGGATTACAAGGGCGTCGTCAGCTTCATGGCGGAGGCGCAGGAAGCGGAGGACGGTTCCGGACGCCGTACCTACAAGATTATTCGCAAGACTTCGACCGGCGTTGCGTTCGCGATGGATATCTGCCGCCGCACCGGTGTGACGTTCGAGCAGCTTGAGCAGCTGCTCAAAGAAAGAAAGCTCATTGGCGAGGAGGCGACGAAATAATGTTTGAACCGAATCTGATGCAGCCGGCGGGCACGCCGACCAAAATGGTGCAGATCCCCTTTGCGTCGACCGTGATCCGGGATCTGAACCTCGACCGCGTGATGGACCGTATTACCCGGCAGGGATATATCCGCGACACGGTGGAGAAATATATCACGGCACCGGCGACGGACGCGCGCACGATCTACTATCGCCAGGAGATCTATAAAGACTTTGAAGAGCTCAAAGACACTTTCGTGGAGGATATTTTCCGCCTTGTCAACAAGACGCAGGGACTGGAAGGCGATCGCCGCGTTCTGTGGAACCAGTCCAAGATCAATGTCTTTGACAAGCTCAAGGAAGCGATCGGCGTGGCTGATTCCTTCTTTGCTCTGATGGAGGAGCTTGCGGAGCTGCTGACTAAGGACCGCGCGATTTTCAAATCGGAGGGTCTGCTTTCTCTGACCGACCGTGTGAGAGAATATGTTTACGGTCCGCAGTATAAGGAGCTCAAGGAAGTCATCAACAGCATCAAAGAGAACCTTTATGACAGCAAATGCATCAAGCTGTGGGTGGAATTTGGTCCCGGCCTCAAAGCGTCTCTGGCGACGCTGTGCGATATTTCCAAGACCCAGGTGCTGCCGGAAGGCCTGTTCTCCAAGCTGTTTGGTGGGAAGAAGGGCGGCGCTAACGACTTCATCCTGATCAAGAATTATCAGTTTGGCATTGAGAACGATCTGGAGTCCATCAAGAAAGAAGTCATCCTGCACATCACCAGCGTCATCACGGCGATGACGACGGGTCTGTCCCGCTTCTTCGGTGATCTGCGCACGGAAGTTTCCTTCTATATGGGCATTACGAAGATCGTCGAAAAGGCGACCGAAATCGGTATGCCGGTTTGCTTCCCGAAAGTCGCGGAAGAGTCGGAGGGTAACGTCATGCATGCGACGGGACTTTACGACCTGTCGATGGCGCTCTATCTTGGCAAGCCGAAAGACAAGGTCACGGAGGACGACGTTGTGCTCAACGACCTGGAGATGAATGACGGCGATATGCTCATCATCACCGGTCCGACGCAAGGCGGTAAGACGA
This sequence comes from Candidatus Tabaqchalia intestinavium, assembly GCA_904420005.1. Lineage (GTDB taxonomy): Bacteria > Bacillota > Clostridia > Oscillospirales > CAJFTT01 > Tabaqchalia > Tabaqchalia intestinavium. Next base: position 713 of record CAJFTT010000027.1, on the reverse strand, counting down.
CGTTCCTGCGTGCGGCGGGCATCGCGCAGCTTCTGATGCAGTGCGGCGCGCCGGTTCCGGCCAAGACGTTCACTTCTTCGATTTCCGATATCATCTATACCCACTTCCCGGAAGAAGAAGATAAGGACATGAAGTACGGTAAACTCGCGGAAGAGCTCGCACGTTTGCGCGAGGCGTTTGAGCACCTGACCGGCAAGAGCCTGGTGCTGCTCAACGATTCGTTCGCGACGACGACGACGCGTGAAGGTTCCGATATCGCCCGTGACGTCACCAAAGCGCTGGCGCTGATGGGCTCCCGTGTGATCTTCGTCTCGCACTTGTATGAATATGCGAGCACTACGGATGAATTCAATAAGGAGCTCGGCGGCAAAGGTCGGGCGGTCAACTTCATCTGCGAGTGCATCGAGCAGGAAGACGGCACGATTAAGCGTACCTACAAGATCAAGCGGGGCGAGCCGGAACAGACGGTCTATGCCAAGGAGTTTGCGCAGGTCTTTGCTGGTTAAGAGAGACTGGCTTAAGCTCTTGCAGAAATTTTGGAAAAGCAGGCGAATGGATTTCGCCTGCTTTTTTTGATTGGCGAGGCAACCACCGGCCGTGCCGGTGGAGGAGGCAAAGCGAAAGCATCAATTGGAGAAAAAAAGACCTCCTTTGGTAAAATGGAAGCGGGTAACGCCACCGCACCAGAACCAAAGGAGGTCGAGTCCAAATGG
>CAJFTT010000026.1 GCA_904420005.1 Candidatus Tabaqchalia intestinavium | reverse complement strand
GCGACGGCGGGCTGCCGCCCGCCGAGCCTGAGAACGCCGCATGCGGCCCTTTCCGCTCCCGCCGGGCGCGTTGCCCCTTGTCCACCATGTGTAATATCCTCCTATAATTTCTTTTTGGCTTCCTCCCCCGCTGCCGGAAACCCGTGTGCAAAATGGTATCCGCGGGTCCCTTCTGCGGCTATGGGCCGCCTATCTCCTGTGCGAATGCCCGCTACCGATCGGACACTTGCATGGATAACCGTTTTACCTTCCGGTCAAGGAGCGCCCGGATCCCTCTGCCCAGGAAGGACGACGGCGCGATACGCTTCGCGAGGACCGGGCTGATCTTGTAATATACGCGGATCAGCAGCCTTCCCCAAGCACGGCGCGCCAGGCAGTCGTCGCGATACCGGCGCAGCAGCATGACCTCGCGGCAGGTGTAACTGCCGTAAACCGCGGTCGCGATGTAACAGCCGAACTTCCCCTGTTTTGTCGGCTGATCGAATTGCCCCGCTTTCGCCGCTTCGATGAAATCCAGCTGCGGCTGAATCTCGGCCCGGTACTGCTCTTTTTTCGCCGGCGGCGCATATTCGATGGCTTTGAGCGCATATTTCCCGATGGTGTCGGCCATGATGGCCGCTTTGGTCAGCGGGCCGCCGTTGCCGTATTTGTCCCGGTACTGGTAATATTCGTCATAATAGCGGTTGCATTGATACAGGCACCACCAGGCTTCGTGGCAGTTGGGCTTGTGCCGCAATATCTCATTGCAGGAGAACACGGCCTTTTCGTAATTCCCGTCCTGCATCTGCATCTGCGCATGCAGCAGCAATGACTTGACGGTAGGCAGTCCGTCAATGGTGATCACGTCAAGGATTTTATGGGATGTATGGCAGAATTCACACTGGCAAAAGCCGTTGAGGTCGACATCATCCACCTTCAGGCTCCCGCCGCAATTCGGACAGACGGCAGATTGCATCGCCATCTTCCCTTCCCCCTTTCAAGGCTCGTCTTTTCCCCCGTTGGGATAATGGCATCTGCCCAGCCGCTTGAGCCCTTTGGCTACGCCTAAAACGACGCCGTATTTGTCGATCGCGAGCAGCATATATTCCGAGCAGCTCGGCTGGAACACGCACGCTCGGCGCAGCCGCTCCGGCGCATACCGCTGATACAGCAGAATCCCGTCGCGGCAGGTTCGTTTCGCCGTCAGCGCAGCCGCCGCCAGAAGGATTCCTATGACGGCCGCCCACCCCGCCCAGGCAGGCAGCGCAGCCAACCGGCTAAGGCCGTATACCGCGAGGCAGCCCGCCGCCGTCGCAAGCAGCCGAAGCATCAACGCGCCGACAATCCGCTTTCCTGAAACATCCGGCCGCGTCACAGGCTGCGCTGCGCGCGCCTGCTGTGCAGTAAAGATTTCCAATGCCTTTTGCAGGCTCTCCTGCGCCGTCGCGCTGACTGTCCGGTCGTACGGCCGATCCGGAGCAGGGTTCTCCCCTGTTTGTTTTTCGCTTCCCGTCTCTTCGTCCGCGCCGCTGCGCACCGGACCCGGTTCGCCGGGCAGGCCGGAAAATGCCGGGCATACCCGGCGGCCATCAAACGCCTCCAACTCTCTCTTCCCCCGTCGCAGCTTTCTTGTTCCATCTCTTGCCGCCCGTTTTCCGCTCTCGGCGCCAATCCGCGCAGCGCCGGGAAAAGCCGATTTCCGGCGTCATCCGCCGCGTCTCTTCCGCGCAAGCGTTCCGTCGCCCGTCGCCGTATCTGCCCTCTCCTATGCATGCATATTCGTGCATCTCTATACATGATAGCAAGTCCAAAATTTGTGATTCAGGACATTTTTTATCTATTTTATCGTCATTATTATAAAATATCATTTTGCAAATTTTCAATAAGCCGCCAGCTTATAGTTTGAAACATCTGTCGGTTTTTCTGCATTTAGGGGTTGACCTGTCTGTGCGAACACTTGTATAATAAAGACGAGATATAGAAAAATATGGTGCCGCCCAAAGGAGCGTTTCGTCATGCAACGGCGTTGTCCCCATTGCCAAAATGAATTGCCGGAAGATGCTTCATTTTGCCTGTGTTGTTTTTCGCGGCTGATCGATCCCGAGCCGGCGCCGGAGCCGCCTGTTTCCCGCTGGGGTTCGGCGGCGCTGGGAGCAGCCGGCGCCGCGGTGTTGCTGTCTGCCAGCGCGGCGGCAATCTGGTTGTCCCCTTCGGCGGGCAGCCCCGCTTTCTCTGCATCGCAGCCGGACAGCGCCGGCCTTGGCGCCTTTTCCTCGACGGCCGCGGCATCGGACACCGCCCATGACGCGCCCGGCGGCCCCTCCTCGTCCTCCGGCGCAGCGACCGCCTCTGACCCGCAGGTCTCCTCCTGGGCGTCAACCGTCTCCGTCCCGTTTTCCGGGACGGAGAGCGCGTCCAACGCATCGGACACTTCCAGTTTTTCCAACGCGTCGACAGGCGCCCCGTCTCCCGTTTCTTCTCAGTCCGAGGGCCGTCCGCCGGTTTCTTCCGGGGCCGCCTCGGTATCGTCGTCCGCGCCGCCGGCCTCTTCCTCCGATGCGCAAGCGCCATCTGAACCGGACGACGCACCGGACGGCAACCTGATCGATTTCAGCCGCTACCCTTACGCCAGCGCCACGGACTTCAGCTGGGTCCCTTATGAGGGCGGCGTTTCCATCACCCGCTATAAAGGCGCGGGCGGGGTGGTGCGCATTCCGCCGACGCTGGGCGGCCTGCCGGTCGTCATGATCGACACGGCCGCGTTCCGCGACAACCAGACCATTACGCATGTGCAGGTCTCGGCCAAATGGATCGGCAATGAGGCGTTCTTGAATTGCCAGCACCTGGTGCAGGTTGACCTGCCCGGCGTGCAGATAATCTCAATTTATGCCTTTACCAACACGTCCGCGCTGGAATCGGTCACCCTGTATGACGGATTAATCTACATCGAGCCTATGGCGTTCAGCGGTTGCATTTCCCTGACGCGTCTGGAGCTGCCGAGCACGCTCCAACGCCTCACCGCCGACATCGCGATCGGATCCTCTGTGCGGAGCCTGACGCTTCCCGCTTCCGTCACGTCCTTTGAGAATGACGCCAACATCATGGGAAATGAAAATCTGGAAGAGATCCTCGTCGATCCCGCCAACCCGGATTATTACAGCGTGGACGGCGTGCTGTTCCTGCGCCGGGGCGCAGCAGACCGCAGCGACGATCTGCTGGTCTATTATCCGCCCGGGCGTCCCGACGCTTCGTACACCATCTCCACCGACGTCGCTCCTTATGCGTTTTCCTGCGCCCGCGTTCTGGAAGAAATCACTTTCACCGGGCAGCGGGCGCTCACTATCGGGGTGCAGGCGTTTCAATTCTGCGCCGCGCTCACGCGCGTCCAGTTCTCCGCGCCGATCGGCGAGCTTGGGGCATATGCATTCATGGAATGCGACGGGCTCCTCAGCTTCACGCTGCCGGCCGAGGCCCGCGTCGTGGGCTTTTGCCTGTTTGAAGGCTGCAATAACCTGAAGGAAATTTACGTCCCCGGCACGCTCGATCTTTCCGGGCTCGACCGGCCGGTGGCAGAAGGATTGTATCGCGCAACGCTGTACGTCAAGCGCGGTTCCCCCGGGGAAGCGCACGCCAAACAGTTCACGTATCCCTACACCTATTATTGAGGAGGTCCCGCAATGAAAACGACCGGCGATCTGATGAAGGCGCTGACCTTCCCGGAACTGTCCCCGGAACATTATCTTTCCACCTACAACGAGGAGCTGCTCACCGCATCGCCGCAGGAAATCTGGATGTCGCTCATCCGGCAGTCGGGGCTCCGCAAGGCGGAAATCATCCGCCGCAGTCAATTTGAGACGGTGTATTTTTACGAAGTGCTCGCCGGAAAGAAAACTCCCTCGCGCGATAAGGTGCTGCGTCTGCTGGTGGGACTGCAGGCGGGGCTCGCCGACTGCCAGCGGATTTTGCAGCTGTATGGTTACCGGCCGCTGTATCCCCGCATCTCCAGAGACGTCCTGCTGATCTCCGCCATCATGCAGTCGCTTCCCCTGCCGCAGGTGCAGCAGCTGCTGGAGGCGCATCAGGAGGAGCCGCTGAAATGAGCGAAGCCGAGGAAATGCTGGCCTGGTTGAAGCGATCCTTACAGCAATATTACGTGCGGGAATCGCTGCTGCGGCGCACAACGCTGTCGGAGATCGTGATTTACCGCCATCGGACGCTGGGCAAAAAGCTGCTGCTCCGCCGCTCGCGCAACGGCAACGACGCGGTCTATCGTCTGCTGCTGCCCGTATGCCACCCCCGCCTCCCGCAGATCTACGAAGTGATCTCCACGCCGGACGAGCTGTTTGTCCTGGAGGAATTCCTCGAAGGGGAATCGCTGGCCGCCCGGCTGGAAAACGGCCCGCTGCCCAAAGCGCAGGCATACCAATACGCCCGGCAGCTCTGCCAGGCGGCAGGCGCGCTGCACCGGTACGGCATCGTGCACCGGGATATCAAGCCCTCCAACATCCTGCTCTGCGAAGATGGGCTCAAGCTCATTGATTTCAATATTTCCCGCCTGCTGCGCGAGGAGGCCCGGGCGGACACGCTCCCGCTCGGCTCTGTCGGATACGCGCCGCCGGAACAATTCGGTCTGGCGCAAACCGGCCCGGCGAGCGATATCTATTCCATCGGCGTTGTGTTCAATGAAATGCTGATCGGGCATTCTCCCGCCGTCGGGTTCGCGCCGGGCTACGCCGGGCGGGTCGTGCGGCGGTGCGTGCGGATACGTTCCGAGGATCGTTATGCCAACGCCGCGGCGCTGCTTCGCGCGCTGCGGCGGCCTTTCTGGCTCTGACCGGGCGCCGCCGGTTTTCTGCGGCTGAAAAGATCCGCCTTCTTGGAACCGTGTGGATCGCCTCACGCTCGGGCCGTCCATTCGCCAACAAACGTGTGGGACACGGCTATTGGCGAATGGACGGTCTTTTTCTTGTCGGGCGCGGTGTTTTTGAGAGAATGGCACCGGCCTCGGCGGACAATGGGCAACGCGGTTCTTCAGAACCAGGCAAGCGTTCAGCCGTTTTTTCCCGTTCGCAGGCGCATATCTCGGTGTCCTGTCAGGCCCTGCCGGCGGCCTGTTTCCTCCCGAAGAACGCCGCGGCCCCAGTGGCATGCGAAGGAACGGATACGCGCAAAGCCGCGGCCTTGCCGCGGGACGCCCGCCGAATGCGAGAGCGTACCTGCGTCCGTTGCAGCCGCCGGGTGCGCTGCCTCCTGCCCGCCGAAAGCAAGTACAATCCATCCCACCCGCAGGGCGCTTTCTTTTTTGCCTGTTTTTTGTGTCCGTTATGATACGGTGGGCTTTTGCGTCTGGATTTGTTTTAGTCACGAAACAAAAAATACATATTGTAACGCGGGTTACGCTTATGTTATAATGGGAACAGTTGCCGGAGATGCGGTCTGTCAGCCGCCGTATCCTGCGCCGCCGGCCGGCAAGGCGGGGCAGGATACAAGGGCGGCGCGGCTTTTCCGACGGCAGTACCGGCGCAAAAATAAAAAGCGGAGGCGGGTTTGGGGCCTCCGCGGGGGAATGAAAAAAGAGAGGACGGCGAATGTTTTAACATGGAGAAACTATTTAAGCTCAAGGAAAACGGAACCACTGTAAGCCGGGAAATCATAGCCGGCTTGACGACGTTTTTCGCTATGGCCTACATCATTGTGGTGAACCCTGACCTGTTGAGCCAGGACGGCGCACTGATGCCATGGGGCGCTGTGTTTCTGGCAACCATCATCTCATCCATCGTAGGTACCCTGATCATGGGCCTGGTGGCCAACGTCCCGTACGCGCAGGCGCCGGGCATGGGGCTCAACGCGTTTTTTGTCTATACGGTGTGCTTCGGCCTTGGATTCACCTGGCAGCAGACGCTGTCGATGGTATTCATCTGCGGCCTGATCAACATCCTCATCACCGTCACGAAAGTGCGCAAATACATCATCAAGGCCATCCCGCGCAGCCTGCAGAACGCGATCGGCGGCGGCATCGGTATCTTCGTGGCATATATCGGGCTGCTCAACGTCGGCATCATCAGCTTCGATTCCGGCGTGCCCGCGCTGGCGACGCTCGACCAGCGGGAATTCTGGCTGTTTCTGATCGGCCTCGCGCTGACGATCGTGCTGCTGGTATGTAAGGTCAAGGGCGCCATCCTGATCGGTATTATTGTGACGACACTGCTTGGAATCCCGATGAAGGTGACGACGACCACAGAAACGGTCAGCTTCATCGAGGCCTGCCAGCAGCTGCCTTCCACCTTCGGTGTCATTTTCACCAAGGATGGCCTGGGCTCCCTGTTCTCCGACGTTTCCAAGATCCCGCTGGTGCTGGTGACCATTTTCGCCTTCAGCCTCTCCGACACGTTCGACACGATCGGCACCTTCATCGGCACGGGACGCCGTACCGGCATCTTCAGCGACGAGGACGAGAAGGCCATGGAGACCAAGCCCGGCTTCAAATCCAAGATGGACAAGGCGCTGTTTGCCGATGCGACGGCCACCTCGATCGGCGCGATCCTCGGCACGTCTAACACCACCACCTATGTCGAGAGCGCGGCGGGTATCGGCGCCGGCGGCCGCACGGGTCTGACCAGCGTGGTCGTCGCGCTGTGCTTCGCGGTCAGCGCCTTCCTTGCAACGTTCGTGAGCGCCATTCCGTTCGCCGCGACAGCGCCGGCGCTGATCGTCGTCGGCATCATGATGATGTCCTCGTTCCGGGAGATCCAGTGGGATAATTTCGACGAGGCTGTGCCCGCGTTCTTCGCCGGTATTTTCATGGCGCTGTGCTACAGCATCTCCTACGGCATCGCCGCCGGCTTCATCTTCTACTGCATCACCAAAATCTGCAAGAAGCAGATCAAGGAAATCCATCCGATTCTCTGGGTCGCGACGGCGCTGTTCATTCTCAACTTTGTCCTGTTGGCGCTGATCTGACCGCGCTCTTTTCTCGCTCCGCTGCCAAGCGGACTTGCCGGCAAAAAACCGCCCGAAAAAGGAGCGGGCTGATACGAAACGTTTTGAGGGACGGCTATACGCCGTCCCTCTACGTTTTTTCCTATAATATACCGACGGGGGGCTGCGAACAGCAGCCTCCCCGTCAGCGTTTACTAAGGCCATTAAACTGCGCCTGGGTCGCGATCCTCCACCTTCCCGCCGTCTGCGCTTCCCGCGGCGCCCCTGTGGCCACGGATTCGCGGGAAACAACTCAACGGCCATATTTCTCGTTCATTTCTGGATGGACGGTCAATTGGAAAAGAGCGGCGACGCCTAGCGCCTCTGTTTGCACGCGGGGACACGGGCGTCGTGTCAGCGCGCGTCAATCGCGCAAACTTACCGGATCACTGATCCTGCGTTGCGCAGCCCTGGCAGCCTGCGCAGCGATGCGAGTGATTCCACAGCCTGTTTGCGGTGTCCGTCCAGTTTTCCGCATAGGGCTTGCATTTTCCATATAGGTTTTCCACATCTTCCGGCGACTGCATATCGGTGGAATGCGCGCCCGAACGCTGCACCATCGACCGCAGGCATTCCGGATTTTCCAGCATGGGGCAAGGCTGGAGCATGTTCGCGTTGAACGGCTGTCCATCATGATAGGCCATGAACAACGGGGATTTCAGCGCTTCCAGCAGCGTCTTTTCATAGATGCTGGAATCCGAATAGTGGATGAAGGCGCAGGGTTCGATATCGCCGTTGGCATTGATATGTAAATACCGGCGGCCGCCCGCGATGCAGCCCTGCACATACTCGCCGTCGTTCTGGAAGTCGATGGTGAAAATCGGTTTGGTATTGCGGTATTCCCGGATACGGTGCACCATGACCTCCCGCTGCTCCGGGCTGGGCAGCAGTTCAGGGACTGCATCGTTGCCCACCGGCATGTAATGGAAGAACCAGGCGAATTTGGCGCCTTTGGCAATGAGATGATCGATGTATTCCTCCGAACTGAGAGAGTCGATGTTTTTGCTGGTGTAGCAGCAGGACGCGCCGAAGACCAGCTTCTTCTCCCGGAGGATGTCCATCGCCCGCATGACCGCCTGGTAGGTGCCCTGGCCGCGGCGGAAGTCAGTGGCTTCCTCGAAGCCTTCAATGCTGATGGCCGGGACAAAGTTTTTCACCCGCAGCATGTCGTCGGCAAATTGCTCATCGATCAGCGTACCGTTGGTAAAGGCCAGGAACATGCAATCCGGATGGGCCTCGCACAAGCGGATAATATCGGCTTTGCGCACCAGCGGTTCGCCGCCGGAGAAGATATACATGAACGTGCCCAGTTCGGTTCCCTGGCGGATGATGTCGTCCATCGTTTCATACCGCATGTTGAGCTTGTTGCCATATTCCGCCGCCCAGCAGCCGGTGCAATGAAGGTTGCAAGCAGAGGTGGGATCCATCAGCACCGCCCAGGGGATGTTACAGTTGTGCTCTGCCTGGGCCTTCTCCTGCCGGCCGCTGCCAATGAGGGAAGTGTTGACGATGAAATTTTCAAAGAAGGTTTTGCGTACCTCCGGGTCAACATCCGTCCACAGGCTTTTGATCAACCGATACCAGTTGTTGTCTGGATTTTCAATAATGGTATGGAAAACCTTGCGCTGCCCGGCAAACAGATTCTCTTTGTCGAATTTGTCCGCCCAGTCCAGCAGCTTCGGCAGGCTCTTGTCCGGATCTTCGTCCATATAATGCAGAACCTTCTTCACTGCAAAGGACTGGAGGTTTTCCTTCATCGTTCTTTCACTCATGTTCTTACATTCCTTTCTGCATTCGATTTTGTTTTACAGACTTCGACCTTGCCGCCATTATAAAGCCAGCGGCTGCAGAAAGTCATTGGACAGATACAGCCGAGTGGGAAAATTTGCGACAAACCGGAAAAGTGTTACCTTTTTGGACACTTTGCGGATTTTGTCCCTTTCTTTCGGGTGGGCGATCGGCTATCCTAATATTGTATGAGATTCTTTGTGTATACAGGTTTGGGGGAAAGGTGTTACAACGCATGAAGAAAGATATGACGAGAGTGCTGGTGGAATCGACGGTTCGCAGGACATTAAAAAATATCCAGGAATCTCCGCAACGAGCCACACGCAATTTGATTGATTTGGGGCTGGAATTTTCCGACGGCCGGTTCCAGAGCAGGCTGTTCAAGCAGGCGCAAAAAATGATGCAAAATCAGAAAAGCGCTTATTATGACCTTGTCAAACGTATCGTCGCCACTGTGGATCATGACATTATCGCCACTTTCGGCGTCAATGTCGGCTATAACAGCTGCACAAAAGGCGCGCGGCTGATCCGGGAAATTGAGGCGGAGAAAGGCTTTAATATCCCCTGGGCGCTGCACCTGGCGATCGACGAGGAAAAGCTGGAAGAAGAACCGGATTTTTATCCCGCCATCATCCGGCAGGGAAAGGCGCTAGGAATCTATACCTATTTGCTTTTTGTAACCGGAGATCCGGAAAAGGTTCTTCCGATGGTCAAGAAGGAACCGAACTGCGCGTTTATCCTCTTTCTGCGTGGGCATCAGGTGGGCCAATCTTTCATTCAGCAGATGCGCGCGGTCAAAAACGTCATGATTTCGGTTTATACCGATCAGGACATGCCGGACGCTTGTCAGAAGCTTCGGGAGGCCAAGCTGCTCTATGCGGTCCATTATCGATATACGCAGCAGGATAAGGACCGCGTGATAAACGGGGAATGGCTGCAATCCATCCTTCCGGCCTATCCGGTATTTGCTTTCTTGCGGGCGGATTTTTCCTGTGATTCCAAGACGCAGGAAGAAACGTATCAGTATGTCACGACTGTGCGGGATGAGCAGCGGGTTCCGCTGATTTTGATGGATATCAAGCAGGACACGCTCATGATCGATCAGGTGATTTCCGACGGCGAGTGCCTGGTCGGCTTCGACGTAGACGGCAGCCTGCGCACGCATGAAGGCTTCCGGCGGGACGAGCGGTATAACATTTTCCGTCATCCGTTGGAAGAGATTTTGCAAGGCGCCTCCCAAAAATAAGGCGAGTTCAAGGGCCGACGCCCTACTGCGCCGGCCCTTCGCGTCCCCACAGGAAAAAGGAGGTAAGCAGAATGCCATGAAAACCAAATTTGGCCGATTCGTTTCGGGGCGGATCTTCCCGGTGTGCTTTTATCTGCTCGTCATTTTTATTGCCGTTTTCATAACGTGCCGCACCGGAAGCGCCACGCAACAGCTATGGGGCATCCATAGTTACGGGGCGGTCGCCGCATTTTTCCTTCTCCTGTTTGTGCTGTCGTGCCTGTTTCGGAAACGGCGATCTTTTTCCTCGTTGCACCGTTTCTGGATCCGCGTCGAGGGAAGCCTGTTTTGTTTCCTATTTTATCTGGTATTGAGCCTTTTGTGCTGTGACGCTGTGGGGCTGGTTGTCTCTCTCTTTTACCGCCATTCCATGATATTCGCCGTTTCCTGGTGCGTTGCGGTCGGGATCAGCCTGGCGCTTGTAATCTACGGGGCCGTTCATGCCCGCCGCCTGAAAACGGTTCGCTATCAAGTGCGGTTGGGCAATGCAGCTAAAACCTACCGCATGGTTTTACTCAGTGATTTACACATAGGGGCGTTTATCGGCGCAGGATATATCCAAACGATCGTCAACCGGGTCAATCGCCTGTCACCGGACATGGTGGTCATCGCCGGAGACATCTTTAACAACGGATATGCAGAAGAATGCAAAAATCTGGATACTGTCAGCGCCTTGCTGCGGACGCTTCGAACCAAGGACGGCGTTTATGCGGTATTAGGCAATCACGATCCAGCATTCGCCGACGAGAGGATGCAGCGTTTTTTGAAGGAGGCGAATATTCGGCTGCTATACAATGAAACGCGCCCCTTCCCTCTTTTCGACCTTGCGGGCCGGAACGATCTGCTCCACTGCCGGCAATACGCGGAGGCGCGAACGCCGCTCGATGCGCTGCTGCCGGAGGGAGCGCGGCAAAAGCCGGTCATTCTTCTGGACCATAATCCAGAAGGGATCAACGAGGCGGTGGACTGCGGGGTGGATCTCGTTTTATGCGGCCACACCCACAAAGGGCAGTTTTTCCCCTTGACCTTTTTCACCCGCCTGTCCCATGAAAAAAATCATTTTTACGGGCAAGCGTCTTTTGTAAAGACACAGGCCGTTATTTCAGCCGGTACGGGATATTTTCAGCTGCCAATCCGCGTCGGCACCAATAGCGAAATTGTCGAAATTATCCTGCAGGTATAAACGAAACGGGCATCCTGCAATCGGATGCCCGTAAGTCAAATCGATCCGCGGTCAAGCGCGTCGTTGACGATGCAGCGAGGCCCTGTTCGTTTTTATCCCACCGTAACACGAATCACACCGCAAACGCTCAAAATCAGCACCAAAATCCCAAAGCCAATCCGGTAAACAGCAAATGCCGCCATGGACTTCTTCTGCAGGAATGCGATGAATTTCTTGACAACAACCAGCGCAACCAGAAAACTGACCGCAAAGCCGATTCCCAAACTGATAAGTTCAACGGAGCTCATGGAACCGAAGCCGCCCAGCTGGATGAGCTTCAGCGCGCTCATGCCCAGCATAACCGGAATCGCGAGAAAAAAGGAAAATTCTGCACTGGATGCGGTGGAAAGTCCCGCGAACCAGCCGCCTATAATCGTGGAAGCGCTGCGGCTCATGCCGGGGATGATGGAAAGGCATTGGAATCCGCCGATGATGAGGGCTTGCTTCGCAGTCACAGAGAGCCATCCCCCCCCCTGCGGCGCGGAGGCAGCTTTTTTCCCGATGAACCTTTCTGCCAGAAGCATGGCGACGCCGCCCAGGACCAGAACAATCGAGACGCTCACCGCATTAAACAAATAAGCATCCGCCAAGTCGCCCAGCAAAAGCACGCCGATAAAGCCGGGGATACATGCGACAGCCAGCATAATCCAGAAGCGCAGGCCCGTTTGAGAATAGGGCCTTACCCATACGCCGTTTTCTTTTTTGGGAAACAGGTTTTGCAGGGTTGCCAGAATCTTTTTTCTGTACAGGACGATGACCGCTAAAATAGCGCCCAACTGAATGACATAAGAGTACGTATTGATATACTGTTCGGAACCGTTGAAGTTCAAAAGCCCTTCAAATACAATCAGATGCCCGGTGGAAGAAATCGGGAGAAATTCCGTAATTCCCTCCACGATCCCCAACAAAAAGGATTTCAGGAAAAAAAGAAGGTTATCCATCCTATCCACGCCTTTCTATTTTTTGTCTCACTATAGAATATCACAAACCCCGGCGTTTTTCCAGCTTACTTTTCGTGCGCGTCTAAAACGCGCTTTTAGCTTATCATTTTGGGCGCCCTAAATTTGCCGAATTATGAAACGCCGCCCAGCCCAAATCTTCCCGCCGCGCCGGTCGGTCAGCCGGCTGCGGCGAAAATGATCCGTGCGGCGCCGGGCAGGTGCGTCCAGTTCCCCCTAACCGGCGCACCTGCCCGGCGGAACGAAAGAGCCGGCAAAATCAGAAGTACGCGGAAAATCATCGGCTCGTTTGGCAGCAATAAGGAGCCGACTGACATAATCAGCCAGCTCCTTGCGCTTCTCCGTATGTCGCTACCTTCCGTCGTCTGCCGATCCCTGCGAAAATTTCTGAAGAATAGAATCCGATGTACGCAGCAGGCAATTTTTCAGCAGCCGCGTGAATTCCTCCGCCGGCATGCAGTCCTTGTCCAGCAGCCAGCGCTTGATGGCGCAGAGAAAGGCATCCGTATAAAAATCCACATAAAACGCCAGCGCGTCATCTTGACCAAAAATCGCTTCCATATCCGAAGAGACAATGGCCTCGACGATATCTCGGAAGTAATCAGAAAAAGAATTTTGCCCTTCGATGGTCAGCGTTTTCTTGTAAAAACTGCGGTTTTCATAAAAATAGGCGCATAGATCTTCCAGCAGGTCCCACCCGGTATGATAGCCCTTTTCTTTTAGCGTCGTCACACATTCCGTATAATAAATCCAGTTGACCAGATCATATTTGTCTCGAAAATGGTAATAAAAACTCTTGCGGTTCATGTTGCAGGCCTGGCATATGTCGCTGACGCTGATCTTGGAGAACGGTTCCGTTTCCATCAGCTCTTTCAGCGAGGAGGCTAACGCCCGCTTGGTGATGTTGGAATCTGCCAGAAAACCCACCTCCCCGAAAAAGTTACTATTTTAATATATCATAAAAATTCGGATAAATCAACAAAAATGCGCAGGTTTTGCCGCTCGGTTTTGTAGAGCTACAATACATATTGGACAGCAGGGCAAGAAAAAGCGAATAAAAAAGTAGAAGGACGGAGCCTTATAGGGTATAGTT
>CAJFTT010000025.1 GCA_904420005.1 Candidatus Tabaqchalia intestinavium | reverse complement strand
TTTAGAAAACTAGAGTAACGCCAAGGTGCGGTTGGCGTTACTCATGACGCGCCTTTAGGCGCTGCTGGTATCATGCCCTTATAGGGCCATCCTTCATGCCACGTCCTTTGGGCGTGGTCATGACTAGCGTCGCCGCGTAGGTAAGGGTCCCCGGTCGTACCGGGGGTAGGGAGTGGAAGGACGGACTTTTTGTCCGGGAAAAGGTGTTAAGACCTTGTCGCCCAACATAGAAATAGGGCAGGGAGGGGATTACGATATGGCAGCAGGAATGGAAAAAAGCGGCGGGTTTGCCCTTGGCGGCCTGACGCCTGCCGAGGTGGAAGCGTCCCGGCGGGCGCATGGCGCGAACGATATCACCCGCAGGCAGCGCAACGGTTTTTTCAAGCAATTTATCGCCGGCTTCAATGATCCGATCATCAAGATCCTTCTCGTGGCGCTGGGCATCAACGGTCTTCTGTTGCTGCGCGGCTCGAGCTGGCTGGAGCCGGTGGGCATTCTCGTCGCGGTGCTGCTGTCCACCTTTGTTTCGACGCTTTCGGAATATGGCAGCGAAGCAGCGTTTGCCAAGATGCAGCGCGAAGCGTCCAAAACCCAATGCCGGGTGCGGCGCGCCGGCGAGGTGATGACCATCACGGTCACGGAGATCGTCGTGGGGGATCTCGTGCTGCTGCAGCCGGGGGACAAAATCCCGGCGGATGGGGAAATGGTGGAAGGGAAACTGTCGGTCGATCAATCGGCCCTCAACGGCGAGAGCATCGAGGTCACCAAGCAGCCGGGAAAAACGGGCGCCTGGAGCCTTTCCGACGCGGCGCTGGTGTTCCAGGGCAGCGTGGCGGTGGCGGGCGAAGGCGTGATGCGGGTGCTGCGCGTGGGGGACGCGACGATGTACGGCGCGATGGCGGCGGAGATGCAGGAAGAGACGAGGGAAAGCCCGCTCAAGGTGCGGCTGGGCCATCTGGCCGGCACGTTGAGCAAGATCGGTTACGTCGCGGCGGGGCTGGTGGCCTTCGCGGATTTGTTTCACTCGCTGGTGCTGTCGAATCATTTCGACCGCGCGCTCATGCTGGCGGCGGTGACGGACTGGGCGAACCTGGCTGAGGCGCTCATTCATGCGCTGGTGCTGGCCATCACCGTGGTGGTCGTGGCAGTGCCGGAAGGGCTGCCGATGATGATCACCGTCGTGCTCTCCTCCAATATGCTGCGTATGCTGCGCGACAAGGTTCTGGTGCGCAAAATGGTGGGCATCGAGACATCCGGCAGCATGAATATTCTCTTTACGGATAAAACGGGCACCCTCACTTCGGGGAATCTGGAGATGTGCCGCGTGCTGTGCGGCGACGGCCGCGTCGCCGCTTCGCAGGCGGAGCGCGACAGGCTCGGCGCGGTGCTGGATTATCTTGCGCTGTCCGGACATTATAATTCCGCCGCCGCGGTGACCAAGGCGGGCGTGACGGGCGGCAACGCGACCGACCGCGCGTTGCTGCGCCCTTTTGCGCCGATGCCCCGGCAGGCGATGGGGTTTGAAACGGTGCAGAAGCTGCCGTTCGACAGCGCGCGCAAATATTCCGCCGTGCATATCCGGCGCGGCGGAGAATCGGTGATCCTTATCAAGGGCGCGCCGGAGAAGCTGCTGCCGCACTGCCGGCAGTGCTACCATCCGAGCGGCCGCGTGCACCCCATCAGCAGCGCGGCGGTGCATCGGGAGTGGAAAGCCATGACTGACGGGGCGCTGCGCGTCGTGGCGGTCGCGACGGCGCAGCGGGAGATCACGGAGGGCGGTACGCTGCCGGAATTGACGCTCGTCGCGCTCGTCGGCATCCGTGACGAGCTGCGTCCCAGCACCAAAAAGGCCGTGCAGCAGATCTGCGGCGCGGGGATTCAGCTCGTGATGATCACGGGCGACAACCGGGACACGGCCGTCGCGGTGGCGCAGGCGGCGGGTATCCTGCGGGAGGGGGAGAAGGGCGCCGTCGTCACGGGGGAGGAACTTGCGCACATGAGCGACGACGCGCTGCGCGAACGGCTGCCGTCGCTGCGGGTGGTGGCGCGCGCCGTCCCGACCGATAAAAGCCGGCTGGTGCGCCTGGCGCAGGAGGTGGGGATGGTGGCCGGCATGACGGGGGACGGCGTCAACGACGCGCCCGCGCTCAAAAAGGCGGACGTCGGTTTCGCCATGGGCAGCGGCACCGAGGTGGCCAAAGAAGCGGGCGACATCGTCATCCTTGACGACAACATCGCTTCCATCGGCAAGGCCATCCTTTACGGCCGCACGATTTTCAAAAGCATCCGAAAATTCATCATCTTCCAGCTGACCATGAATTTCTGCGCGGTGGGTGTGTCGGTGCTCGGGCCGTTCCTCGGCGTGGATATGCCTGTGACCGTGATCCAGATGCTGTGGGTCAACATCATCATGGACACGCTCGCGGGCCTGGCGTTCGCCGGGGAAGCGCCGCTGGCCGAATATATGCGCGAGCGTCCCAAACGCCGCGAGGAACCGGTGCTCAACCGGTATATGCTCTCGCAGATCATCGGGATGGGGCTGTTCACAGTCGGACTGTGCGTGTTTTTCCTCAAGGCGCCGTTTGTCAAGACGCTGTTCCGCGCGCATCCGAGCGATCTGTATTTCCTTACCGGCTTTTTCACGCTTTTCATTTTGTGCGGCGTGTTCAACTGCTTCAGCGCACGCACGCACCGGCTCAACCTGCTTTCGCACCTGGCGGGCAACCGGCTGTTTTTGGTTATCATCGCGGCGGTCATTGCCGTGCAGCTGTTGCTGATTTACTGCGGCGGGACGATGTTCCGCACGGCGGGACTGCTGCCGGGCGAGCTGCGGGTGGTGTTCCTGATGGCGTTCCTGGTCATCCCGGCGGACCTGGTGCGCAAGGTAGCGCTGCGCCTGGCGCATCGGAAGGGATCGATCTGACGCGGCGGCGCCGAAACAAAGCGGGGGGCAGGCGGCGGTCGGCCCTCCGCTTTGCGCATGGCCAGGGCCGGACGGGACTGCCAGCCTGCAGACAGAGGACGGGCGACCGCGGGCGAATATGGCTTGCGCAGCTGACCGCGGCGCCCGTACCGCCGGGAGGCTTTTCCTTTTTTGGGGATTTTGCCGAAGAATTTCGCCAGAATTTGGGCATGATAACCGTGAAATCCTGGAAAATCAGGCAGTTTTCGCCAGAAATGCGGCAAAAAAACAAAATAATAGACAATTTTCACAAAAAAGACACGTTGGAATGTTGCAAAACGGAAAAGAATTATGTAAAATAAGAGCAGTGATTTTTTGGAGAGGATTCTCAGCCTAGAATAAAGAGGGGAAAAGAGGATGTCAAACAGATTATTTCAGGGTTTGGTTTATCAGATGAAAGACGCCGTCAACCGCACCATCGGCGTCATTGATGAAAACGGCGTGGTCATCGCCTGCAGCGAGCTCGGCATGATCGGCGAGGTGCGGGATGAAGTCACATCCAACAGCATTTCCTCTGAAGAGGCGTTTGTTTTCGGCGGCAATACGTATATGTATTTCGGCACGGCGCCGGCGCATGAATACGCGGTGTTCGTTTCCGGCAGCGACGAGGAAGCAAAGAAATACGCCGCGCTGCTTTCCATCAGCCTCAACGGTATCAAGCAGTATTACGATGAGAAATACGACAGAAGCAACTTCATCAAAAACGTCATCCTCGACAATATCCTTCCGGGCGATATTTATATCAAAGCCAGAGAGCTGCATTTCAACGCTGACGTCAGCCGGGCCATCCTGCTGATCAAGACCACCACCAAGACGGACATTTCCGCCTACGACGTGGTGCATAACCTCTTCCCGGACAAGCAGAAGGATTTCGTCATCAATATTAACGACACGGACATCGTCCTCGTCAAAGAGATCCGCCAGGGCATCACCACCGCGGATCTTGAGAAGCTCGGCAGCTCCATCGTCGACACGCTCAGCAGCGAGTTTTATACGCATGCCGTCGTCGGCATCGGTACGATCGTCACCGGCGTCAAGGATCTGGCCAGCTCCTTCAAGGAAGCCAAGGTGGCGCTCGAGGTCGGCAAGGTGTTCGATACGGACAAGTCCGTCATCACCTATGAGCACCTCGGCATCGCGCGGCTGATTTACCAGCTGCCCACGACGCTGTGCGAGATGTTCCTGCGGGAGGTGTTCCGCAAGGGCTCCATCGATTCGCTCGATCAGGAGACGCTGTTCACCATCCAGAAGTTCTTTGACAATAACCTCAACGTCAGCGAGACGTCCCGCCGCCTGTTCGTGCACCGCAACACGCTGGTGTACCGGCTGGAGAAGATCAAGAAGCTCACGGGCCTGGATCTGCGGGAGTTCGATCACGCGATCGTGTTCAAAGTGGCCATGATGGTCAAGAAATATCTCGATTCCAATCCTGCCAAGTATTGACGCAAAGACACGGAGGGAGAGGCACAATGGGGACGGCAGGAGGAATGATGCAATGATCGAGTTTCGCGATGTGACCAAGGTTTACCCCAATGGGACGTGCGCGCTGCGGGATTTCAATTTTTCCGTGCGCGACGGGGAGTTCGTGTTCATTGAGGGCGTTTCCGGCGCGGGCAAGAGCACGCTTATCAAGCTGCTGCTGTGCGAGGAGCGGCCCACTTCCGGGGAGATTTTCGTTAATAATTTCGACCTCGCGCATATGCCGCGGCGGCAGATCCCGAAGCTGCGGCGCACGATGGGCGTGGTGTTCCAGGATTTCCGCCTGGTGCAGAATATGACGGTTTATGACAACGTGGCCTTCGCGATGCGCATCATCGGCGCGCAGGGCCGCGCCATCCGCCGCCGCGTGCCGTACATCCTCAACCTGGTCGCGCTGACCGACAAGGCCCGGCGCTATCCCTATGAGCTGTCCGGCGGCGAGCAGCAGCGCGTCGCGCTGGCGCGTGCGCTGGTCAACAATCCCAGCCTCATCATCGCCGACGAGCCGACGGGCAATATTGACCCGCAGATGTCTCTGGAGATCGTGGAGCTGTTCAGCGCCATCAACGAGCAGGGGACGACCGTGCTCATGGTGACCCACGAGACGGCGCTCGCGGCCCAGTTTCACAAGCGCGTCATCACCATCGAGAGCGGCAGCATCGTTTCCGATGTCAAAGGAGGCGATGAAGCATGAAGCTGCGCAATTTCCCGTACCTGTTCCGGGAGGGCCTGCGGAATCTGCTGGTCAACTGGCTGATGTCTCTCGCGTCCATCGGCGTGCTGACGGTCTGCCTGCTGCTCATCAGCAACGCGGTGCTCATCTCGATGAATATCAACGAAATTCTCGACCAGGTTGCCAGCGGCAACCGTATCGTCGTGTATCTTGACGCGAATATGGATCCGGCCGAGGCGGAAGCCTTCGGGGACAAGCTGCTCGCGCTCAACAATGTCGACGCGGTGGAATATACCTCCGGCGCCGAGGCGCTCGAGCACTGGAAAGAGGTTTTCGGCGAGGAGAACGAGCTGATGTTTGAAGGCATCGAGGATAACTATCTCGAGCCTTATTACAGCATCACGCTCAAAGATATCAGCAAGATCAACGAGACAAGTTACCAGCTGGGCGAGATGCCGGGCGTCGTCGAGGTCCTGCAGCATGATACGCTGTCCAATCAGCTGATCAATATCAAAAACGTCGTGACGGTGGCGATGATGTCCATTGTCATCATTCTCGCGGTCGTGTCGCTGTTCATCATCGTCAACACCATCAAGCTCGTGATGTATTCGCGGCGCAAGGAGATCAACATCATGAAATATGTCGGCGGCACCGACTGGTTTATCCGCTGGCCGTTTGTGGTGGAGGGCTTCCTGATCGGCGTGATTTCCGGCGTGCTGGCATTTTTTGTGCAGTGGTACATCTACCAATTCGTGGCGACCGGTATTGTGGAGGATATTCGGTTCATTGAGCTGATCCCGTTTTCCTCGCTGTGGCAGCCGTTGCTTGCCGGCGTGTGCGTGGTGGGTGCGCTCATCGGCATGCTGGGCAGCGCCTTGTCGATTCGCAAATACCTTCGGGTTTGAAGCATAAATCGGAGAGAGCAAAGCAACAGGAGAAGGACAAAAGGAGGAGAAACACATGGGCAAAGTAAAACGCCTGACAGCCGCGGTCGCAGTGGCGCTTGCGCTGTCGGTCGGCGTGGCTAGCCTGCCGGTGGGGGAGGCCTTCC
The DNA here is from genome assembly GCA_904420005.1 of Candidatus Tabaqchalia intestinavium. Lineage (GTDB taxonomy): Bacteria > Bacillota > Clostridia > Oscillospirales > CAJFTT01 > Tabaqchalia > Tabaqchalia intestinavium. The sequence continues at coordinate 4,954 of CAJFTT010000025.1, read as the reverse complement.
AGCCTGCGGTGCAGGTGTTCCTGCCGACGGCGGAAGCCTCGACGGTTTCCGACCTGCAGGGGGAATATGAGGAGCTGGAGGAGCAGCTCAAGGATCTGGAAAAAGAGCTGGAGGAACTCAAAGACCAGAAAAGCAGCTACATGGATCAGATCGAGAATTACAACAAGCAGCTCGAGCTGATCGAGAAGCAGATGGAGCAAGCCCAAGAGGAGAAAAAGCAGCTCGAGCAGCAGATCGAGGAAGCGCAGCAGCAGATCGAGAGCCTTACAGGTGAGATCGACGTCAACTTTGAGCAGTTCAAGCAGCGCCTCAAGGCGTTCCATTTGCAGGGCGAGGCGTCGTCTCTGGAGCTGCTGCTGAGCGCGACGAATTTCACGGATTTCCTGACCAAATATACGGTGCTCGAGAGCATCGCGGAGCATGATCTCGAGCTGATGAATAACCTGAAAGCCGACCGCGAGGAGGTCATCGCGACGCAGGAGAAGCTCGAGCAGAGCAAGCAGGAGGTCGAGACACTCGAGCAGAGGCTGGAGAAGAAGCAGAAGAATTACGAAAGCCTCACAGAGGATTCCGAAAAGGCGGTCAAAGAGCTGCAGAAAGACGAAGCGGCGAAAAAGGCCCTCATGGAAGAGATCGACAAGGCCATGGAGGAAGTCGACCGGCAGATCGAGGAAGCGCTCAAGGAATCGGAAATGGGCGACTATGTCGAGGGCAAGATGCTCTGGCCGCTCGCAAGCTATAAACGCATTTCCTCGCACTTTAACCCCAACCGTGTCCACCCGATTACCGGCCAGATCAAGGCGCACACCGGCACGGACATTTCCGCCAATCGTGGTACCGCGATCTATGCCGCCAACTCCGGTAAGGTCAGCTATGTGCGCAATTATGACGGCGGCGGCTATGGCAAGTATTGCATCATCGACCATGGCGGCGGCATCATGACGCTGTATGCCCACTGCGACGATGTGCTCGTCGAGAAGGGCGACACGGTGCAGAAGGGCGACACCATCGCCAAGGTCGGCATGACCGGCACCGCCACGGGCTATCACCTGCACTTTGAGGTGCGCGTCGACGGCGAACCGGTGGATTCCATCGCCAACGGCTGGATCGTGGAGCCAAATTAAACAGGACAAAACCGTGTGACAGGCTTATCCGGCAGGGAAACGCATTCCCTGCCGGATAAGAAGCTATTCGGGGCTGGCGCATGGAAGGAGGACGATTCTTTGGGAAAGAAAATCAGTATCGGAGCGGCCATCGCCTTCATTGCGATCGCCATCGCGGCGACGTTCAGCATCACGATGCTTGTGGCGAACCACCGCTTCCAGTCGCAGGTAGGGGATTTTCAGGCCCAACAGGCCATGTATGACAAACTTGCGGAAGTGGATAATTATGTCCGGGAGCACGCATTATATCAGCCGGGTGACGACGTGGTCAACGATGGCATCATCGAGGGGTACCTTGCGTCCCTGGGAGACCCTTACGCGCGCTATTACAGCGCGCAGGCCAAGGAAGAGCTGGATCAAGCGAATAACAGCGTGGGCAGCGGTATCGGCATCACAGTCGTGCAGGACGAAGGCGTGCGCATTTTCCGCGTGCTGCCCGATTCCCCGGCGGAGCAGGTCGGGCTCGTGGCGGGCGATGTGATCGTCGGCGTGGGGGATATGACCTATGCGCAGAATGGTTACGATGGACTGCTGGATGCGCTGAGCGTGGAGACTGGGGAGACGGTCAACCTGACGGTGCGCCGCCGCAGCGGCGCCGAGGAGCAGATTGCCGTGCAGAGCCAGGAATTCCAAACCAGCACAGTGCTGACCGAGCAGATCGGCGACATCCTCTACATGCAGATCACCAGTTTTGACAACAACACGGACGAGGCGTTTATCGAGGCCATCAACCAGGCGGAGGACAACGAGGGCATCAAAGGCATTATTTTTGACCTGCGCAATAACGGCGGCGGCCAGCTGACGACGGTGGTCAATATGCTCGATCGGCTTCTGCCGGAAGGAACCATCGTCACAGAAGTGGATCGCGACGGCAACGAGATCGAGCGCCTCACTTCCGATGCTACGCAACTGAGCATTCCGATGGCGGTGCTGGTCAACGGCAGCACCGCTTCAGCCTCTGAACTGTTCAGCTGCGCGCTGCGCGATTACGGCAAAGCGTTCCTTGTTGGTTCGCAGACATACGGCAAAGGCGTCGCGCAGACGACCATCACGCTCAAAGACGGCAGCGCCATCACCATCACCACGGCGCGTTATAACCCGCCCTCGTCGGCCAATTACGACGGCGTCGGCCTGACGCCCGACTATGTGGTGGAGCTGTCGGAGGAGCAGCTGAGCCATTTCTACGAAATGTCGCAGGAGGAGGATCCGCAGCTGCAAGAAGCCATTCGGCAGCTGCAGGCGGCGCGCGGCGGCGCCCAGACGGAGCAGGATACCTCCAGCACGGCGGACGGCTCGGACGCTGCGGCGTGAAAGGTTGTGTTTGTCGCAAAATTCGATTGACAAATATGCGCGCAATGCCCTATAATTAACAATCGATAGTCAGAAACTCCCCATGCCGCGGCGGTGCAAAGCCTGCCCGCGCGGCGTGGGGAATGTATCATACAATCAAGGTAAAGGAGAAACGCACGGTGGCAACAAAGAAGATAGTTTTGACGGACGACGGACTCAAAAAGCTGGAGGAAGAGCTGGAATATCTCAAGACCGAGCGCCGGCGCGAGATCGCGGACAAGATCAAGGTGGCCTTGTCCTTCGGCGACCTGTCGGAAAACAGCGAATATGACGAAGCCAAGAACGATCAGGCCATGGTGGAAGCGCGCATTTCCGAGATCGAGGAGAAGCTCAAGCACGTTACCGTGCTCGACGAGGATGACATCTCCACCGAGACCATCAACATCGGCTCGAAGGTCAAAGTGCTCGACAAAGAATATAACGAAGAGTGCGAATACACCATTGTTGGCTCCACGGAGGCCGACCCGCTCAACGGGCTGGTGTCGGATGAGTCGCCGGTGGGCAAAGCGCTGCTGGGGCATCGCGTGGGGGAGACGGCCTACGTGGAAGCGCCGGAAAGCGTCATTGAGCTGGAGATTTTGAGCATCGGGAAATGACGCGCCGCATGGCGGAAACGTGCCCCGAGGGGCGCGTTTTGTTTGTGAGGCCGCCGGAGGATGCGTTGCTGTGGAGCATAGGCGTTTCCCGGCAGGAGAATTGGTAAGAGAAACGGGTTCCGTCGGGCGGATTCGGTTTGGCCTGGCGGAGGCGGGCAGCCCGCCACGCCCCGTCGGTGGGATTAGCACGGCGGGGAGGACCGCGGCGGTCCCGACCGGGCCCGGCGCAGGGCGCTGCGCCGCGAGACGAAAGGAAGGCGAAAAGCATGGAAGAGAAGAAGAACCCGTCCGCGGTCCAGCCGGAGCCGGCGCAGGAGCAGGACCTCAACGAACTGCTGCGCATCCGGCGCGAGAAGCTCGACGCGCTGCAGGCGGCGGGCGAGGATCCGTTTGTCGTCACGACCTTCGACGTGACGAGCACCAACGCCCGCATTCTTGCGGCGTTTGAGACGCTGGAAGGGCAGACGGTGCGCATCGCGGGGCGCATCATGAACTGGCGCGACATGGGCAAGGCGTCGTTTTTGGATGTGTATGACCGCACGGGACGCATTCAGGTCTATGTCAAGATCGACCACATCGGCGAGGAGAATTACGCGCAGTTTCGCAAATGGGACATCGGCGACCTGGTGGGCGTCGAGGGAGAAGTGTTCCGCACGCGCCGGGGGGAGATCTCCGTCAGCGCGACGCACTTGACGCTGCTGGCCAAATCGCTGCGCCCGCTGCCGGAGAAATGGCACGGCCTGACCGATACGGAGACGCGGTATCGCCAGCGGTATCTGGATCTGATCGTCAACCCTGACGTGAAGGACGCTTTCATCGCGCGCAGCAAGATCATCCAGAGCTTCCGGGCGTATCTCGACAGCAACGGATTTTATGAAGTCGAGACGCCCATACTCAGCCCCATCGCGGGCGGCGCGACGGCGCGCCCTTTCATCACGCATCACAATACGCTCGACATGGACCTCTACCTGCGCATTGCGCCGGAGCTTTATCTCAAGCGCCTGATCGTCGGCGGGCTGGAGCGCGTCTATGAGCTGGGCCGCAATTTCCGCAACGAAGGGATGGATGTGCGGCACAATCCGGAATTCACGATGGTGGAGCTGTATGAGGCGTATACAGACTACCACGGCATGATGGAGCGCTGCGAGCAGCTGATCGCGCGCGCTTGCCAGACCGTGCACGGCACGACCAAAATCACCTATCAGGGCGAGGAAATTGACCTCACGCCGCCGTTTTGCCGCATGAGCATGACAGAGGCGGTGCAGAAATATACAGGCGTGGACTTTGGCGCTTTTGCGGGCGACACGGAGAAGGCGCTCGAAGCGGCGAAAGCGCTGGGACTCACGGAGATCAAGCCCGGCATGGCCTGGGGCGACCTGCTCAACCTCGCGTTTGAAGAGAAGGTGGAGGCGCAGCTCGTGCAGCCGACGTTCATCACCGATTATCCCGTCGAGATCAGCCCGCTGACCAAGCGCAAGGCGTCCGCGCCGTATCTCACGGAGCGGTTTGAGCTGTTCATCGTGCGCCGCGAGCACGCCAACGCCTATTCGGAGCTCAATGACCCGATCGACCAGCGCGCGCGCTTCGTGCGGCAGATGCAGCTGCGCGCCGCGGGCGATGAGGAAGCAGGCATGATGGATGAGGATTTCCTCACCGCGCTGGAATATGGCATGCCGCCCGCCGGCGGCCTGGGCATCGGGATCGATCGCATCGTGATGCTGCTGACGGACTCCGCCTCCATCCGCGATGTGCTGCTGTTCCCGACAATGAAGCCACTGGGAAAGTAAAGAGGCTAAAAACCGCATAAAATCAAGGACTTTAGGGTTTTGTGCAGGATAAAAATAC
>CAJFTT010000024.1 GCA_904420005.1 Candidatus Tabaqchalia intestinavium | reverse complement strand
CGGGCTGCCGCCCGCCGAGCCTGAGAACGCCGCATGCGGCCCTTTCCGCTCCCGCCGGGCGCGTTGCCCCTTGTCCACCGAGGGTAGCAAAGGAGAAAATCATCATGAATAAGAACGCTTTCACGACCGTGCAGCTTGAAAAGGGCGTGATGCACGTGTACGATTTCGGCAGCGTGAAGCTGCATGCATACAAGACCTGCGATCCCATGGACGACGAGGTATTCATCGTAGAGAAGGACGGCCGGGCCGTGCTCCTCGAGTCCCCCTGCTTCTTTGACAATATCCGGGCGCTGACGTCCTATTTGCAGGGGCGGAAGGTCGAAGGAATGCTGGTGGCGTATCACGGCGCGGGCGGCACGTTCCTGCCGGATGCGCCCAAGTATGCCACGCAGAACGCCGTGGAATATTCCCAAAACGGCGGCGGCCGCGCGCTGGTGGATCAGTTTGCGGGCGCGTTTGGGGCGCAGTTTGACAGCACGATCCATTCGGTCACGCAAATCATCGGCGAGGGCAGGCAGACGATCGGCGGCATCGAGCTGGGCATCCGGCAGACCGCCGAGGCGTTTGATGTGGAGATCCCGGAGATCAACGCCGTGTATACCCACATGATGGGGCACGACTGCCACTCCATCGTGGCGGGCGCGGGCCACGCCGACGCGATCATCGCGCAGCTCAAGGACTATATTGCCAAGGGGTACGATCTGATTCTGACCTCGCACTATACGCCGGAGGACCTCAAGGATGCCGGCACGAAGATCGCCTATCTGGAGAACCTCAAGGCCATCGCGGCGGGCTGCCGCAGCGCGGAGGAATTCAAAGCGGCGGTGAAACAGCAGTATCCCGATTACAGCGGGGAGAATTATCTCGACATGACGGCCGACTTTTTCTTCTCCTGAGGCGCGAGCAGCGCGGGCCTTTGCCGCCCATCCGGCCGCTTGGGCGCGGCACGGCGTCATCTGCATGCACGGCGGGTCGGTGCCGGCCCGCCGGCCGGCGTTGTGGGCGGATGGGCTGCGCTGCACCCGGGTCGGCCCGCGCGCAGTGCTTTCCCGTCGCGGGGCTGGATTTTTGCCCGGAGCGGCGGCCATGGCTTTCCTGCCCGGGGTTCCGGGCCGCACAATTGCATCCGTCGCGGCAGCCGCCTGCCCGGCCGTCGTGCCTGCGGGAAAACACGGCTGCAAGATACACAGCAAAGGGCAGGCAGAGGGAGCGGCAGAAGCCGCGGCGAGGGCGGGCTGCTTGGATCCGGGCGATAGAAGGCCGGCCGCCGCGCCTTTCTCCGCTTTACCCGGGGAAAGGGTTAGACGTGGGGCACGGCGCGGACTGCGGCGAATCTAGCGGGCCAAGCCCTGAAAAACCAGGCGCCGTCCACGGCCGGGAAATGTCCCGGCCGTGGACGGCGCCTGCGAATGCAATGCCTGCAAATGAACGCATCTGTCGCTTACTACTTTGGCTGCTGTTGCTTTTTGTGCCCTTTGAGCACGCGGTAGGCCACCACGATCACGATCACGAAAATGACCAAACCGGCGATGGCCGCGCTTTTGCCGTAAACCGTGTCCTTGATGTCCGTCGGCGGCTCGTCGAGCGGCGTGGCAGCGTACCGCGCGCCCACCTGCACCAGGTCCGTGCCGTCAGAACGCAGGACCTGCAGCTCCGCCACCGCTGTGTCGTCCTCCGCTTCGGCAAACTGCACGATCGTCAGCCGCACATACCGCGCTTCCAGCGCCGCGAACGGCACCAGCTCCACGCCGCCCTGCCCCAGCTGCCGCACGGCCACCTGCCGCCAGCGCTGCCCATCCTCGGATACCTCGATGCGGAAATGCGTGGCGTACCGCGCGCCCCAATGCACCTGCACAGCCCCGATGGTCATCACGCGGCCCAGATCCACAGAGATCCACTGCGGCGCCAGCACGCCTGGCGTCCAGCCGCCTTCCTCCCGCCCGTCCACCACCGACGAAGCCGCTTCCCCGAAGCTGGAGGAGGCGGAGACCGGCCGGCCCACCGCCATGTTGGTGCCGCCGAGCTCCATGGGGCAGTTGCAGACCGATTCCCCTTCGGGGATCTCGAGCGTGCCGATGATGGTTTTGCAGCCCTCGCGCGAGAGCACCAGGCGGTAAGCCCCTGGCAGCATTTCCAGCTCCACCGTGCCGGACGCGTCCGCCTCGCGCAGCGCGTCCCCGATCTGGACGGTGGCGCCCGCCGCCGTATGAAGCGTCAGCGTGGAGAGTTTGCCGCTGAACACTTTTTTGTAGATCTGCTGTGCGATGAGCAGGTTGCCGGATTCGTTGGGGCGCACGCCGTCGGGGAAGCATTCCGGCACGTCGCGCGTGAGCGCATTGAGGTCGATGGATTTGACGCCCGCTTCCCGCGCCGCCACCAGCTGCAGCTCCCGCACCGCGATGTTGACCGTGTCCGGATCGCCGGTGGGCAGGGAATAAACGTAGGGGGAAGTAAGTACGTAAACGCGCGGCGCGTTTTCAAAGGATTCATACAGGGCGATGAGCTTTTTGAGCTCGCGCTTGAAATAGGTCCGCGTATCGCCGAACGAGTCGCTGATGCCGTCGGCGGTGCCCACCATGAGCAGCACAATCTCCGGCGCGAACAGCGCGCTGCGGTAAAACGCCTCGCTCCTTTGCCATTCTTCGACGCCCTGGGAGATCATGCCGTCCTCCCAGCCGAAATTCTCCACATCGTAGCCGTCGCCCAGCAGCGTCTGCAAATGGGCGGCGTAACCGTCCTCGCCGCACACCGTGATCATGTCACCGACGCAGGCGACCCGCACCGGTTCTTCCGCCGGCGACGCGGCGGCGTCTGCCCCGGCCGCTGTCACAGCCGGGAGCCAATGCCCGAAAAAGCCCAGCATCAGCAATAGGCAAAGCGCCCCTGCAACTTTCTTCAAAGCCGTCCATTCCTTTCCGGCCAGCCGCACCTGCTTCCGGCGGCCTTTTCTTTTCCGCGCCGAGCGCCGCCCGCGGGGGAAGTCTACCTTCTCCGCGCGGTCCGTCTGCGTTCGGCCCGACGTCCGTTCATTTCTTTTTTCGCTTGGTCTTGCGGTTGAGCGCCCGCTGCTCGCGGAGCAGCCGCCGCTGCCGGCGGAACCGGCGCACGGCGTGCGCGACGTTCTCCCGCTGCAGCAGAACGTTGAGTTCCGCGCCCAGCAGCAGGATATACATGCAGATATACATCCACAGCATGAGCAGCACCACGGCCGTCAGGCTTCCGTACAGCCGTGAATAGTTGGCAAAATGCTCGATATAAAACGAATACAGCGCCGAGAACCCCAGCCAGCCGAACGCGCCCGCCACCGCGCCGGGCAGCTGCGCAAACAGCGAGGCGCGCCGGTTGGGGATGAATGTATAGATCAGCACGAGAAACAGCGCCACGAACGCCGCGCCCACGACCGTGCGCAGACTGAGCAGCAGCAGCGCCGATTCGGAAAGGAAGGGGAACGCCTGCTGCACCCAGGAGACCAGCGTGTCGCCGAAAACCAGCAGCACCAGCGCCACCACAATCAGCAGCAGGAAGGCGAACGTGTCGAAAATAGACAACAGCCGCAGCCGGATATAACCGCGCGTCTCCTGCACGTCATAGGCCGCGTCCAGACCGCGGATGAGCGCCATCACGCCCTTCGAGGCCGACCAAAGCGCCGTGATGATCGTGATGGGGATGATCGTGCCGGAGGAGTTGGTAAAAATCTCGCCGATAACGGGACCGATGAATTCCTCCACCGATTCCGGCAGGATCTGGAACGTCAGCGAAGCCAGCTCCTGCTGGGTGAACGGCAGGTATTGCAGCAGCGTGAGCAGCAGCATGAGGAACGGGAAAAAGGACAGCAGCATGAAAAAGGCGGACTGCGCGGCGTAAACGCCCACTTCGTCCAGCTCCAGCTTTTTGAGGAATTTCTGGACGTACCAGATCAGCGAACGCAGACCCGCAAGCATCCTTCTTCCCCATCCCCTTTTCCCTATACGGTGCGGCCGACCGCTTTCCCCTGTGCGGCCGCGCTCCCTGCGAGGCCGCGCATGGCCGGCGTTCCTCGCAGGCCGGCGCCCCTGCGTTATTTTGACCCGCGCGCCGCCCCATGCTGGCGCGCAGAAAGATTGCGGGATCGACGCTCCGCGGCGGGATGCGGCGGCTGCGGCAGGCAATATCTCTGGCCGGCGCGATGCCGGTTGTCCGCCGGGGAGCAGATCATAATATTTTTTTTATTTTACCATATTTTTTTGATGCTGACAACTGTTGGCCATTGTCGGATCAGTCCAGTGTTTGCAACAAGTATTCAAACGCGCGCAGATGCGCCTGCTCGTCGAGCAGGATGCGCGAGAGATTCTCTGTGATGTTGGGGTCATGGATTTCATCTCGCTGCCGCCGGTATTTCTCGATGGCGCGCCGCTCGCCCTCCGCCGCGGCGGCGAGCAGCGGCCGCAGCTCGCTTGTATAGGTATTATATCCCGGACTCCACCAGGCCATTCTTCCGCAGCGCCAGGTCCACAGCCGGGGATTTTCGCCCAGCTGCGCCGCCAGCGTGCCGAAAATCTGCAAATGCCGCATTTCGACGATGCTGATCCGGTGAAACAGCATCGCGAGCGGCCCGTCCGACGGCGGGATAAGCCCATTGCAGACATACGGAGCCACCGCCGGCATTTCCGAGTTGCTTCCGCCGACGTTGTCCAGCATCTGCCGCGCCGCCGACCGGTTGGGGCCGCTGGCCTGCACCTTGGGATAGGGCGCGTCGACCCTGTCGTCCGGTATTCCCTGCAAATTCCATTCCATCGATTCCGCCTCCTCAGGAACTTTCGATTCCTTTTGCCCGTTCGGTTCAATTTATGCATGCGTCGGGGGCGTCTATGCGTGAAAACGAGCAGTCCCGCCGCCGGAGATCATCTTCCAGCGACGGGACTGCCCGCAAGAAAAAGGAAAGAAACACCGCCGCGGCGGGAAACCGCGGCAGAGGGGGACGAAAGGGAAGTCTGCGCGACCGCCAGCGGCGCGAACCCCGGCCGCGCCCCGTATTCCGGCCGCGCGCCCGGCACGAAGCCGGCGGGAGCAGGGGGAGGCTGCGACGTCAGCGCCGCGCCAGCATGGGAGAGGGCGCGGCGGCGCGCGCCTTGGGAATCTGCACGATATATTCGACGAAATCGCCGCGGTCCTCCTGCCTGGTGCACACGGCGATCCCCGTGTGCTGAATGCTCTCGACCGCGCGGTTGAGCGTGTTGACCAGCAGCCGCACGTCCTTGACGATGCCGAGCGGCCGGCGGCGCACCGGCGCTTTCTCTGCCTCGGCCAGCACCAGCGTGCGCTCCACGAGCGCCTCCGTGGCCGAGACGTTGAGCCGGCCCTGGATGATGCGGGCGAGGGTCTGCGTGCGCAGCGCGCCCTCCGGCAGCCGCAGCAGCGCGCGGGCGTGGCGTTCGGTCAGCCCGGCCTCCAGGATCTTCCGGCGCTCGTCCTGCGTCAGCCGCAGCAGCCGCAGCTTGTTGGCGATGGTCGATTGCTTGCGGCCCAGCCGCGCGGCGACTTCTTCCTGCGTCAGGTCGTATTCGCCGATCAGGCGGCCAATGGCTTCCGCTTCCTCGAAGAAATCCAGGTCGCTGCGCTGCAGGTTTTCCACCAGCGCGAGCACGGAGGATTGCTGGTTATTCAGCTCCATCACGATGCAGGGCAGCGCGTGCAGCCCCGCCATGCGGCAGGCGCGCAGCCGGCGTTCGCCCGCGACCAGCTCGTATGTACCGCCCTCCGCCCGCCGCACGGTCAGCGGTTGCAGTAGGCCGTTTTGCAGGATGCTTTCGGAGAGCGCTTCCAGCTCCTCGCGCGCGAAATGCCGGCGGGGCTGGTTGGGATTGGGAACGATCCGGTCGATGCCCACAGTGACGAGCCGGCGCTCCCGGCCGGCGAATGGATTTTTCAAGGGGGTCACGTCCTTTCTGTTGTTCGGGAGAAGCCCTCGCCCGGCAGGGGGAGGGTGCCGTCCGGCGGAAGTGGGATCCCGCCGGACGGGAAAGGGAAATATCCGCGCCGAAAAGGGGTTCGGGCGGGGAAAAGGAAAACGGAGGGCTGGTCCGTTTCCCCACGAAGGGGGCGAAGAAAAACGTCCGCACCGCGGCGGGAAATCCCCGATTGGTTCGGCGCCAGCCGACGAACGGAGCTTGTCCGCCCGCCGGCCGGAAATGCCGCCTGTCTGGATTGGGGGGATCTCGGGAATTATTGTAGCACGCGCCGGCAACGAAGCCTGTCGATCGGGCGACGCGAAAAAAGGATTTTTTTGCCCGTTTGCGGCCGTTTTGCATGGGAAAAGGAAGATCCTGCCATAAGCTGCCGCACAGCCGGCGCCCGGGGCGGTTGCTTGCGCCGGCCCGCAGAGCGGTCTGCTGCCGGAAACAGAAATGGCCTTGGTGCTGCGGGTGCGGGCGCGCCTTGTCCACATTTGCCGTCCGCCGAACGGTCCCGACGAATTCGGCAGGTCCCGCGCCTGCGAGACGGCCGGCTCCTGTGAAATCGCCCGGCCGCATTCCGGCGGCCAATACTGGCGGGCCGTCAGAGGGCAAGCTCCGCAAAGCGAAACGATGCCGACGGGGAAGGGGATGCGATGGAGAACCTTGCCGAAATGCAGGAAGGCTGCTGCGCCGCCCGCGTTTCCGCGGCCCATTGCCGGCGACCATCCCTGTTGATTTCCCGGGCAACGCGCCGGCGGCGCAGGGGAGCGGCACTTCCGGACACAAAAGAGCAGGATGCCATGTGAGGCATCCTGCTTCCTGCGCGATTTTCGGCCTGTGGAAAGGGCGGATTCACGAAATGCGGCATCGGCGCCGTGCGGAGAAGTCCCCGATTCTGCAACGCCGCTGCGCCCAGCGACGTTGTGCCGATGCGTTCCGGGCCGCGGCCGCGCCTCCTTTGCGCAATGCTCTCGGTGTCCTGCCGTTTGAAACCGGCGCGGGCACATGATCCGCGCGCCTATTTTTTTCGAGGATATGGCTGTTTGATATCCGTCAGCCCAAGCAGATAATCGATGCTGGTATTGTGAAATTTCGCCAGAGCGATGAGCACTTCGGTTGGGATATCGCGGAGTCCCAGCTCATAACGGGAATAGGTCACCTGTGTACAGTGCAGATATTCAGCGATGTCCTTTTGCAGGAGATCCCTGTCCTCACGCAGCGTCCGGATATGGCTATACATGCAAAGCCTCCTTCGTTCGGATGGAACAAAATGCAGTATAGCCTAAACCAAAATGGAATATTGACATACAAACCAAATTGGTTTATAATGAGCTCGCAGGGAATCTTTTCCAGGTAAGGGTGACAATTGGTGCAGAGCCGGAAAGGGGTATCAGGATGGGATTTGGAGATTTCGCAAAAGGCGTCATGAAGCAATTGACCAAAATCGGAACAGTGTCCGGTGCGGATTTCCCGCTGGGTACGATCATCAATTTTTCTTCGGAGAACGGAGACAGTGCGATGCTGTTCACGTATCCCAACAAGGAGGAATATGTCGTTACCCACGACAAGGTCAAAAGCGCTTCCGTGCTGGCGATGGGCGTCATTGAAATTCAGAAAAACGGGAACAACACCACGTTGCTGCACGGTACAAAATATCGGGTGGAACTCAACGATGGCAAAGTAGCGATTTTAACAGTCGGTCTGGGAGATACGCTGTATAAAATTGAGCATATTATTTTCTGAGGAAAGGTATTAGGAGATATGCGCGAATTTGTCACCCTTACGTGCGAAAGATGCGGCGCCCGGATCGAGGCGCCGCCAGAAGCAGCGAAAGTGGTTTGCGAATATTGCGGAACAGAATATTTCTCGGAGGAAGCTTCGGACGGCAAAAACGCGGCGGACGGATTTACCGTTGTTGCCGGTGTTCTGGAAGCGTATGGCGGCGTCGGCAAAAACGTCGTGCTTCCCGACACGGTTTCGGCGATCGGCGATGCGGTCTTTTCCGGCCGGGAACTGCTGGAGAGTGTGACCATTCCCGACACGGTCACCAGCATTGGGGACGACGCTTTTTCAGGTTGCCGCTCACTTCGCAGCATCCGGCTCCCGGCGAAAATCCAAAGAATCGGGAACCGGGCGTTCAAGGGAAGTGGGATCAAGGAAATACGGCTCGGCGATGCGATCGAGTACATCGGCGACGAGGCGTTTATGGAATGCCGTGATCTCCGTGCGGTGACCTTGCCGCCAAACCTGCCGGGTAAAATGACGAGAACCTTCAAGCTATGCTCCGCATTGACACAGGTCGACGGAGATTTGCGGTTGTTTGCACCGTCGTTTCGGCCGTCCAATGAGGTCAGGAAGGAAGGGGACACACGCCCGACGTTTTTTGACGTTTTTCAGGGAACGCCGTTTTTCTATGCCTTGCAACGGCAGTATGCCGGAGGGAAATGCGTCTACTGTCACGCCGCGCTGCAAAACAAGACGCTATGCTCGGGCTGCAAAACAAAGTATTATGACGGGACGCGCGGATGTTACATTGCCACGGCGGTGTACGGCGGTTATACATGTCCGCAGGTGCGGGTGCTGCGCCGTTACCGGGATTGCGTGCTTGCCGCGACGGGATACGGGAGATTCCTTATCCGGATGTATTATGCGCTAAGTCCCGTGCTGTTGCAATGGTTTGGGCGGTTTCCTTGGTTCTGCCGCTTGTGCCGGTACGGACTTGACCGCTGGACGGCCCGGCTGGCGCGGCGGGGGATCGATGACGGCTGGTACGACGATTCCATATGAGCGGGGCTGGGAATAGCAAACGTACGATGCGCAGGGGGAGGAATCGGCGTGCCGGTCCGGAGAGCAGTCTGCTGTCTGCCAGGCGCAGGGGAGCGGCGCTTCCGGCGGTTTGAGACGCCCGGCGGGGAATCCGGGCGCCCGCCGCGCGCGGCGATTTGGCCGCGCGCATGGAGACAGGAGCTCGAGGCGGAGATGCAGACAGAGGCCGGCCGATCTGACCGGCTGCGCAAGAAGCCGGGGCGCAACGAAAGGCAGACAGAAAGGGGACGCCACTCGGGCACCCTCTGGAAGGAAGGTGTCTAATGGCGTCCCCTTTTCCTGCGTTTCGTTCCAATATGTCGCTTCGGCCAGGCGGCCGGCGGTCACAGCACCTTGGAGAGAAATTCGATGGTGCGCGGGTTCTTCGGATGGGAGAAAAATTCCTGCGGGGTGTTCTCCTCCGTGATCCGGCCGCCGTCCATGAACAGCACCCGCGACCCCACCTCGCGCGCGAAGCCCATCTCGTGCGTGACGATGACCATCGTCATCTTGTCGCGCGCCAGCTCCTTCATCACGTCGAGCACTTCCCCGACCATCTCCGGGTCGAGCGCAGAGGTCGGTTCGTCAAACAGCATGACCTCCGGCTCCATCGCCAGCGCGCGCACGATGGCGATGCGCTGCTTCTGCCCGCCCGACAGCGTCGAGGGATAGACGTCCTTTTTATCCAGCAGGCCGACACGGGAGAGATATTTCTCGGCCGTGTCGATGGCCTCCTCTTTGGTCTTGAGCTTGAGCTGGATCGGCGCGAGCGTGATATTCTGCAGGATGGTGAGGTTATTGAAGAGATTGAAGTGCTGGAACACCATCCCCATGCGCTGGCGCACCTGGTTGGTCGGCAGGAAATTATCGCGGAAAAGCTTCTGGCTTTGCGCCTTGAAATCCGCGCCCTCGTGCTTTTTGAGCAGGTCCTCCTGCCGGATTTTCGCGATGACGCGCGCCCGCGCCGTGGGGTTGTCCACCCCCTCCGCCGCGAGCAGCGAGCGGAACGTTTCGGTACGCTCGATCAGGTCCGGATGCAGATAAGGATCGACGGGGGTGATGAGCTTGTCGTCGAACCAGATCTCGCCCCAGGTTGGCTCCTCGAGCAGGTTGAGGCAGCGCAGCAGCGTCGATTTGCCGCTGCCGGACGGACCGATGATGACGACGATCTCGCCTTTTTCGATCTCGCAGGAGACCGAATGGAGCACTTCCAGCGAGCCGAACTTTTTGTAGACGTTTCTAACGCTTATCACTGGCGCGCAGCCTCCTTTCGATGCATTTGATGCCGAATGAGAGCGCATAGACGATGGCGAGGTAGAACAGCGCCACCACCATCATGGGCGCGAAGTAGGTCGCGAGATTCTGACCGGAGCCGATCAGCTTCGCGGCGGCGGTCAGGTCCTGCATGCCGATCATGGAAACGATCGAGGTTTCCTTGATCAGGGCGATCACTTCGTTGCCCAGCGCGGGAATGACGTTTTTGATGGCCTGCGGGATGACGATGCGCAGCATCGTGACGTGCGCGGGCAGGCCCAGAGAGCGGCCGGCCTCCGTCTGCCCGATGTCCACCGACAGGATGCCGCCGCGGATGCTCTCCGCAACGTAAGCGCCGGAGTTGATGCCGAAGGCCAGGATCGCCACGATCTCCTGCGGGAAGCCGCGCACTGTGATGATGACGAACGCCATGATGAACAGCTGCAGCGCCATCGGCGTGCCGCGCACCACGGTGATGTAAATGTTGCAGATCACGCGCGGGATCGCCAGCCACTTGTTCTTTTTGGAAGAGAGCTTGACGATCGCGACCACCGTGCCGAGCAGCAGCCCTAACAGCGCGGCGCCGATCGAGATGATGAGCGTCATCTTCAGGCCGGCCCAGATGATTTCCATATACTTGCCGGTGGTGAAAATCTCCACCACGTTGCTGAAGAACCCGGTCATGGACGGTTCCTCCCTCTATTATGACAAATTGGGAACCACGCCGTGCGGCGCGGTTCCCGTCCGTTCCCGTCGGCGGCTGCGGTCAGAGCCGCCCGCCTGCATTCCGGCTGATCAGTCCGTCAGACCCATATGCTGCTTGACCAGCTGCTGGATCTGATTCTCGCCGGTGGCTTCGTCCACCTGCATCATTTCCACCAGCACTTCGTTGATGGCGCCCAGCAGCTCGGTGTTGCCCTTGGTGACGGCGATGGCGTATTCCTCCTGCGTCGGGGTGTCAGGCTCGCCCTCCGCGCCCTTGTAGTACAGCGCGGCGCAGGCGTAGTCGGTGTTTTTGTCGACGATATAGCTGGCCGGCAGATGGTCGACCACCACGACGTCGATCTTGTTCGCGCCGATGGCGTCCACGGCCAGCTGCGCGTCGTCAAACTGGGAGACCTGCGCGCCGGTGCCGTTGAGCACGCCGGTGTAGTCATAACCGTCGACGCCCTCCTGCGCGTTGATTTCATCGCTGACGTAAATGTCGCCCGTCGTGTCGCGCTGGACGCCGATGGACTTGCCCGCCAGGGAATCCCACAGGATGTAATCCGTGCCGTCCTCCGCCGTGCCGTCGATCTGCATCGTGCCGTTTTTGTAAATCACATACTGCACCGAGGTGTAGTACGGCGTAGAGAAGTCCACCTTCTCTTTCCGCGCGTCGGTGATGGTGATGCCGGCCGCGCCCGCGTCGCACAGCTTGCCCGCCGCGACGTTGTCGATGATGACGGAGAATTCCGTGTTTTCAAACTGCACGTTGCGGCCGAGCTTCTCGCCGACCTTCTTCATGATGTCGACGTCCACGCCGACGATCTCCGTGCCGTCGTAATATTCAAACGGCGCGAAATACGCGTTGGTATGCACAATGATGTCCTGCGCCCCATCCTCGCCCTCGTTGTTGCAGGAGGTGCACAATGCCGCCATACTGCCCATAAGGGCGGCGGACAGGAACAAACTGACCAGTTTCTTCATATTATCCTATCCCCTTCTCATTTTCCTTTTGCGGACCCAATGCCCCCAATGATATACATACAATCATATCGGAAGAAGGTGAGAATGTCAATGGACATTTCCGCAAAAATATACAGAACTTGCAGGGGAGAATTGTAAATATTCGCACATAATTGCATAAAAAGGCGCGCCGTCCCTCGCCTGGAGAACCTGGACGGCGCGCCCGCTTGTGCCCGATGTGGAGTCCTGCCCTTTGGTGAAGGTGCGGTTATTGCTGGTCGGCTGAGCAGGCGGCGCCTCTCCGCCCGGTGCGCGTTGTTTATATGCCGGCGGCGCCTTGATTCCCGTTTCCCGTCAGGGAAAACGGGACGCAGCCGGTCAGGAGTCCTCGGAATTGGTGTTCCAGATCAGTCCTTTGAGGGTGCCCTGTCCCAGCAGCCAGCCGGGATTGACGCGCAGCACTGCCGCGATGGCCAGCAGCTCGATGTCCGATACCTTGCGCTGGCCCTGTTCCAGCCGTTGGATGCCGTCCTCCGAGATGGAGATCCCCTGGCTGGAGAGCAGCCGGTTGGAAAGATCCTTCTGCGAGATGGACTGTGCGGTTCTGGCATGTTGTACACGCCCTCCGACGACGTTCTTTTTCATTCAACTTCCTCCTTCATTTTTCTCCGGGGCAGGCGGCCCGCGCCCGGCGGCGAGGCCCCCTCGCTTGCCGCCTGCGCCTATGGCGCTGGTTTTATGCAACCAAATGGTTGCATAAACGGCGGCGGAGCGGCGCTAGGATCGGCGTGATTTTGTCACAGCCGGCCTGCCCGTTTCCGCCTGCTTATCCCGGAGGCTCGCGTGCCGCGAGGCACTCCCTTTGCTATTCAATAATTATACACTTTTATGACGCTATATGCAATATTTTAGCAGAATTTGCGCAATGTTTTGGTAAATATCGGCTATAAAGACCAGGAAAACCAGAAAAATCCGGCGGAAATCGACAGCCGGCAAGAAAAGAGGCGGCGTTGGCGGTTTTTGACAGATGCATACCCGGCGCTTCTTGTCTGTGCAGCAACTATAAAAATGGTTTTTTCACAATCAAGCTGGCAGACCTGAACATACGCGCCATGCTCGGCGTTGCCAGCGGCAGGCCAACCGTCGCGGGCGTGCATCGAAGCGCCCGGCCCCCTGGCGCCGCTTGCGCCAAATCCGCCGCCGCGGGTCGGGCAAACGAGCCGCCCCGCCCGTTTGGCCGGCATACGCAGCTTGGGCCGCCCCGCCGCTGCGCGGGCCGGAAAAAAAGGAACCGGTCCGCGAATTTCGCGAACCGGTTCTCTGCAAAGCCGCAACAGGAGCATCCAACACGGATTGAGCGCACCAATGCACCGCCTGCTGAAACAGGGAGCGCAGCGCGGGGACCCGAGCGGTTCTCCTCTGCGTTGGGACGGCAGCACCCATGAGGCGATTCCCCGTTTGGCTGCCGCTTATTTTTTCTTTTTCTTCCGCAGCACGGCGAAAACAATCCCCGCCGTCGCCGCGGCTGCCGCCCCGGCCGCCGCGATGAGCACGCCCCGGCCGCGCCGGGTGGAGAGCGTCTTCTTGATGGCGACGCGCGTGCGGCCTGCGCGCGCAACGGGCGCTGCGCCCAGCACCTCCAGCCGGTAGAGCGAATAGCCAAAGATCGTGCCGCGCTGGCGGCCGAACAGACGGACATACCGCGCAGTTTCCGGCGCATCGAACAGGATCTCCTCCAGCTCGCCCTGGCCCTCCTCGGTGGAATACGCCTCCGTCCAGCTCTCGCCGTCGAGGGAAAGCTCGATGGAATAAGATTGGGCGTAAGCCAGCTCCCAATGGATGCGCACGCCCGTGATCGTCTGCGCGCGGCCGAGGTCCACCTGCAGCCACTGCGGGTCGCTGTTGTCGGACGCCCACCGCGTCGCCGGATCGCCGTCGACGGCGTTGGAGGCGGGCAGGCCCGCTTCTTCCGAGGAGGCCAGCGCAGCGCAGCCTTTGGCGATGTCCTGCGGCCCGGGCTGCAGCGGGAAGTCGAAGAACGCGTCGTCCTGCGTCTCGACCGCCGCATGCACCGACGTGAAGCCGGACAGCAGGATGCGCAGCTTATGCTCGCCGGGCTGGGCGCGGAACACCGCGAGCCCGACGGAATCGGCCGGCTTGGTCTGAGCGTCGAGCGTCACCTGCGCCTCCGGCTGGGTGAGGATGGAGACGGTGTGCAGCTTGCCGCCGAAAACGTGGGTGAAGAATACCTGCGCCAGCTCCGTGTAGCCCGAATCGTTGGGGTGCAGCCGGTCGGGGAATTGCGAGTCCATATTCTGCGTGACGGCGTTGATGTCCACGATCGGGCAGCCGCAGCGCTCGGCGGCGACACGCTGGCAGGCGACGATGTCCGGCACGCGCTCGCCCGCCTCGTTGAAAATACGCGGCGCGGTGCAGACGTAGACCGTGGGCTTCGATGGCAGCGCCTGGTAGGACTGGATCATGTCGGTCATGTCGTCGGCGAAGGCGAACAGTTTGCAGAAATTCGCATCGCGCGTGTCGTTGGTGCCGAGCATGAGCAGCACGATGTCCGGCTGGAACGCGAGGCTTTCGCCGTACGCTGGGACGTTCCAGTAGGGCTGATCGGAGTCGCGCATGAGCGTGCAGCCGCCCACGCCGAAATTGCGCACGAGATAACCGTCACCCAGGTACTGCTGCAGCAGTGCGGGATAGGACCGCGTGGCGATGTTGGAGGAGCCGAAGCCCTGGGTGATGCTGTCGCCCACACAGGCGACGCGCACGGGGGCTTTCCCGCCCTGCGCCGCCGGCGCTTCCTGCGGAAGCGTTTGCGTTGCCGCGTCAGCTTGCGGCGCCTGGTCGGACTCCGCCTGACGGAGATCGGCCCCCTCCGCCTGCGCGGCGGCCTCGCTTTCCGCGGGCGCCGTTGCTTCTTCCTTCTCGAGCGTCAGCTCGTCTTTGCTGTTTCTTGCCATAATGACCCCTACCTTTCCTGTGCCGGTGCTACCCGGCGTTTCCTTTGTCAGCGGCCTGCGCCGCAATATGCTTGTTCGATGAAACTAGTATAGCGCAACGCGCGCACGCTGGCAAGGGGAATTGCCGTCGAATAGAGAAAAAATGAAGATTTTTTGTCCGAAAATTTGTACTGCACAAATAGAACGCGCGGCAGCCGACGCGCCCCCGCGGTGCCCAAGCAGACGATCAGACGCCCCGGGCATGCTGCGGCCGCCGCGCGCCGTCTGCCGTGCCCCGCCCCGCGGCCGGTCGGGTCAAGCTGTATATATAGGCAGGATGAAACAGTTGCCCCACCGCGCGAACGCCTTTCTCCAGGTGCCGGGGGCATCCCCTTCCCCCTGCGGTCAGGGAAGGGGCTCTGCTCCGTTTTCATGGATACAAACGCAAGCCTTCCCCCGAGGTCGGGAAAGGGGCAAACCGCTTCCCGCGCCTGCGGCCGGGAAGGGAACGCCGCGGAAAAACAGGCTTGAAACGCCGCGCCGGTGCATATACTTGCAAAGAGAAACAAGGGGAGGGGATCGCTATGGTGACGATCAGCCTGTGCATGATTGTCAAAAACGAGCAAGCCGTGCTCGCGCGCTGCCTGGACAGCGTGCGGGAGGCGGTCGATGAGATCATCATCGTGGACACCGGCAGCGAGGACACGACCAAGGAGATCGCGCGGCGCTATACGGACAAGGTGCTGGATTTCGCCTGGACGGACGACTTCTCCGCCGCGCGCAATTTTTCCTTCCGGCAGGCGGGCATGCAGTATTGCCTGTGGCTCGACGCCGACGACGTGCTGCTGCCGGACGACCTGCAGAAGCTGCTGCGGCTGAAGGAAACGCTCGAGCCGGAGGTGGATGTGGTGACCATGCGGTATCACACAGCGTTCGACGAGGCGGGCAATCCGACGTTTGTCTATGTCCGGGAACGGCTGGTGCGCAATACCGGAGAGGACCTGTGGCGCGGCGCCGTGCATGAAGCTATCACCCCGTTCGGCGTGGTCCGGCATTCCGACGTCGCCGTCACCCACCGCAAGGAGGGCAAGCGCGACACCGACCGCAATCTGCGCATTTTTGAGAAAATGATCTCCCAGGGGCAGGCGTTCTCTCCCCGGGAGCAGTTCTATTATGCCAACGAATTATATTACCACGCACGGTATGACGACGCCGTGCGTGCGTACCGGCAATTCCTGTCCGGCGGGCAGGGCTGGGTGGAGAATGTGCTGGAGGCCTGCCGTTTCCTGGCCTATTGCTATTATCATCTCGACGACGGAGAGCGCGCGCTCGGCGCGCTGCTGAGCAGCCTGCGCTATGCCCCGCCGCGCGCGGAGCTGTGCTGCGACGTGGGGCGGCACTTTCTCGACCGCGGGCGGGTGCAGGAGGCGGTGTTCTGGTATGAGCTCGCGCTCACGCGCCCCCGCCGGGAAGAGGAGGGCGGCTTCGCGCAGCAGGAATGCTACGGCTTTTTGCCCTGTATCCAGCTGTGCGTCTGCTACGACCGCCTGGGCGACCTTGTCCGCGCGCGGGAATATAACGAGCGGGCCGCCGCTTTCAAGCCGGAGGATGAGAGCGTTCTGCACAACCGCGCGTACTTCGCCGCGCGGCTGCCGGAAGAGGCGTGAACGGAAAACCCCAGGGCGGCGGATCCTCCGTGAGATCCGCCGCCCTGGGGCTGTTGCGAGTTTGGGGAAGAACTTCTTTGAGACGATTTTATGCCGGAGGGTGTCCAAGGCCGTTGTGCGCTTAGGGGGAAGAACGCCAGCCGAAGGGAGGCGTCTGAAGGCCGCCCCCCGGAGGGCGGTCCTGGCTTTGCCGGGCTGCGTTAAGCGCCGCCGGCCGCCGGCCCAGCAAAAACGTCCGTGCCGGGCAAAGGAGCAAGGAACCGGAACCCGCAGCGCGCGGCTCGGGCCGAGCGGCAAGCGCACGCGCTGCCGAGGCGGGGGAAACGGCCGTTTTCTGCACACTTTGCGCCGCTGCCGCCCGCCCTGCTGCCGCGGGCAGCGGCAGCAAGCCCAGTCGTTCGATGTGCACGACGCGGAACGCGATCCCGGCCGGGCCAGCGGCGCACGAAAGAGGCTGCGATGGCGGGAGAGGGAGACGCGGCGCCGGCAGCACGCCGCATTCAAGCGAGTCGCTGCCTGCCGCGCCCCGGCGTCACCGCCCGCTGGGCAGCGGCTGGGGCGGGTTCTCCCACAGCGCGGCGGGAGAGAGCGTGACGCTCCAGGAAAATTCCGTCTCGTCCAAGCGATAAGCGGGGTCCAGCGCCGGGCCGCAGCTGGCGGAGCCCACGCCGCTGACGCGGTAATCGACTGACAGCACCGTTTCCCCGCAGGGGACAAGCTCGAAATTATGCGCCGCGCGCGTCATATCCTCCGCCGTGAAGGGAAGCGCGCTGAAGCAGAAGCGGCCGTCTGACACGCACAGCCCCTGCCCCTCGCGGTCGGTCACGCGCAGGTAGCGGCAGTCGACATGGCCGCCGCTCTCCTGCGGGCGCAGGTAGGGCACATACTGCGCGTCGACTGTGGAGGCAAACAGGCCCGGGCGGGAAGCGTGGCGCTTGTCCTCGTAGCTCTCCACCGGCCCGCGGCCGAAATAGCGCAGCGCGTCCATCGCGCGCGGCAGGAACAGGCGCAGCCCGAAGCGAGGCAGATAGGGCAGCTTGGGGTCGCGCCGGGCCGCGACGGACAGCGTGATCCTCCCGTGGGGGAACACGACCCAGCGCACCTCCAGCGTCAGGATGCGCTGCACGGCGGCGGCCGTCACGGCGGCCTGGTACGTGATCTCGATCTCCCCGTGCGGGCGCGCCGTCCAGCGGCAGTCCCAGACACGCGTCGTCGTGCGGTCATAGCCCGCCGCGCGCCAGTCGGCCGCGGGATTGCGGTCGTTGTCGGTCGGCGCGCGCCAGATCGACCAGGCCATCGGCCGCGTGAGCAGCGGGACGTTGTCGTAACTCAGGGAAGCGAACATGCCGGTCCGCCGGTCGAAACGATAGAGGAAGCGCGGCCCGCGCAGCAGGAAGGCGTCCTCCCGCTGCTGCACCTGCACGGCGGCGCGCAGCGGCGGCTGCGGCGCAGCGAAGGCGGCGGGATCCTCCCGCAGCACGAGGGCGTCAAAGCCCAGCAGGTGCCCCGCGGGCAGCGAGGGCGTCCCGCGGGAGAAGGCGCGCACCAGCAGCACGTCGATGCCCGGCGAGAAGGGCAGCGGGGGCAGCGGGAGCGAGATTTCCCCGCGCGGCGGCAGGTCGAGCGCGTCGTATTGCTTCTCCCAGACGCTCGCCCCGTCGTGCTCGAGCGAGAGCGACAGCGTCGCGCAGTCGTTGAAAGAAAGGAAATCCAGCGTGCTGGTCACGCGCAGCGCGCCGTCCACGACCGCGGCGCGGAAGGGCCGCAGCACGTTTTTGTATTCCAGCAGTCCCGTGTGCGGCGTGCGGTCGGGAAAAACCAGGCCGTCCACGCAGAAATTGCTGTCGTGCAGCGTCTCGCCAAAGTCGCCGCCGTAGCCGTAATGCGGCCGCCCCGCGGCGTCGCGCGAGAGGATGGCCGCGTGGTCGCACCATTCCCACACGCAGCCGCCCCAGATGTTTGCGTGCCGCTCGATGCGGCTGTGGTAAGCCTCCAGGTCGCCCGGCCCGTTGCCCATGGCGTGGGAATATTCACACAGGAACAGCGGCTTTTTCCGCCGGGGGTCGGCTGCGTATTCGTCGAGGAAGGCCGGCGCGGGGTACATCACGCTGTACAGATCGAGCGCCTCGGGATCGTCGGTGTATACGGACTGCTCCTCTTTGCCTTCGTAATGGACCAGCCGGGTGGGATCGGTCGCCTTGGCCCAGCGGGCCGCGCGGTCGATATTGCGGCCGTAGCCCGATTCGTTGCCCATCGACCAGCACAGCACGCAGGGGCGGTTGCGGTCGCGCAGGACCATATTGCGCACCCGGTCGAGGAAGGCTTCTTCAAAGGCGGGCAGCTCGGCCAGCAGGCTTTTCTGCTCCCAGCCGTGATAGACCTCGCCCGTGCCGTGCGCCTCGACGTCCGCCTCGTCCACGACGTAAAAGCCCAGCCGGTCGCACAGATGCAAAAATTCCGGCGCCGGCGGATAGTGGCTGGTTCGCACGGCGTTGAGGTTGTGCTGCTTCATGAGCGTCAGGTCGCGCAGCATATGCGCCCGGTCGACCGCCGCGCCGACGACAGGATCGCTGTCGTGCCGGTTGGCGCCGTAAAGCTTCACGGCGACGCCGTTGAGCCGCACGACGCCGTTCTCCACCGTGAGCGCGCGGATGCCGACCGGCTCGTGGATGACCTCCCCGCCCGCCTCGATGCGCAGCGTGTACAGCCGCGGCTGCTCGGCGTTCCACAGCAGGGGGTTCTCCACATGGCAGGTGTACGCGCCGTCCGGCCCGGCCCGCAGGGGAAGCGGCGCGCCGGGGCTGCCTGCCGGGGGCAGCAGCGTCAGACGCAGGGACAGGTCGTCGGGGCAGTCGGGCGTCAGCGAGACGTCGGCGCCGCCGTCGGGGGAGAGCGCCGTGCGCACGACGTAATCGCGCAGATGCTTCTCCGGCCGCGTGAGCAGGTAAACCTCGCGGAAAATACCGCTCTGGCGGAATTTATCCTGACATTCGAGATAGGTCCCGTCGCACCATTGCAGCACGGCCACGCACAGCCGGTTGCGCCCGGCGCGCACGAAAGACGTCACGTCAAACTCGTGCATCAGATGCGCGCCCTGGCTGTAGCCGACGAACGCGCCGCCCAGCCAGACGTAAAAACACGCGTCCACCCCTTCAAAGCACAGCACGTACCGCGCGCCGTCCTCCGCCTCGGGCAGCGTGAAATCCCGCAGGTAGATGCCGCAGGGGTTATCCTGCGGGACGAACGGCGGATCGAAGGGGATGGGATAGCGGAAATTGAGGTACTGCGTCTGGCCGTAGCCGTGGCATTGCCAGACAGAGGGGACCGGCAGCGTGTCGAACCCGTCCGGCGCGAAGTCCGCGCCCGTGACGGCGGAGGGCACGCTTTCGGGATTGGCGAAGAGGGAAAATTTCCAGTCCCCGCACAGCGACAGGAAGCGGTCGGATTTCGACCGGTCTCCGTCCGCGGCATCCGCCGCCTCGATGGAGGAGAAGGGGATGAAATACGCGTGCGGCGGCAGCGTGCCGATATGCAGCTGCGCGGCGTCCTCGTGAAAATGCGGAATTTTCATGTTGCAACCAACCTTTCTCCGGTGTTTCCGGCGCCTCGCCGGGAAAGAACAAGGATGCCCAAAGGGGGAGGGGCTTCGTCAGACTGGCGCGTCGGCGCGCCCCGGGACGGCTTCGATCCGGCGCGGCCGTCCCGCGCGCCGACGGCCCCGACACGAGCCGACGCCCGGGATGCAGCGCGGAATGGCCGCGCGCCGTTCCGCCGCAGGGCGGCCGGCGGGACTCATCCTTTCTGCCCGGTCAGCTCCTCGATGAGCAGCGTCAGCTCGCGGCTGATGATGTCCCGCGCCGCGCGGTACTCGTCCAGGTCGCCGCCGAAGGGGTCGGACACGCCCCGGCCGAGCAGCGCGGCGCGCGGCGCGGCCTCGGGCGCGAGCAGGGCGAGCAGCGTCAGGTGCATTTCGCTCATGCAGAGGATGCGGTCCGCGTCGGCGAGCAGCGCCGGCGTGGCCTGCCGCGCGCGATGCGCCGTCAGGTCGATCCCCAACTCCGCCAGCGCCAGCACGGCGTTGGGCGAGGCCGGCGCGCCCTCCTGCGCCGACAGGCCGCAGCTGCCCACCGCGATGTCGTCCCGGCCGAGCAGATGCAGCCGGTGCCGGAGCATCGCCTCGCACATGGGGCTGCGGCAGGTGTTCCCGGTGCAAACAAACATGATTTTCATACAAGATCCTCCCGCGCGCCGCGCGGCCTGTGCTGCCGGCGCGTCCTTTTGATGTTGCTTATGCCGCTATTATACCACAGGCGCCGGCAAAAGGAAACGCATCTCCCGGGTAAAAACACGGAAGACATACACCGGATGCTTACTTGCGCCGCGTTCCCCCTCCAATGCTTGGAGCGCGCAGCGGCCCCGGACGGATTCCCGATGGGGCGCCCCCACACTGCACTGAAGAAAATAGAAAAAACGGGCGTGCGGGCGCTCTTTTGACACCCTGCGCCATTGCGGGCCACAATGGGTCGATGCGTATGGCGCCGCTCCCGCGATTTTGATGCATCCCTTGCCGCGGCAGCAATGCCGGAATTCTTCACGAGCGCGAACCGGATTCAAAGCGAATGCATTCCTTCGAAAAGATTCTGTCCTTGCGTCTGCTGCCGCGGGCGGCGAGGGAGCAACCCGGGCAGTCGCCGCACATCCGGGTATAGGAGCGGGAAACGGATGCAGCGGCCCCGGACGGATTCGGTTTTCTGCGGGCCTTTGAACCGAGCAGGATCTGGTGCAGAGACACGGCCGTGGAAAAGTAAATATTTTGCTAATTTATTGGAAGCGGGTCGGCGTTTCTTGACCTTCGTCTGCGTTATGCTTATAATGAAGGCGGAAAGCTACTGGGCTGCCGGAGACAGGAGGGATGCGGATGAACACGACGGAACGTTGGCGCGCGGCCATGGGCGCGGGGCGCACGCTGCTCGCGCCCATGGCGGGCGTGGCGGATGCGGCGTTTCGCGTTCTCTGCCGGGAGCAGGGGGCGGGCGCGACCGTGTCGGAGATGTGCTCAGCCAAAGGGCTCCTGCAGGGCGACCGCAAATCCCGCTCGCTGCTGGCCTGCTCTGCGGCGGAGCGGCCTTTCGGCATTCAGCTGTTTGGCGACGAGCCGGAGACGCTCGCGCGGGCGGTGGAGGTGGCGCTGACGTTTGCGCCGGACTTCCTCGATCTCAACGCCGGCTGTCCCGCGCCCAAGGTGGTCAATAACGGCGGCGGCAGCGCCCTGCTGCGCGACCCGGCGCTGCTGGGGCGGATCCTGGAGGCGATGGTGCGCGCGGCGGGCGATGTGCCCGTCACGGTCAAGATCCGCAAGGGCTGGGACGCCGCGCATATCAATGCCCTGGAGGTCGCGCGCGTGGCGGAGCAGGCGGGCGTCGCGGCGCTGACGATGCACGGACGCACGCGGGAGCAGATGTACGCCCCGTCCTGCGACTGGGAGAGCATCGCGCAGGTGCGCGCGGCGGTGTCGATCCCGGTGGTGGCCAACGGCGACGTGTTCACGCCGCAGGACGCCGTCGCCATCCGGGCGGCGACGGGCTGCGATTACGTCATGATCGGGCGCGGCGCGCTGGGCCGGCCGTATCTGTTCGGCCAGGCGGAGGCGGCGCTGGCGGGTCGCGCGGTCCCGCCCGCGCCGGACGTGCCGGCGCGCATGGCGCTCATGCTGCGGCATATCGCGCTGCTGTGCGAGCGCAAAGGGGAGCGCGGCGGCATGCTGGAGGCGCGCAAGCACGCGGGCTGGTATATGAAGGGGCTGCGCGGGGCGGCCGCGCTGCGGCGCGAGGCGGGCGAGCTGACGAGCTTCACCCAGCTGGAGACGTTGGCGGCGCGCGTGGCGGCGCAGTGTACGGCCGAGGAGGGCGGCGGCCCGCCGCGGGTCGGCAATTTCGCCTGATGCGCGGCCGCGGCGGGCCAGCGGCGGAGGCCGCGCCAGACGCTGGCGTCGCGCCCACCGGGGCGCTCCTGCGCCGGGCATGGGCTGCGCGGGCGCAACAGCCCCAGCCGCGCGGAATCCTCCATCGAATAGTACCGGGCATGGACTGCGCGGACCGAACCTTTGCCAGATTTGCCCCAGCTGACAGAAAGCGGCCGGAGCCGCGGTTTTCGGAGGCCTTGCCGGTCGATTTCGCTGGAAATGCTACCGAATGGTAGCGAAATCCATGCTAAATCCACCGAGCGAATTTCCCGCTAGGGTATGATGGGCATGAGGTGATATCCAAATGCCCAAGGTATATCCCAGAATCCGGGCGTTGCGCGAAGACAGGGAGCTGACGCAAACGCAGGTTGCCCAAAAGATCGGCTGCAGCCAGCGGGTGTACAGCAATTACGAGCGCGGGGAAACCAGTATCCCGCCTGAAATCCTTATCGGCATCGCGGATTACCACAGGGTTAGCATCGACTATCTGCTTGGCAGAACCAACAAGCATGAAGTCAACCGCTGACCTGCCGGCGCGCGGCCGCGGCCGGCCCCCGCCCGGACAGAAAAATCCCCGGGGCACGAACCGGTGCTCCGGGGAGACGGGAGCTGGGCGGCGGCGCGTCAGCCGTTGGGGAACAGCTCCTGCATGCGCGCGTCGGAGAGGCCGAAGGTTTCCTGCAGATGCTGTTTGGACAGCGCGACCCGCTCGGCCAGCGCGGTATGGAGGAATTCAATCTCCTTCTCGAACCGGGAAGCCGACGGCGCGCCCCAGCGCGCGTGCTGCCGCGGGATCTCGCTGCGGATCTCCGCGGCCATGCGGTCGAGGATCGCGTCCATGCGCGCCGGCGCGAAGGTCGTGTTGAGATGCCGGGCGTAAGTCTCGATGAACCGCTCCTGGAAGGCGGCGTTTTCCATCAGCCCGCGCGCGATGACGGTGCTGAACGCTTTGTTGACGCCGTGCCCTTTGGGGTCGAGCATGCGGTCGATCCGGTTGCGGTGGTAGGTCGAGGAGGCCATCGCCCAGTCGAGGTCATAGAGGATCCACCGCCATTTCGCGCCGTCGCGCCGCTCACGGTAAAATTTCATGTTGCCCGTGTCGGTGTTGGAGAAAAACGTTTCCGTGATCCACCAGTTCATCCAGCAGTCGAGATCGATCAGCGCCGCCACGTGGTCAAAGCACGCCTGCTGCGACAGGTCGTGCGTCTTGATATACCCGATCAGCTCGTCGTAAGCGTCGATGGAGCCGGCCTTGACGCTGCGGTTGCCCTTGATGAAGTCGACGTTGTCGGGATCGGCGCCCGTATGGGCGGCGGCATAATCGGCGTTGAGCCGCTCGCGGATGTTATAAAGCCCCCAATATTGGCCGTTGATATACACGGCGGCGGGGCGGTATTCCATATAATCCAGATCCATCTGCCCCTTGATGACCTGCGCGAAGAACGCGTCGCGCAGCTTGGAGCGGTTCCAGTCCTGGCCGGACGTGCGCAGCACGAGGCTGGTGAACGTCTGCACGTCGTAATCGCGGAAAAAGGGGTACGTCACCTCCGACAGGCCGTATTTGCCGCGCAGGTTGATCGTGAAGGATTTCTGCGCCTCCGCGCGGGAATATTGCCCGAACACCTTGATGCCGGCGTTGAAATCGATCCCGAGCCGCCCGGACTCGTCGTAAAACTCGAAATGCACCGGTCGCTCCCAATCCTTCCAGAAGTTCGCGCCCTGGTGCGGGAAGGTTTCCGTCCAGCCCGGCCCGTCCGCGAAGATGCCGGTGTTGTAATCAAACAGATTCTCCTCGTTGGTGGAGATGCAGACGACGGGGATGGAATGCCGCTCGCCGAGCAGGAAGGTGCGCGCGGTGTCGGCGCTCGGCAGCCGGCCGGGCAGATAAGCGACGGCCCGCAGCGTGCAGGTTCGGTCGATGGAGATGGGGCCGGTATAAAGCTGCGCCGCCCGGGTGGGCAGATCGCCGTCGAGCGTGTAATAAATTTCGGCGCCCGGCTCGGCGGTCAGCGCCACGGCCGTGCCTGCCTCGACGTAGCCGCCGTCCACCGAGATCCCCGGCGCCTGCGCGTAGCCGGCAGCGCCGGAGGCGGGGTTGGGCTGTCCGGGCGTCGGCGTCTCGAAAAACACACGCGCCGTCAGGTCGTCCGTCCCGCGCCCGCTGGAGACGCCCACGCCCTGCCGCCCCGTCGAAAAGACGTCCACGAGAAAGCCGTCCGCATCGGAGAGAAAGAGCGTCTCTCCCTGCGCAGATAAAGCAAAGGGGAGATAAATCTCCCCTTTTGTCGTTTTCTCCGCCCCGCCGTAAAGCAGCAGGCATTCTCCCGGCGCGAGCTGCACCCCGTCGGGAATGCGGTATTTGTGCAGATCGGTCTCGTCGTCCGACAGGCGCCAGCCGCCCAGCGCAATGGGCTGCCCGGTGGGGTTGGAAAGCTCGATCCAGTCGCAGTATTCCCCCGCCCCGTTTTTCCAGGTGGCGTCGTTGGCGGCCATCGCCTCGCTGACATAAGCCGTCGAGCCGGGGGTGGAGGTCATCAGCGAGTCGAAGCCCGGGGTGTCGTTGACGGCGCCCGGCGTCGGCCGGGGATAATAGAGCCATTTCGCGCTGTCCTCCTGGCTGCGGCCGTAGGAGACGTTCTGCGTCAGCGCGACGGGGGTGAGCGCGTCGATGGCGCGGTTTTGCATGTCGGTGAGCGTCAGGGCCGTGTCGTCCTTGCCCAGCCGGAAGCTCGCGTGCAGGTTGCCGCCGGTGTACTCCTTCTCCTTGCCGGAGAGATAGACGAGCAGGTACCCGCCTGCGTCGAGCTGCATGGCCGGGAAGCGCCATTTGCCGGGCCGGTTGGGGTCGTCGGTCAGCCCGAAGCCCTCGAGGTTCACGGCTTCCTCGCCGTAATTATAGATCTCCACGAACCCGCAGTAGTCGCCGTCCTCGTCGAGCAGGATGCTGCCGCCGCTTTTCATATATTCATTGATGCGGATCTTCACGTCCGAAGCGGGCAGCACGCCCGGGTCCTTGGAATGCGCGCCGGTGTTCTCCTGGCCGGGCGTGGGGTTGGTGAAATAGGCATACGTCCCGTAATCCTCCGAGGATTTGTCCTGCACGATACCGTAGCTGGTGTCGCTCGGGCAGGCGCCGACCTCCGCCTTGGACAGCAGGATGCCGCCGGGCGAGTAGAGATAAACCGTTTCCCCCGCGGAGGAGACCGAGAAAGAGCCGTGAATGATGCCGGTCTCCGGATCATAGCTGTCGCCGCCGTCGAGGAAAATGACGACGTAGCCGTTGGCGGGGATGGTCACGGCCGGCAGCTCGAACTTGGTGGGCTTGTCCTCCCGGTCGGTCAGGCCGTAGCCCTCGAGGCTCAGCGGGGAGCCGAAGGGGTTATACAGCTCGACCCAGTCGGGATAGTTGCCCGTCTCGTCCTGCAGGGTGCAGGTGTTGCTGGACATGACCTCGCTGATGACCACGTCGTTGAATGGATTCTCTCTCAGCTCGTTGCAAGAGGCCAGCAGGCCGGTCAGCATGGCGGCGGTCAGCAGGGAAGCAAGCGCGCGGCGGAAGCGTTGCAGCTGCATGATGAAAACTCCTTTGCTTGTCAGTCAGGAAGAGGAAAATTCTCGTCAGTCTGCGCCGGTCGGAGGGTTTGCCCACCGGCGGCGCCTGAAAAAGATAGATGTTAGTATTATATACCAGTCCGCGTGCAATTACAAGGGACAAGTACAGATTATACCCGCCGGCTTTGTAGAGCTACAATACATATTGGACAGCAGGGCAAGAAAAAGCGAATAAAAAAGTAGAAGGACGGAGCCTTATAGGGTATAGTT
>CAJFTT010000023.1 GCA_904420005.1 Candidatus Tabaqchalia intestinavium | reverse complement strand
TGCGTCCCCTTGGCTGGCTCTCTCCGAAAGAAAAACTCGCTGCTTTCTTCCTTTCCCTGACTGTACAAAATGTTTGACAAACCTACACATTTTCAAATTTCATGTTTTTTTCAAGTTTCTCTTGTTCCTGACCGTAAACTCCCGATAATGATCATAAATGCAAGCGCACAGGGACCGTTTTTATCATCTGAATATCTAGGCCGCAGCCATATCCGTGCGCAATTGTGAGAAGCTTCTCGGATTGCGAATGCGAACAGTTTCACTCCCGCCGGTTTTGAGGCTCTACGTATAGGCATCGCTTCGGAAAACATCGCTGCAATCGATGGTTGGAGCCAACCCAATGAAGGGCATCAATGCATTGAACGGTGGCACAAATCCCCACGCAGCCCGGGCAGAAACAATA
The DNA here is from genome assembly GCA_904420005.1 of Candidatus Tabaqchalia intestinavium. Classification (GTDB taxonomy): domain Bacteria; phylum Bacillota; class Clostridia; order Oscillospirales; family CAJFTT01; genus Tabaqchalia; species Tabaqchalia intestinavium. The sequence continues at coordinate 31,738 of CAJFTT010000023.1, read as the reverse complement.
AAACAAAATGCGCTGTTCTTCATTACTTTTTCAGCGGGGAAAAGCCCCCCCTCTCGGCCGGACGAGGGGCAACGCACCCAGAAACGGCTGGAACGGGCACAGGCGGCTGCCGGCGCGCTCGGCGGGCGGCAGCCCACCGTCCTGCCACGGCCTTGCCCGTGCTCCTTTCTTCCAACCGCCGGGTCTGCGGCGGTTTTCGGGAAAAACGTGCGGCCAGCCCCGCTGGGTAAGACGGAGAGCGCAGCGCGGCCGAGGAGCACGGAAACGGTCCGGTCCTGCGCTGCGCGGCTTGCCGCACGATGAAGTGCCGAAACAGCGCTGAAAGCATAATTTCGGAGGTGCGCAATGACGATTCACCAGGACATTGGGCAGACGCTTTACCTATCCCTGCTACGGTATGCGCTGGACAGCTCGGACGTGTTCCTTCTGGCGTGCGCCGTGCAGCCGCCGCCGTATATGGACGGCAATCTGCGGGCATCTGCAATGCGCGGGCTGGGATTGCGCCCCGACGCGCGGACGATGCAGCGGCTGCAGGAAGAAAAGGAACGATACGAGCAGGACGCCGCGCAGTTTGCGTCGCATTGCCTGCCGTTTCTGCAAAAGCTCGCGCTCCTGCTCCTGCGGGAAAGGAGCAATCCCGAATGGCCCAGTACCAAAATCCTCTCTTCGCCCATTGCGTATACCGTTCGGCTCTATCGGGCCTGTCCGGATGCGTTCCCTTTGCTTCGGCAGCCCGGCAGCTATTTTGCCTGGCGTTATCCGCTCTACCCGGAGGATCTGAGCTTCTTCCGAAGGGGGCGGTGCTGGCTGTATGCGAGCAGCCATGAACAATATGTGGAGGTTTTCCCCCGCGATATTCACGAATACCGTTTCCTGGTGGAAATGGGCGTCCCGCTGGGGGAGCCCTATGCTTGGGTACCGGAAAGCGAGCTGTTTTGGGAAGATTACACACTGCCATAATCCTGCGGTCGTAAAGGGGCGTTGGCAGTCCAAACCGGGCGTGCAGCCGAGGGGCGCGGAAGCGGGAAAGAAAAGCCTCCTGGAGGTGCTTGAGGGGGTGGGCGGAATCCTGCCCGCGGAATATGGTGATGTGCGCAGAGCGCCGGGGTTCGCGCGCCGGCGTTGAATTCTTGGGAGGAAGAAGGAGAATAAGGATGAAATACCTGCATCCAGAAGCAGAGGAGGCAGTATGGCTTGCACAGCTGGCGCAGTATACAACCGATTTCAAAAAGAACTTGGCGGAAAAAGGCCGGCTTCCCGCCGCGTTTTGCCGGTTTTATCTGGAAAAGGGGATGCACGATCATGATCTGCTCAGCATCGAGATCAGGCGGCGGCACACCTGGAAAGAAAAGCAGTTTGATGTATGCATGCATTGGAAATCAGATGCGCAGGTTTATACCTTGACATTTCAGGCGGTCAGCCGGCTGGAAATCAATTTTTCGCCGTTTGGCACCCTTCCTGATTTCATTGCGGGGGAATTTTTGGCCCGGGATGAAAAAACATTATCCTGTGAAATGCGATTGTTTTCCGATTTCCGGCTGTATCTGGAGCACCGGCGGCTGCAGTATAGGCTGCTCTGGCGCTGAAAGCCGCCAGCGCGCAACTTTATGCAAAGGTATTCGGGGCTGCGCAGCGACGCTTTTAGAGAGGTCGGCTGCTGGCCTGCGTTGGCTTCGCGTGCGCTGCTTGGGGCCGGGGGCAGGGAAGCATTCTTGCCGTTTCGGGTCGTCGCGCTCGGTGGAAGCACGCATCGTTTCCCGGTATGTCATCGCTGCTGAGGTGCCATGACAACGAGCGGACGAGAGCACTGCTAGGATTGTAGCAGTATAGTAGACGATTACGGCGAAGTCCGCAAAATATAAAATTTTTTAAAATCTTGCGAAATGCAGGCGTTCGCCGACACGGCCGTGACGGAGCAGACGGTTTCCTGGAAGGAATTTTTCAGCCCGGCGCTCTTGGAGGAAATCCGGGCTTATATCGGCCGGCCGGTGGAGGAATACCGCGTGGGCAGTCTCGCGCTGTATCCTTCTGCGCCGCTGTATAACGGCTTTTACTGCATCGATGGATATTCCAACAATTATGACATTGCGTATAAGCACGCTTTCCGCGAGATCGTCGCGGCGGAACTGGAAAAGAGCGCTTCTCTACGCGGTCATGTTGACGGTTGGGGAAATCGGTGCTATCGGTTTTTCAGCGAGCTGGGACAGCAGTATTTTTTTCGCAAAAACCAGCGGGAGAACGCTGAAAAATCTGGAATTTTCCGCCGCTGCCCTGGAAAATTGGGGGTGTGATTATATCTTGTCGGGACTGCGGGTAGAGCGCCCGGAAGAGTCCGGCCTTGTGCTGATGCAGATTTTCGAGCGGGAGGACAGCCCTTATCGGATTTATCTTTATGGCGTGAAGCCGGAGCTGCAGGCATAAAAACGAAATAAATCTTTTCTAGGCCGCGCCGGCGGGCGGCCTAGAAAACCAAAAGGCGGCAAGCACGAAAAGTGCCTGCCGCCTTTTGCGCCGCTTGGCTGGGGGATATGCGCAGCGGGAAAATTCGGCGAGGGGATGCCGGCTTTTCTTGCGCAATTCGCGCTGTCCTGCATCACCCGCTGAATTTTGGATGCGCGGGGCCGCCGCCTTTTGGCCTGGCAACCCCTGCGTTGCAAGGCCGTCCTAGAACGAATTTTTGGGCGTTTGCGCCATTGCTCCTGCGAACTTTTCCAAGCGAAAGCGCTGTTCACATTTTGGTTTCAGCTGTGTTTTCCCCTTAGGGGCGAACACAAACCAGGATACGGCGCGCATGGACCCCATGTGCGAAAAAGATTTCCGGGGCCGCTTTGGCTTGCGGCGGGGCGCTGGAGACTCCGTGCCAAACCGCCGATTGCGATGCCTTGCCGCGCTTTGCGTGACTCGCTGCATGGCGGCGCGGCATCAAAAGCCATGTTTCCTCTTTGAAGCACGCCGAAGGTCAGGCGCGCAGGCGGCTGATGCGGTCGACGTTCGTTGTCATAGGGGTCGTGTCGGTCAGCTCCTCATAGAGCGTATCGTAGGCGTCGGATCGCAGCGTGTTATACGCCTGGGCGGCCCAGGCCGGCAGCCCGTCCCCCTCGAAATACATCACATGCACGCCGTAGGAAGAGGAGAGCGTGCCGGTGTCGCCCGGCGCGCGCTCGTCCGAATAGCACCAGTTCTCGAACTCACCGCCCATTTCGCCGCGCAGCACGTTGGCATACAGCCCACCGTCCGTGACCGAGCCGGTGTCCTCGCTGTACTGCCGCGCGAGCGCCGCGAAGGCCTCCGCCGTGCCGCCGTCCTCCAGCCATTGCGCCAGCAGCTCCTCTGCCTTTGCCTCCGCGTCCTCTTCGGTTTCGTAGGTGTTGGAGGTCAGCAGGATGTGCCGCACGTTTTTGGTGATGTATTCCTGCCGGTATTGGGGCTGAAGCAGATAGTACACGGTATATTCCCCGTCGCTGCCGAATACGGCGGTGTCGCCGGCCTGGCGCGCAGCATCGAAAGCCCATTGATCCTCTTCGTTTTCCGTGCCGTATTTGTGGTACGTGATGCGGATGTCTTCCAGGATGCTTTCTTCGTCCTCTTCGGTCAGCTCCTCCTCCGCCAGGGCGCGCTCCTGCTCGAGCACGGCGGCCTCGAAGGCTTCCTCGCTGTCGCAGGCCGCGAGCGCTTCCGCCAGCGCGCGGGTCTCCTGATCGAGCGCCGCGGCTTCTTCGCTGGTGGCGTCCGCCAGGGTGTCTGCCGTGAAGGTATAAAACAGGTAATCGCAGTAATAAAAATCCTCCGGATGCGCGGCGCAGTAGGCCTCCAGCTCTTCGTCGGTGACGGAGAAATCCTGCACGAAAACCTCATAACGCTTCTCTGCCAGCGTCGTCAGCTCCAGGCAGCGGCGCACGTCATCCTCGCGCACGCCGACGCCATACTGGCTGTCGAGAAAGGCGTCGAGCTCCATGCCGGCCGCGTCCGCTGCCTGCCGCGTGGATTCGAGCGCCGCATCGATATAGGAATAATCCTCTTCATCCAGCTCCAGGCCCGTGCTTTTCGCGCTCTCTGCGAACAGCAGCAGGTCCTGCGCCAGCTCCTGCGTTTCCAGACGGAAATAATCAAACCATGTGCCGCCATAGGTACTTTCCTGCTCCTTGAGCGACAGGGAAGTGTCCAGCCCGAGATCCGTCAGGGAATCGGCATAATAATTGACGTAGTCGTTATATTTGCTGTAAAAGAAATAAGAGAACATCGCGCCGTCCACTTGGAAATTCGGTGTTTCCAGACACACCGAGCGACGAAGGAAATACCCGGTGTCGCGCACGATGGCCAACCCGACCGAAGCGCCCGCGATGATGACAGCCGCTGCGGCGCAGCACACGCCGATGATCACGTTGCGTTTATGCTTTTTTCGCTGTTTTTGCCGTTCCTGCTCCTGCTTTTGCTGCGCTTCCAGACTTGCCTGCCGTTTTCTCGTCCCTTTCCCCATCGTTTCGTTCCTCCTGTTATCTGCGGCGCAAACCCAAAACACGCCGGGGTTCCCCGCCCATCTCAAGCGGGAATCCCGGCGTAACAGCGCCGACATAGCAGCCGCGGCGCCCGCGGAAAGCGGTGCGGCGGGCTTCCGGCGCGAAAGCCGCATGTTCGTTGAAGGCGTTCGGCGGTGCGGCGCGCGATGGGGCATCCATCTGCGGGGGCCCGCGCCGCCGGACGGGATCCTTCTGGCTTTTAGCATACCGTCCTTTTGACAGGGCAATGTCCGGGAATTGTGAAAAATCGGAAAACATCGGAAAAAGAACGGCGGCCGGCGCGGCGATCCCGCAAAAACCAACAAAAATCAGCCGTTTTTGTCTTTACAACCGAGGGAAAAAGTGCTATGATAAATGCGCCGTACGGCAGGGGGAGGCTTGCCGCCGCCGTGCGTTTTATAAATGCAGATTGCGCCGGACGCTGCCAGTGTGCGGCGGCGCAAGTATGTATAAATCAAGCTGTAGGAGGAAACGAAATGGCAAGAAAAATGAAGACCATGGATGGTAACAATGCCGCCGCGTGGGTGTCCTATGCGTTCACCGACGTCGCTGGTATTTATCCCATCACGCCGTCTTCCGTCATGGCGGAAGTCACGGACAAGTGGGCCGCGTCCGGCAAGAAGAACTTGTTCGGACAGGAAGTCCAGGTCATGGAGATGCAGTCCGAGGGCGGCGCGGCCGGCGTTGTGCACGGCTCTCTCGCTGCGGGCGCTCTGACCACGACGTATACCGCTTCCCAGGGCCTGCTGCTCATGATCCCGAATATGTACAAGATCGCGGGTGAGCTGCTTCCCTGCGTGATCCACGTCTCGGCTCGTGCGCTGGCCAGCCATGCGCTGTCCATTTTCGGCGACCATTCCGACGTGTATGCCTGCCGGCAGACCGGTTTCGCGATGCTCTGCTCGTCCAACGTGCAGGAGGTCATGGACCTCGGCGCGGTGGCGCATCTGTCCACGATTAAGGGCCGCGTGCCGTTCCTGCATTTCTTCGACGGCTTCCGCACCTCGCATGAGATCCAGAAGATCCAGGTCTGGGACGACGAGACCCTCGCGGGCATGCTCGACTGGGACGCGGTCGACCGCTTCCGCAAGCACGCGCTCAATCCGGAGCATCCGGTCCTGCGCGGCACGGCGCAGAACCCCGACATCTTCTTCCAGGCGCGCGAGGCCTGCAATGAATATTACAACGCCATCCCCGGCATCGTGGAAGAATATATGGGCAAGGTCAACGAGGTCGCCGGCACCAAGTATAAGCTCTTCAACTACCACGGCGCGCGCGACGCGGAGCATGTCATCGTCGCGATGGGTTCCGTCTGCGACACCGCGGACGAGGTCGTGGAATATCTCAACGCCAAGGGCGAGAAGGTCGGCCTGGTGAAGGTCCGCCTCTATCGTCCGTTCTCCGCCAAGCACCTGATCTCCGCGCTCCCCTCGACGGTCAAGACCATCACCGTGCTCGACCGCACGAAGGAGCCGGGCGCGCTGGGCGAGCCGCTGTTCCTCGACGTGGTCGCGGCGCTGTCCGACAGCAAGTTCTCGAACGTGCCGGTGTATTCGGGCCGTTACGGTCTGGGCTCCAAGGACACCACCCCGGGCCAGATCATCGCGGCGTACCGCAACGCGGAATCCGCCCGCCCGAAGAAGCGCTTCACCATCGGCATCGAGGACGACGTCACGCATCTGTCGCTGAAGGTCAAGGAGAATCCCGACACCACGCCGCGCGGCACGACCTCCTGCAAATTCTGGGGCCTGGGCGCGGACGGCACCGTCGGCGCGAACAAGAACTCCATCAAGATCATCGGCGACCATACGAACCTGTATGCGCAGGGCTATTTCGCTTATGACTCGAAGAAGTCCGGCGGCGTCACGATCTCGCATCTGCGTTTCGGCAAGAAGCCCATCCGCTCGACCTATTATGTCTCCAAGGCGGACTTCGTGGCCTGCCACAACCCGTCGTATATCGGCAAGTACGACATGGTCAGCGACCTGAAAGAGGGCGGCACGTTCCTGCTCAACTGCCCCTGGGATGACAAAGAGCTGTCCGAGCGTCTGCCGGCTGACGTCAAGCGCTTCATCGCGAAGAACAATATCAAGTTCTACACCATCGACGGTATCGGCATCGCGAAGGAAATCGGCTTGGGCGGCCGCATCAACACCATCCTGCAGGCTGCGTTCTTCAAGCTCTCCAAGATCATCCCCGCCGACGATGCGGTCAAGTATATGAAGGACGCCGCCACGGCTTCTTACGGCAAGAAGGGCGAGGCTGTCGTCGCGATGAACCACGCGGCCATCGACCGCGGCATGACCGGCGTCCGCAAGGTCAAGGTCCCGGCGGACTGGGCCAAGGCCAAGGACGAGAAGGTCGAGGTCGAGGTGACCGGCAACCGTCCGGAGCTGGTCAAGTTTGTCAAGGATATTCTCATCCCGGTCAGCGCGCAGAAGGGCGACGACCTGCCGGTTTCCACGTTCGTCGAGAACGCCGACGGCACCTTCCCGCAGGGTTCCGCTGCGTATGAGAAGCGCGGCATTGCGGTCGACGTGCCGGAGTGGATCCCGGAGAACTGCATCCAGTGCAACCAGTGCTCCTATGTATGTCCGCATGCGGTCATCCGTCCGTTCGCGCTCGATGAGAAGGAAGCGGCGGCGGCGCCGGCGTCTCTCAAGTCCAAGAAGATGGTCGGCAAGGGCCTGGATGATCTGAAGTTCGCGATGGTCATCTCGACCCTCGACTGCACGGGCTGCGGTTCCTGCGCCAAGGTTTGCCCGGCGAAGGAAAAGGCGCTCGTCATGAAACCCATCGATTCGCAGATGGAGAAGCAGGCTGCGTTCGATTACTGCGTGGAGAAGGTTGCCGAGAAGCCGCAGGTGGCGGAAGTCTGGAAGCCCGAATCGGTCAAGGGCAGCCAGTTTAAGCAGCCGCTGCTGGAGTTCTCCGGCGCCTGCGCGGGCTGCGGCGAGACGCCGTACGCCAAGCTCGTCACCCAGCTGTTCGGCGACAGAATGTATATCGCCAACGCCACCGGCTGCTCCTCGATCTGGGGCGGCAGCGCGCCCTCGACCCCGTACACGGTCAACAAGCGCGGCTTCGGTCCGGCGTGGCAGAACTCGCTGTTTGAGGATAACGCGGAGTTCGGCTATGGTATGTACCTGGCCGCTACCACCATCCGCAAGCGCCTGGCTGGCTATGTCGACGCGCTGATGGAGAAGGGCGTTTCCGATAACCTCAAGGCGGCCATCCAGGGCTGGGTGGACACCATGATGGACGGCAAGGCCAACCGCCCGGCGACCGACGCGATGGTCGCGGCGCTGGAAGCGGAGAAGGCCGACGGCGAGAAGGCCGAGCTGATCGCGAAGCTGCTCAAGGATAAGGAATTCCTCGCGAAGAAGTCCATCTGGATCTTCGGCGGCGACGGTTGGGCCTATGACATCGGTTTCGGCGGCCTGGATCACGTCATCGCCTCGGGCGAGGATGTCAATATCTTCGTCTTCGACACGGAAGTGTATTCCAACACCGGCGGCCAGTCCTCCAAGGCGACCCCGACGGGCGCGGTGGCGCAGTTCGCCGCGGCCGGCAAGACGGTCAAGAAGAAGGATCTCGCGGCTATCGCCATGAGCTATGGTTACGTCTACGTCGCGCAGATCGCGATGGGCGCGGACTATAACCAGTGCATCAAGGCCATGACCGAGGCGGAGAGCTATCACGGTCCCTCGCTGATCATCGCCTATGCGCCCTGCATCAACCATTATATCAAGGGCGGCATGACCAATGCGCAGGCCGAGATCAAGGCGGCTGTCGCGGCGGGCTACTGGCACACCTTCCGCTTCGACCCGCGGCTGTCGGAGGCTGGCAAGAACCCGTTCCAGCTCGACAGCAAGGCGCCGACTGCGTCGTATAAGGACTTCATCATGAGCGAAGCGAGATATTCCTCGCTCACGAAATCCTTCCCCGATCGCGCGAGTGTGCTGTTCGACAAGGCAGAGCAGAACGCCAAGGAGAAATACGACATGCTGGTGCGTCGCACGAAGCTGTACGAATAAGACCCGGCGTAAATCGAAAGCTGGCATCCTGCGGGATGCCAGCTTTTTTTGCTGCCGAGTAGGCAAGAGCCCCCTCCAGTTCTACCGGGGAGGTAAAAAGCCTTGGCGAATAAATTAGAGGAAGCCAACAATAGGGCCAAAGATATTTCTATTTGTATTAGTAATATTATAAGAGGAAATACGCAGAAATCTAAGAATTGTAGAGAAGCCTTAAACAGACAAGCATGGCTGGTTTGCCAGCGCGGCGTAAGCGATGCGATGATATTTTTCAGTACCCATTCCAGAGATCAGCAAGTACTCACCCCGCTGGGGGCTTGGTACCGAAAAGGCAAGACCCACCCCCGGCGCAACTGAGGGTGGGCAAAAAAGATTTTAGTCATACAAAAAGCAGCCGCTTACGCGGCTGCCTGAGAATAGAATACGGCATCAAGCTTCTGCCCCACTGGAGACTAAGCGTGTATTTGATCCTTTCGGGCATCTGGAATTTGAGCCCCTTTGGGGCAAAAAGACAGGGTTGGAAACGGTCAGTAGCAGGGCGGTCGGTCATTTAGCGCTTCTCGCCCAGGAAGAACAGCGCGACCGTGCCGGGGCCGGAATGCGTGCCGATCACGGGGCCGATGGGATTGAGCAAAAATTTCTTGATCCCCAGCTTCTCCCGCACCTGATCGCGGACATATTCCGCGTCGGCCAGACAGTCGCCGTGGCTGATATAGACGACCTCATTGACAAATCTGCCGACCTGCATTTGCATATTGCTCACCAGCGTGTCGAGCGCCGCGCGCCGCCCACGCACCTTCGACAGCGGGATGAGCCGGCCTGCGTCGTCGACGTGCAGCACGGGTTTGATGCCGAGCAGCGTGCCGACAATGGCGGAGGTGCGGGAGACGCGGCCGCCGCGGTGCAGGTGTTTCAGGTCATCGACCGTGAAGTTGTGGCACAGATGCAGCTTATTGTCCTCCAGCCACTGCACAGCTTCCTCCAGCGTCTTGCCCTCGTCGCGCAGCTGCACAGCGTAATGCAGCAGCAACCCTTCGCCCATCGAGGCGCACAGGCTGTCCACGACGCGGATCTGCGGCCCGCCGGCCTGGCTGAGTTCCTGCGCCGCATACATGGCGGACGCGCAGGAGCCGCTGAGCGCGGAGGAGAAAGCAATATGCAGCACGTCGCTGCCGCTCTCCACCAGCGGCCGGAAGAAATCCTTCGCCTGCTCGCTGGTGACCTGTGCCGTCATGGGCATCGAGCCCGCGCGCACCCGGTCGTAAAATTCCTTCGGCGCCAGCGAATGCCCTTCGCTGTCCGGATAGGTCTCTCCGTCGAGGGTATAACTCATGGAAATGACCGGAACGTCGTGCTCCTGCAATAACGCTTCCGGCATGTCGCAGGTGGAGTCCACCGTGAGAATGAATTTTCTGGTTTCAGCCATGATACAAAGCCTCCTGTGCATCAAATTTACCGCAACTTCAGGCGGGAAAAGAAACACGGGCGGCGCGTCAGCACAGCAGAATGCTGGCCAGCGCAATGATGCATGGCAACGAAACGACGGAAAACAGAGTCGACAAGGTGAAGATCTTGGAAGCGAGATCCTTATCCCCGTTGAAATTTTCACTGAAGATGACGCAGTTGCCGGCGGTGGGGCAGGCGGTGAGCAACAGGCAGCAGAGGAACACCGACCCATGCAGCCCCAGCCCCCAAAGCGCCGCCAGCGTCAGCAGCGGGAAAGCGATGTTGCGCAGCAGGACCGGCAGATAGGCGCGCCGGTCAGCGAACATGCGTTCCCAGTCAGAGCGCTCGATGAGCGCGCCGATGATGAGCATGGCCAGCGGGGTGTTCATCGAGCCGAGGTATTCCACCGGCTGGGCCAGCAGCGTGGGCAGCGTGACGCCGCCAAGAAACAGCGCCAGCCCGATCAACACACCGAACACGCTGGGGGAGAGCAGGTTGCGCAGCGCCGCGCGCAGGGAAAAGTCCTCCTTTTTCTGGAACAGAAGCACGCCCTGCGTCCACAGAAAGACGTTGTTGATGGTGATGAACACCGAGCCGTAAAACACGCCCTCCGGGCCGACCAGGGTGGCCAGCGCCGTGAGCAGCGGAAGTCCCATGAAGCCGCAGTTGGTGTAGATCGTGCACAGCCGGCGCGACGCGACGACGCGCGGGTCGCGATGCCGCCCGAAGGTGAGCACCCGGGAGAGCAGGATGGCGACGATATGATACAGGCTGATCACCAGCGCCGCCACCGCCAGCCCCCCCGCGCGCTCCGCGCTGCGTTCGAGCTGAAACGCGTCGATGATGACGCAGGGCGTCACCACGTCGAACAGGATGCGGATCAGGCTCTTGACCGCACCTTCCCCCAGCACCTGCCGCCGGCTGAGGAAGAATCCCACGCCCATGAGCAGAAACAAAATGAGAATCTGCATCAGTGTGGTTTGAAAGGCTTCGAACATAACAACAGCTCCGATCTCCGGCGCACGGCCGGAAGCGTACCTGACCGCGCCGGGAAAAAACACAAACCGGGCGATGCGCGGCCAACGCACCGCCCGGGCAAAGACGGGGAACGTCGCCCCGTCAAGCTTCGCCTCCGCACTGGAACGCGGGCCGGCGAGGCGGTTTTACGGGGCGTGTCGGAGAACCCGCGGTCAGCGGCAGCTGCGCTCCCGCGCCCAAGGCTCGTCACCGAGGAAAATCAAAAAATGTGCGCGTTACTGCAGCTTGCTCATGACGTAGTCGCCGAATTCGCGGCAGGTGCAGCCCGTGTCGCGGCCGGTGATGGTCATGGCCTTCTCTTCGAACATGCAGGTGTCCAGCGCCGCCTCCAGCCGGTCGGCCTCCGCCTGGAACCCGATGTGCGACAGGAGCATGACGGCGGCGCGCAGCATCGAGCAGGGGTCAGCGTATTGCGCGCGGCCTTCCGTCACCATGCGCGGCGCGGAGCCGTGGATGGCTTCGAACATGGCGTAGCGCTTGCCGAGATTGGCGCTGCCCGCCGTGCCGACGCCGCCCTGGAACTCGGCCGCCTCGTCGGTGAGGATGTCGCCGTACAGGTTCGGCAGGATAAAGACGCGGAAATCGCGGCGGCGCTTCTCGTCGACGAGCTTGGCCGTCGTGATGTCGATGTACCAGTCGTCCGTCGTGATCTCGGGATATTCCTTGCCGATATTCTGGCACAGACGGAGGAATTTGCCATCCGTCGTCTTGACGACGTTGGCCTTGGTGATGATGGAGACGCGGTCCTTGTGGTTCTTGCGGGCGTAGTCATAGGCCATGCGCGCGATGCGCTCCGTGCCCTGCGTCGTCGCGACGACGAAATCGAAAGCCAGGTCGTCGTCCACATTAAGGCCGCAGGAGCCGAGGGTATAGGCGCCTTCCGTGTTCTCGCGGAAGAAGGTCCAGTCGATGCCCTGCGAGGGCACCTTGACGGGGCGAACGTTGGCGAACAGGTCAAGCTCCTTGCGCATGGCGACGTTGGCGCTCTCGATGTTGGGCCACGGGTCGCCGGCGCGCGGGGTGGTCGTCGGGCCCTTGAGGATGACGTGGCAGGCCTTGAGCTCTTCGAGCACGTCGTCCGGGATCGCCTTGCCCGCCGCGGCGCGGTTCTCGATCGTCAGTCCATCGATCACGCGGAACGTGACCTTGCCGCTCTCGACCTGCTTTTTGAGCAGGAATTCCAGCACGCGCTGCGCTTCCGCCGTGATGACAGGGCCGATGCCGTCGCCGCCGCACACGCCGATGATGATGCTCGGCAGCGCCGCGTAATCGACGAAGTCTGCCTCGGCCTTCATTTTTTCCACCCGGCGCAGCTGCGCCTCAATCAGCTTTGCGAATTTTTCCGTCGCCTGTGTGATCTTGTCCATTGTGCTTGTGCTCCTTTTTCTTTGGATTTGGGTTTTCCCGGCGTCAGTGCTGCTCGCGCAGGCAGCGCAGCTGCCCGCCGGCCAGGATGGCCGCCCGCTGCCGGTCGGAGAGGGAAAGCGCCGCCTTGACGGTGAAGCCCTGCGTGCGGTTCTCGACCGTGATGTCCTGTCCCTGCTCGACCTCCTCGCGCACCTTCGGCAGCGCGATTTCGTCGCCCTGCTGGAAGCGGTCGTAATCCTCCGCCACGCAGAAGGTCAGCGGCAGAATGCCGGAATTGATGAGATTGGCCATGTGGATGCGGGCGAAGGACTGCGCCAGCACGGCCTTGACGCCGAGATACAGCGGCACCAGCGCCGCGTGCTCGCGGGAAGAGCCCTGGCCGTAATTGGCGCCGCCGACGACGATGCCGCCGCCCATCTTCTTGGCGCGCTCGGGGAATTCCTTGTCGCACACTGCGAAGCAGAACTGCGACAGATAGGGGATATTGGACCGGTAGGGCAGGATCTTGCTGCCGGCCGGCATGATGTGGTCGGTGGTAATGTTGTCGCCCACCTTGAGGATGACGGTGGTTTCGATCGCGTCCGGCAGGTCGGTGCCCTGCGGGAAAGGCTTGATGTTCGGGCCGCGCAGGACCTCGATGTCGTTGCCCTCCGGCGCGGGGGAGACGATCATGTTGTCATTGGTGAAGAAGCGCTCCGGCAGAACCACTTCCGGATATTCCCCAAAGGTGCGCGGATCGGTCATCACGCCGTTGACGGCGCTGACAGCGGCGACCTCCGGCGAGACCAGATAGATCTGCCCGTCCGCCGTGCCGCTGCGGCCCTCGAAGTTGCGGTTGAAGGTGCGCAGCGAAACGCCGCCGGAATTGGGCGACTGGCCCATGCCGATGCAGGGGCCGCACGCACATTCGAGAATGCGGGCACCTGCGTCGATCAGGTCGGCCAGCGCGCCGTTCTGCGCGAGCATGGTGTAAACCTGCTTGGAGCCCGGGGCGATGGACAGGCTAACCGTTTCGGCCACTTTCTTGCCCTTGAGGATGGCGGCCACGCGCATCAGATCCAGATAGGAGGAGTTGGTGCACGAGCCGATGCAGACCTGGTCGATCTTCATGCCGGCCAGCTCCGTCACGGTCTTGATATTATCCGGCGAATGCGGGCAGGCGGCCAGCGGCTCGAGCGCGCTCAGGTCGATGGTATAGGTCTCGTCATACACCGCGTCCGGATCGGCGGAGATCTCCGTGAAGTCCTCGACACGGCCCTGCGCCGCGAGGAAGCGGCGGGTCACTTCATCCGCGGGGAAGACGGAGGTGGTGGCGCCCAGCTCTGCGCCCATGTTGGTGATGGTGGCGCGTTCCGGCACCGTCAGCGTCGCGACGCCTTCGCCACCGTATTCAATGATTTTGCCGACGCCACCCTTGACCGACAGCATCCGCAGCACCTCCAGGATCACGTCCTTGGCCGAGACCCAGGGGGAGAGCTTGCCGGTGAGGTTGATGCGCACCATCTTCGGCATGGAGATATAAAACGCGCCGCCCGCCATCGCGAGGGCTACGTCCAGGCCGCCCGCGCCGAAGGCCAGCATGCCGATGCCGCCGCCGGTGGGGGTGTGGCTGTCCGAACCGATGAGGGTTTTGCCCGGCTTGCCGAAGCGCTCGAGATGCACCTGATGGCAGATGCCGTTGCCCGGCCGGGAGAAATAGATGCCGTATTTCTTCGCGACCGACTGGATGTACCGATGGTCGTCGGCGTTCTCGAAGCCGGATTGCAGGGTATTATGATCGATATAAGCGACGCTGCGCTCGGTGCGCACGCGCGGCACGCCGATGGATTCAAATTGCAGATACGCCATCGTACCGGTGGCATCCTGCGTCAGGGTCTGGTCGATGCGCAGCCCGATTTCGCTGCCACGCTGCGTCATGTCCCCTTCCACAAGGTGACTGCGTATGATTTTTTCCGCGATAGTGTCTCCCATGATTTCAACGCTCCCATACAAAAACTTTGCCGCGGCGGACGGCCTGGGCGGCCTGTCCTGCCGGCGGAACAGGAAAAACTATTTCAAATTATAATATACTTCTCTTCTTCTTGTCAAGAAAAGGGCATCCTCATCGATGTAGGAAAAATACTGCCGCCGGCGGGGCAGAGCGCTGCGTTCGCCACCTTGTGGGAAAAAATCCCGTTTCATTTCTCAAAACTGGAAGCATTGCACAAACAGAAGACGAAATCTTTGGGTAAAACGAACAGCCTGAATTAACACTCTGTTCATGACCTGGACGAGACATATTTGCTATAATGTACAAAAAAGTTAAATAAATAAAAAGCGGTTTGTACAAAACAAATATTTTTAACAGCAGGAGGTAACCAGAAATGAAACGAATCGTCGCGCTTGTGTTAGCGGGCGCCCTGATGCTGCCGGCTTTATCCGGCTGTCGCCAGAAGGAAGAAGAGGAACCCGGCAACGGGATCCCCGCCGGCAGTCTGATCCTGGGCGAATTTCTGCGTCTCACGGCGCCGAATGGTGAGGGAGAGAACCTTATCAATGACAGCGGCATGAGCGGGATCGAAGCGTCGAACCATCTGCACGGTACCGATGAGGACGACATGTACTTGTTCTCGTCTGGCGAGCCGGTCGTGTTCGAGCTGTCTCGCACGGAGGCGCTGGGGCAGCTGCACATCTGGAATTATAACGCCGAGGGCAAGCTCGATTGCGGCGTCAAGGAACTCAAGGTGGAGTATTCCATTGACGGTACGAATTATTCGGAGCTGGGTACCTTCACGCTGGCGCAGAGCCTGGAAGAGGAGAATACTACCTATGGCGGCAACGCTGTGGCCAATCAAAATGACGGCAACCACAGCCCCATCAATTTTGCCGGCGTTCCCGGCAAATATCTCCGTCTGACTGCTGTTTCCAATTACGGCGGCGCGGAGACGGGCCTGGCGGAGATCCGTCTGTTCCGTCACAAGATCCGCAACGGCAAGGGCAGCCTGGTCACGTCCGACGCCTTTACGCCCAATGTTGAGGGCGATACACCGGAGGCGGCGATGAATAACCAGGGCATGAGCGATCTGGAAACCATTGACGCGACGCACGATGCGAACCCCGCCAACATGTGGCTGTCCACCGGTACGCGCGAGGAGTCGCTGTATGTCATCAATCTTGACGGCACCTATCCGGTCGACAAGATCGCGCTGTGGAACTATAACGATCCTGCCAACCTTGATTCTGGCATCAAGGATTTCGAGGTGTGGTATACAGTCGAGGCGCCGTGCGATATCAAGAGCAATAAAGGCGGCGGCGATGCGTATGTCTCGCAGGAGTTCGACTTTGACAAGGGCAGCTGGATCCAGCTCGAGTCCAACGGCACCAAGAGCTTTGTGCTGCCGCAGGCGACAGGCAGCGACGCGGAGAAAGCCGGACTGGTGATCGATATGGGCGGCGTGCAGGCGCAGCACATCAAGATCGTCGTCAAATCCAATTACGGCGGCGCGGGCTTCGGCCTGTCGCAGGTGCGTCTCGTCGCGGGCAGCGGCTGGGCGATCGAGCCTTCCCGCAACTGGACGGGTCTGCTGTCCACCTCCGGCTCCTTTGCCTACACGGGCGCCGGCACGGCTTACAATGGTGATGGCACCGGCGGAAGACGCCAGGGCGGCTGGGTCGCCGCGGATGGTATGATGAGTCTCCATCTTTCCGGCGCGCAGAAGCAGGGCTCGCTGACAGACGATTCCAAGACGGTGTTCATGTTCTCGGATACGGCGGTTGGCAACATGAACAATTATAAGGGCTGGGATTCCAAGTATGGCTACGACGCCTCTCATAACGGCTGGGTCAACCATTCCTATCTTTACCTCACGGGCGTAGACCCTGATGTGCGCAAGGCGCAGTTCATCCTTTCGGGCGCGGAATCGGATAACCATCCCTACGGCAACATCATGTCCAAGCACTACTGGCTTGACGACATTACCCATATCGGCAATGAGATTTACGTTGCAGCCATCAAATATATGGGCTGGGACACGCCGGAAGGCACAGAAGGTACCGACCTTGTGAAGGTTCCGCTGGGCGAAGACGGCTGGCCGGACCTGAACACCGTGCCGGAAGCGGTTGTCGAGCAGGTGCCGGATTTCTCCACCGGTGCTGTCTATGAAAACACCGAGGAAGCCGGCGCGCCCAATCCCGACGGGTATTATTACATCTATGCAAAGAAGAACGGTCGGTTGGTGGCGGCGCGTGTGCTGCCGGAGAATTTCGCCAACTACGCCGAATATGAATACTGGAACGGCGAGGAGTGGATCAAAGGCGATCCCACAGCCTGCAACAAGATCAAGGCCAGCCTGAGCGTGTATAGTTCCGGCAACGAGAGCCATGTCTGCTATATCTTCTCGGGCAGCTTCGGCGGCAAATATGCCAACGTCTATACCGACGGCAGCATCGGCGGGCAGGTCAAGATCGGCACGAGCAACAGCCTGACCGAGAAGTTCGGCGATGTCAAGAGCCTGTACTGGGCGCCGGAGAAATATAAGTACACGCTGACCCGCGGCTATGACGCGGTGGATCAGTGGAACTATAACGCCAAGGCGCATCCGAATCTGTCGCGCACAGGCGAGCTGCTCATCAGCTACCATATCGGCACGCAGGGGGCGCAGTCGAACACCATGGCGCTGGAATATGTCCATCCGGTTTTCATCAATATGTTTGAAATCGCGGAATAACGACGCAAGTCCGGACGTTAAAGCACAGAAAAGTTTGTATTCGGAGCCGGGAGCGGGGAAAAACCTGCTTCCGGCTCTCTTTGCGCGAGGAGTGGTGAACGACACCGCAGATTATCGGTGGGGTCCAGCCTGCAGGACCGGGTGAGAAGGGAGGTGTACGCGGAAAAATGGAAAAACCCTGCAAAAAATGTGTGGCTTTTGCGGTGAAAGGCCTTGACATTTGACTGGATATGCCCTATAATTATAAAATCTATCATAATGCCGAATTAGCGATTTTTTCCGGCGGTCGGATGCGGACGGCGGCGGGGAGGGGGCGCTGAATTCTTCTGTGAAGATACACGTTTGTTTTGGTTTGGCAGCGAGCTTGGAAATATTGAATGGAGTGGTTAAAAGATGGTGCACGTCAATCCAGTCAAGGTCGGCAAAAATGAGCGCATGAGTTTTTCCAAAATCCATGAGGTTCTCGAGATGCCCAATCTGATGGAGGTTCAGAAGAAGAGCTATCAGTGGTTCATCGAAGAGGGCCTCAACGAGGTTTTCCGGGATGTCTCCGCCATTACCGACTTTACCGGCAATTTGGTGCTGGATTTTGTCAGTTATACAATGGAAGACACTCCGAAATATTCCGTCGAGGAATGCAAGGCGCGCGACGCGACGTATTCCGCGCCGCTGAAGGTTCGCGCGCGCCTGCTCAACAAGGAGACCGGCGAGATCAAAGAGCAGGAGATCTATATGGGCGATTTCCCGCTGATGACCGAGACCGGCACCTTCGTCATCAACGGCGCGGAGCGCGTCATCGTTTCGCAGCTGGTGCGCTCGCCGGGCGCGTATTTCGGCCTGACCCACGACAAGACCGGCAAGCGGCTGTATAACGCCACCGTTATCCCCAACCGCGGCGCCTGGCTGGAATATGAGACCGACGCGAACGACGTGTTCTATGTCCGCATCGACAAGAACCGCAAGCTGCTGGTGACGACATTCCTGCGCACGCTGGGGGCGCTCAACCAGAAGCAGATCGACAACAATCCGCTGCTGGCTTCGGCCTTCATGCAGGGCAACGCCCTGGAGTCCGACAGCCAGATCCGCGAATTTTTCGCGGACGACGCGCGCATCCTCGCGTCTCTGGAGAAGGACACCACCAAGACCGGGACCGAGGGCCTGCTCGAGACTTACCGCAAGCTGCGTCCCGGCGAGCCGCCCACGGAGGACAGTGCCATCACGCATCTGTACAACCTGTTCTTCGATCCGCGCCGCTATGACCTGTGCCGGTTCGGACGGTATAAATTCAACAAAAAGCTCTGCCTCGCGCCGCGCGTGAAGGGGCAAACGCTGGCGCAGCCGGTGGCCGATCCCATGACGGGCGAGCTGCTGGCCGACGCGGGCGAGGTCGTCAGCGCGGAGCTGGCCGAGCGCTTTGACAAGGTCGGCGTCAATTCCGTTTATATCACCGTGGAAGACAAAGAGCTGCGCGTCATCTCCAACGGTATGGTTGACATCGCCGATTTCGTCTCCTTCGATTGCAAGAAGGAATACGGCATCAATGAAAAGGTGCGCTTCAGCGTGCTCAAAACGATGCTCGACACCGCGAAGGACGAGGACGAGCTGCGCGAGATGATCGCGGCCAACGTCACGATCCTTATGCCCAAATATATCACCATCGACGACATCCTCGCCACGGTCAACTACCTGGGCAACCTCGACCATGAGATCGGCAGCGTGGACGACATCGACCACCTGGGCAACCGCCGTATCCGCAGCGTGGGCGAGCTGCTGCAGAATCAGTTCCGCATCGGCTTCGCGCGTATGGAGCGCGTCATCCGCGAGCGCATGACCATCCAGCGCCCGGACGCCGACGTCATCACGCCGCAGACCCTCATCAACACGCGCCCTGTCGTCGCGGCCATCAAGGAGTTTTTCGGCTCTTCGCCGCTGTCGCAGTTCATGGATCAGATCAACCCCCTTTCCGAGCTGACGCATAAGCGCCGTCTCTCGGCGCTCGGCCCCGGTGGTCTGTCGCGTGAGCGCGCGGGCTTCGAGGTCCGCGACGTGCATTATTCGCATTACGGCCGCATGTGCCCGATCGAGACGCCGGAAGGCCCGAACATCGGCCTGATTTCCTATCTGTCGAGCTTCGCGCGCATCGACGAATATGGCTTCATCGAGGCGCCTTATCGCTGGATCGACAAGGAGAAGGGCATCGTCACGGATCAGATCCGGTATATGACCGCCGACGTGGAGGATAACTATATCGTCGCGCAGGCCAACGAGCCGCTCGATGAAGAGGGCCATTTCATCCTGCCGAAGGTCACGGCGCGTTACCGCGACAACTTCATCGAGGTCGAGTGGCAGAAGGCCGACTATATGGACGTTTCTCCGAAGATGGTCGTGTCCGTCGCGACGTCCATGATCCCCTTCCTGGAGAATGACGACGCCAACCGCGCGCTGATGGGTTCCAACATGCAGCGGCAGGCGGTTCCGCTGCTCATTACCGAATCCCCCATCGTGGGCACCGGCATGGAATATAAGGCGGCGGTCGATTCGGGCGTCGTGGTGGTCGCCAAGCACAGCGGCGTGGTCGAGCGGCTGAGCGCCGACTTCATCGGCGTGCGCCGGGATGACGGCGAGCTGGACGAGTATAAGCTCATCAAGTTCCTGCGTTCCAACTCCGGTACCTGCATCAACCAGCGCCCCATCGTCGACCTTCACCAGCGCGTGGAGAAAGGCGACGTCATCGCAGACGGTCCGTCCACCAGCGACGGCGAGATTTCGCTGGGTAAGAACGTCCTCATCGGCTTCATGACGTGGGAAGGTTACAACTACGAGGACGCCGTCCTCATCAATGAAAAACTCGTCAAGGAGGATGTGTTCACCTCCATCCACATCGAGGAATATGAAATCGAGGCCCGGGACACCAAGCTCGGTCCCGAGGAGATCACGCGCGACATCCCCAACGTCGGCGAGGACGCGCTCAAGGATCTCGACGAGCGCGGCATCATCCGCATCGGCGCGGAGGTGCGCGCCGGCGACATCCTGGTCGGCAAGGTCACGCCCAAGGGCGAGACGGAGCTGACAGCCGAGGAGCGCCTGCTGCGCGCCATCTTCGGCGAAAAGGCGCGCGAGGTGCGCGACACTTCCCTCAAGGTGCCGCACGGCGAATACGGCATCGTCGTGGACGTGCGCGTCTTTACCCGCGAGAATTCCGACGAGCTCAACCCTGGCGTCAACATGGTGGTCCGCTGCTATATTGCGCAGAAACGCAAGATTTCCGTCGGTGACAAGATGGCCGGCCGCCACGGTAACAAGGGCGTCGTGTCCCGTATCCTGCCGCAGGAGGATATGCCCTTCCTGCCGGACGGCACGCCGCTGGATATCGTGCTCAACCCGTTGGGCGTCCCGTCCCGTATGAACATCGGGCAGGTGCTGGAGGTGCATCTGGGCTACGCGGCCAAGGCGCTGGGCTGGAAGGTCATGACCCCGGTTTTCGACGGCGCGCATGAGGAAGACATCAGCGAGCTGTTCAAGATGACGGGGATCCCGGAGAACGGCAAAATGACGCTGTATGACGGCCGCACCGGCGAGCCGTTTGACAATCCCGTCACCGTGGGGTATATGTACTTCCTCAAGCTGCTGCACCTGGTTGACGACAAGATCCATGCCCGCTCCACCGGCCCGTACTCGCTGGTCACGCAGCAGCCGCTCGGCGGTAAGGCGCAGTTCGGCGGCCAGCGCTTCGGCGAAATGGAAGTCTGGGCGCTGGAGGCCTACGGCGCGGCGTATACGTTGCAGGAGATCCTCACCGTCAAGTCCGACGATATGGTCGGCCGCGTCAAGACGTATGAGGCGATCGTCAAGGGCCATAACGTGCCGCGACCGGGCATTCCGGAGTCCTTCAAGGTGCTCATCAAGGAGCTGCAGTCGCTGGGCCTTGACATGAAGGTACTCAATGAGAACCATGAGGAGATTGATCTCAAGACCAATTATGACGAATATGACGATGGTATGCCGCCCATGACCGACGACTTCTCCGCCGTCGCGGTGGACAGCGAGATCGAAGATAATTTCAGCATCGAAGACGCCGAGATCGAGCAGCTCGAGGAGGAGATCCTGGGGCTCGACGGCGAGGACGACGCTGAGGAGGACGATTTCGTCGAGGAAGAAGCCCTCTATGACGCGAACGCGGGCGACGACACGGACGATATGTGAGAAAGGACGGCAAGCGCATGGATTTCAATGTTTTCGATTCCATCAAGATCGGGCTGGCTTCCCCGGAGATGATCCGCGAGTGGTCCTACGGCGAGGTCAAGAAGCCCGAAACCATCAATTACCGCACCCTTAAGCCGGAGCGCGACGGCCTGTTCTGCGAACGCATCTTTGGCCCGACCAAGGACTGGGAATGCTATTGCGGCAAATATAAGCGCATCCGCTATAAAGGCAAGATCTGCGACCGCTGCGGCGTCGAGGTGACGCGCGCCCGCGTGCGCCGCGAGCGTATGGGCCACATCGAGCTGGCCGCGCCCGTCTCGCATATCTGGTATTTCAAGGGTATCCCGTCCCGCATGGGCCTGCTGCTCGATATCTCCCCGCGCGACCTGGAGAAGGTGCTGTATTTCGCCAATTATATTGTCACCGATCCCGGCTCGACGCCGCTGGAGAAAAAGCAGCTGCTCACCGAGAAGGAATACCGCGACATGCGCGAAAAATACGAGGATGAATTCTCCGCCGGCATGGGCGCGGAAACCATCCGCACCCTGCTGTGCGAGATCGATCCGGAAACGCTCTCCAAGGAGCTCAAGGAGGAGCTCAATGAGGCGACCGGCCAGAAGCGGGTGCGTCTGCTCAAGCGGCTGGAGGTCGTCGAGGCGTTCCGCCTGTCGGGCAACCGCCCCGAATGGATGATCATTGAAGCGGTGCCGGTCATTCCGCCGGATATCCGCCCGATGGTGCAGCTGGACGGCGGCCGTTTCGCGACGAGCGACCTCAATGACCTGTACCGTCGCGTCATCAACCGCAATAACCGCTTGAAGAAGCTGCTGGAGCTCAATGCGCCGGACATCATCATCCGCAACGAAAAGCGCATGCTCCAGGAGGCGGTCGACGCGCTGATCGATAACGGCCGCCGCGGCCGTCCCGTCACAGGGCCGAACAACCGTCCGCTCAAGTCTCTGTCCGACATGCTGCGCGGCAAGCAGGGCCGGTTCCGCCAGAACCTGCTGGGCAAGCGCGTGGACTATTCCGGCCGTTCGGTTATCGTCGTCGGTCCGGAACTCAAGCTCTATCAGTGCGGCCTGCCCAAGGAGATGGCGCTCGAGCTGTTCAAGCCTTTTGTCATGAAGCGCCTGGTCGAGACCGGCGCCTCCAGCAATATCAAGAGCGCCCGCAAGATGGTCGAGCGCGCGAAGAACGAGGTTTGGGACGCGCTGGAATATGTCATCAAGGACCATCCCGTGCTGCTCAACCGCGCGCCGACGCTGCACCGCCTGGGTATTCAGGCGTTCGAGCCGGTGCTGGTCGAGGGCCGCGCGCTCAAGCTGCATCCACTGGTGTGCACCGCCTATAACGCGGACTTCGACGGCGACCAGATGGCCGTGCACGTGCCGCTGTCCGCCGAGGCGCAGACGGAGGCGCGCTTCCTGATGCTGTCCACCAACAACCTGCTCAAGCCGCAGGATGGCCGCCCGGTCACCGTACCTTCGCAGGACATGGTGCTCGGTTCCTATTACCTGACCATCGTGCGCGAGAATGAGAAGGGCGCGGGCAAAGTATTCCGCGATTTCAATGAGGTCCTCATGGCCTATTCCGAAGGCGTCATCGGCCTGCACGCACCCATCAAAGTGCGCAATTCCAAGATGATCGACGGCGAAATGAAGAGCAAGATCATCGACGCCACGGCCGGCCACATCATCTTCAACACGCCGATCCCGCAGGATCTCGGCTTTGTCGACCGCTCCGACCCGGAGAAGGCGTTTGATCTGGAGGTCACGTTCCCCTGCGGAAAGAAACAGCTCAGCCAGATCATCGACATGTGCATCAAGGTGCACGGCACGGCCCGCACCGCCGAGCTGCTCGACCGCATCAAGTCGCAGGGGTATAAGTATTCCACCCGCGGCGCCATCACGGTGTCCGTTTTCGACGCCAAGATCCCGCCGCAGAAAAAGCAGCTGCTCGCTGAGGCGGAGGAGCAGGTCGAGGTCATCCGCAAGCAGTATAACCGCGGCCGCATGACGGACGAGGAGCGGTATAACGCCGTCGTCAAGATCTGGGAGAAAACCAAAGACGCGGTCACCAACGCCATGAAGGAGAACCTCGACCGCGACAACCCGATCCTCATGATGGCAGACTCCGGTGCTCGTGGTAGTATCGGACAGATCAGCCAGCTCGCCGCAATGCGCGGCCTGATCGCCAATACCTCCGGCCGCACGATTGAGGTCCCGATCCGCGCGAATTACCGCGAGGGCCTCAATGTGCTCGAATACTTCATCTCTTCCCGCGGCGCCCGTAAGGGCCTGGCCGACACCGCGCTGCGCACGGCCGACTCGGGTTATCTGACCCGCCGTCTGGTCGATGTTTCGCAGGATGTCATCATCCGCGAGCAGGATTGCGGCACGCACGAGGGCATCACGGTGCGGGAGATCAAGGACGGCAACGCCGTCATTGAATCGCTGTTCAGCCGCCTGGTCGGCCGGTATCCCGTGGAGGATGTGCTGCATCCCGAGACGGGCGAAGTGCTTGCCAAGAGCGACGTGATGATGAACGACGCCACGGCGAACGCCATCATCGCCGCCGGCATCACGGAGGTGCGTGTGCGTTCCATCCTGGCCTGCCGCGCCAAGCATGGCGTCTGCGCCAAGTGCTACGGCGCGAACCTTGCCAACGGCGAGCCGGTCAAGATCGGTGAGGCGGTCGGTATCATCGCGGCGCAGTCCATCGGTGAGCCGGGTACGCAGCTGACCATGCGTACGTTCCACACGGGCGGTATCGCCGGCGACGACATCACGCAAGGTCTTCCCCGCGTTGAGGAGCTGTTCGAGTCGAGAAAACCCAAGCGTCTGGCGGAGCTGGCCCGCATTTCCGGCGAGGTGCGGATCCAGGAGATCAAGAAAAACCGCTGCATCGTCATCTATAACCCCGAGACGGGCGAGGAAGCTGTCTATCCGATCGTTTACGGCGCGCGCCTGCGGGTGCAGGAAGGACAGCATGTCGAGGCGGGCGACTGCCTGACAGAGGGCTCGATCAATCCGCACGACATCCTGGCTGTCAAGGGCAGCGAAGCCGTGGAGAATTATATCACCGCTGAAGTCCAGAAGGTCTATCGCCTGCAGGGCGTGGATATCAACGATAAGCACATTGAGGTCATCATCCGTCAGATGATGAAGAAAGTGCGTATCGAGGATCCGGGCGACACCGAGCTGCTGCCCGGGACGCTGGTGGATAAGGTCGAGTTCTACGAAGCCAACGAGCAGATCCAGGCCCGTATTCAGGCTGGCGAGACGGAGCTGCGGGAGGCCACGGCGGTCGATACGCTGCTTGGCATCACGAAAGCCTCCCTCGCGACGGAGTCGTTCCTGTCTGCGGCTTCCTTCCAGGAGACCACGCGCGTGCTGACCGAGGCTGCCATCAAGGGCAAGGTCGACCCGCTGCTGGGGCTCAAGGAGAACGTCATCATCGGCAAGCTGGTCCCGGCCGGCACCGGTATGGAGTGCTATGCCGACGTCACGACCGAGCCAGCCGACGGTGCCGAAGACGACAGAGCGGAAAGCAGCTATTATATCGACTGAGAAAGCGAAACGTTCCGCTATATTTTTCAGATAGTCGGATGCTTTTTGCGGGGAATTTCCGTAATTCGGGATTTTCCCCGCAAAAAACTTGACAGGGCCTGTCCCGGTTTGTTATACTAAAAAAAGCGTGTGGGTTCCCCGGACACAGGAAAAGGGCCAGCGCGCTTCGACAACAGGATGGACAAACAAGCTGCACAGGTGGAATCCCGCCTGCGCGGTATTCTTCTGCCCGGGCGAATGCCCGTTCGTTTTGATATGTGGGGAGTTTCCCTTCATATAAAAATTTTCTAGTATCAAGGAAAGGAGGAAAACACAGAATGCCTACTTTTAACCAGCTCGTCCGTAAAGGTCGCGAGGTGTCGGTCAAGAAGTCTACGGCGCCGGCTCTTTTGAAGGGTCTGAACACCAAGAAGCGCGAGAGCTTCGATCAGAATTCCCCCCAGAAGCGCGGTGTGTGCACGTCTGTCAAGACCATGACGCCGAAAAAGCCGAACTCTGCGCTGCGTAAGATCGCGAGAGTTAAGCTGACCAATGGCATCGAGGTCACGAGCTACATCCCCGGTATCGGCCACAACCTGCAGGAGCACAGCGTGGTTCTGATTCGCGGCGGACGTGTCAAAGACCTGCCTGGCGTGCGTTACCACATCATCCGCGGTACGCTTGACGCGCAGGGCGTTGCCAAGAGAATGCAGGCCCGTTCCAAGTACGGTGCCAAGGCTCCCAAGAAATAAGAGCCTGCCTGCATGAACCGTTGAACCAACTATGCCTGAGGGCTTTCCATACACTTTCCGCTTTTGGGAAAGGGACCCTCATGGGCATCACGGGAGTTCGACACTTTCGAGTACCGATGAATTCATTTTATGAAGGAGGGAAGTATAGTGCCTAGAAGAGGTTCTGTTCCCAAGAGAGATGTTCTGCCCGACCCGCTCTATAATTCAAAGATGGTGACCCGCCTGATCAACAGCGTCATGCTGGATGGCAAGAAGGGCGTCGCCCAGAAGATCGTTTACGGAGCGTTTGACATTGTCGGGGAAAAGACGGGCAAGGATCCGCTGGAAGCGTTCGAAGCGGCGCTGGAGAATATCATGCCCGTGCTGGAAGTCAAGGCGCGCCGTGTCGGCGGCGCCAACTACCAGGTTCCGATCGAGGTCCGTCCGGCCCGTCGCGAGACGCTGGGCCTGCGCTGGCTGACGACGTACAGCCGCGCCCGGAGCGAGAAAACCATGAAAGAGCGTCTGGCGGGTGAGATCATCGACGCGCTCAACAACACCGGCTCCGCCGTGAAGAAGCGCGAAGACACCCATAAGATGGCTGAAGCCAACAAGGCCTTTGCGCATTACCGCTGGTAAGGCCGCGACTGTTCAAATGCATTAGGAGGACTTATGCCAAGAGAAGTATCACTGGAAAAGACAAGGAACATTGGCATTATGGCTCACATTGATGCGGGTAAAACGACGACCACCGAGCGTATCCTGTTTTACACCGGCGTCAATCACAAGATCGGTGAGACGCATGACGGCGCGGCGACCATGGACTGGATGGAGCAGGAGCGTGGCATCACGATCACGTCCGCTGCGACCACCTGCTTCTGGAAGCAGCACCGCATCAACATCATCGACACCCCGGGCCACGTGGACTTCACGGTGGAGGTCGAGCGCTCTCTGCGCGTTCTCGACGGCTCCGTGACGGTTTTCTGCGCCAAGGGCGGCGTCGAGCCGCAGTCTGAGACCGTCTGGCGTCAGGCTGACAAGTACCAGGTTCCGAGAATGGCGTATGTCAACAAGATGGACATCATGGGCGCGGATTTTTACCGCGTCGTGAGCATGATGCACGACCGTCTGAAGTGCAACGCTGTTCCGATTCAGCTCCCCATTGGTGCGGAGGACACGTTCCGTGGCCTCATCGACCTGGTGGAGATGAAAGCGTATATCTATACCAATGACCTCGGCACCGATATTTCGGTCGAGGATATCCCGGAGGATATGAAGGCGCAGGCGGAGGAGTATCACACCAAGATGCTCGAAGCCATCGCCGAGCAGGACGAAGAGCTCATGATGAAGTACCTCGAGGGTGAGGAGATCACCATGGAGGAGATCAAGAAAGCGATTCGTACTGCGACCATCGCGAACCATATCGTCCCGGTCACCTGCGGCACCTCGTACCGCAACAAGGGTGTGCAGAAGCTGCTCGACGCGGTCATCGACTATATGCCCGCGCCGACCGATGTGCCGGATATCAAGGGTACCAACCCCGAGACAGAGGAAGAGGAGACGCGTCCGTCGTCCGACGACGCGCCGTTCGCTGCGCTGGCGTTCAAGATCGCGACCGACCCGTTCGTCGGCAAGCTGTGCTTCTTCCGCGTGTATTCCGGTACTGTCACGAGCGGCAGCTCGGTTTATAATCCGGTCAAGAATCAGAAGGAGCGCCTGGGCCGCATCCTGCAGATGCACGCCAACCATCGCCAGGATATCGAGCAGGTTTACGCCGGCGATATCGGCGCTGCGGTGGGCCTGAAGAATACGACCACCGGCGACACGCTGTGCGATGAGAAGCATCCGATCATTCTCGAGTCCATGGAGTTCCCCGAGCCGGTTATCCGCGTGGCCATCGAGCCCAAGACCAAGGCCGGTCAGGAGAAGATGGGCATCGCGCTGGCCAAGCTCGCGGAAGAAGACCCGACGTTCCGCACCTATACGGACGACGAGACCGGGCAGACCATCATCGCCGGTATGGGCGAGCTGCATCTGGAGATCATCGTCGACCGTCTGCTGCGTGAGTTCAAGGTCGAGGCCAACGTCGGTGCGCCGCAGGTTGCCTATAAGGAAGCGGTTCGTCGCCTTGCTGACGTCGACATGAAATATGCGCGTCAGTCCGGTGGCCGCGGCCAGTATGGTCACGTCAAGATCAAGCTCGAGCCGAACGAGTCCGGCAAGGGCTATGAGTTCATCAACGCCATTGTGGGCGGCGCCATCCCGAAGGAATTCATCGGGCCTGTTGATCAGGGTATTCAGGGCGCCATGCAGTCCGGCGTTCTGGCGGGCTATCCCGTCGTCGACTGCAAGGTTACGCTGTATGACGGCTCTTATCACGAGGTCGACTCCTCGGAAATGGCGTTTAAGATCGCCGGTTCCATGGCCTTCAAGGAGGCCATGCGCAAGGCGGATCCCGTGCTGCAGGAGCCGATCATGAAGGTGGTCGTCACCGTGCCGGAAGAGTATATGGGCGACGTCATCGGCGACCTCAATGCTCGCCGCGGTATGATCCAGGGCATGGAAGCGGTGGCCGGCGCGCAGCAGATTACGGCGCATGTGCCGCTGTCGGAGATGTTCGGCTACGCGACCGACCTGCGTTCCAAGACCCAGGGACGCGGCCAGTATACGATGGAGCCGAGCCATTATGCTGAGGTTCCCAAGTCCATTCAGGAGGGCATCATTTCTTCCCGTGCGAAGAAAGAAGATTGACCCGCTCCTGGACGAACAAAAGGCCCGTGCCATACGGTTCAAAATTACAGAAACCTCTTGTAATTCTTGGATTTTATGGTAAAATAAGCAGTAACGGTGCATCACTAGTTATAAGGAGGAAATTCAAATGGCAAAAGAACATTACGAAAGAACTAAACCCCATGTGAATATTGGCACCATCGGCCACGTTGACCATGGCAAGACCACCCTGACCGCTGCGATCACGAAGACCCTGGCTCTGCTGGGCGACGCGGAGTATTCTGCGTACGACATGATCGACAAGGCGCCGGAAGAGCGCGAGCGCGGCATCACGATCAACACGGCGCACGTCGAGTATCAGACCAAGGCGCGTCACTATGCGCACGTTGACTGCCCGGGGCATGCTGACTATGTTAAGAACATGATCACCGGCGCGGCGCAGATGGACGGCGCGATCCTGGTCATCGCGGCCACCGACGGCCCGATGGCGCAGACCCGTGAGCACATCCTGCTGGCCCGTCAGGTCGGCGTTCCCTCGATCGTCGTGTTTCTCAACAAGTGCGATCAGGTTGACGATCCCGAGCTGCTCGACCTCGTCGAGATGGAAGTCCGCGAGCTGCTCAGCGAGTATGATTTCCCGGGCGACGACACCCCGATCATCCGCGGCTCTGCGCTGCAGGTGCTCGAGAGCGACAGCAAGGATATCAACGATCCGGTCTACAAGCCGATCCTGGATCTCATGGAGGCGGTTGATAGCTTCATCCCGACCCCGGACCGCAAGGCGGATCAGCCGTTCCTGATGCCGGTCGAAGGCGTGTTCACCATCACCGGTCGTGGCACCGTTGCGACCGGCCGTGTGGAGCGTGGCCAGCTGAGAACTTCTGAGGAAGTCGAGATCATCGGTCTGACTGACGAGCGCCGCAAGGTTGTCGTCACGGGTATCGAGATGTTCCGTAAGATTCTGGACTACGCGGAGGCCGGCGACAACATCGGCGTCCTGCTGCGTGGTGTGCAGAGAACGGAGATCGAGCGTGGCCAGGTTCTCGCGAAGCCCGGCACGATCAACCCGCACACCAAGTTCACGGGCCAGGTTTACGTCCTGACCGAGAAGGAAGGCGGCCGTCATAAGCCCTTCATGACCGGCTATCGTCCGCAGTTCTATTTCCGCACCACCGACGTGACGGGCGTCATCACGCTGCCGGCCGACGTCGAGATGTGCATCCCGGGCGATAATGTCGTCATGGACGTTGAGCTGATCACCCCGATCGCCATCGAGGAAGGTCTGCGCTTCGCTATCCGTGAGGGCGGCCGTACGGTTGGTTCCGGCGTTGTCACGAAGATCAACGGCTAATTTTCATAAGGCGCAAAAGAGGCAGAGAGTCATTCTCTGCCTCTTTTTGTAAGAAGGAAACCACGCGACTGTCGCGTGGTTTCCTTCTTACATCCATGCAGATAAGAACAGTTTGCCTTTTCTTTCGAAGCATTTGTATGCCGGTATTTTTAGGCTTTTGCGGCGATTCTTATATATTTGGAGTGGTCTTGCGGCACGGAGAAATGCAGCAATTTTTATGCGGATAAGCTGGATCAAGGCAGTCGAATATTCGGTATCGGCGGAACGGATCGATCGTGATATTACGGGTAATCCGTAAATAGCGCGGCGAGAGAAATTCCAAGGGCATCCGAAATTTTTCTGCACAGATCGAGGGTAATACTGTGTTCGCCGCGTTCGATTCGCCCGTAATAGGCCCGGCTAATGTCGCAGCGCATGGCAAATTCTTCCTGTGTCCATCCTCTGGCCTCGCGCATTTTTCTCAGGATATTTCCGAATTGGACATTGATATTTTCCCAGTTCATTTCATGCACCGCCTCAAAAACGTCATATATGACGTTGAAAGATCGTTGCGTTTAGTATACCATAAAAGGGATGACAGCGGAGGCTGTGTATCAAATATTTTGCAGCGTGTCCAGAGCGACACGGAAAGGAGCTACTTATGGCAGAGACCAATCCCGCGATTTACCCCGTTACCCTTACGTTTCCGGCGCAATCTTTCCGGCGGATTCCCAACCCATACTTAAAATCCGAAAGCGGAGATCAAGAGGCAAATATGTATATGGCGATCTGTGACGTGAAATCGCTTCCCGATCATATTCCTATGGAAACAAATCCGCGTGAGCAGAATCTCAATACGAATGTCGCGAAAAAAATCAAAGCGTCCCTGCTGAACACTGCAGCCCTTGATTTTTATCTATTGAACCGCGGCCTTCTCCTTTCTGCGAAGGAAGTGAGCTTTAACAACTACTCCAACGAGATTACGGTCACCTTTTCCGATCCCGAGGTCCACGGCAATGTCGATGGCGGCCATACGTATCGCACGATATTAAAATACAGAGATTCCTTAGACGTCGGACAACAATATGTGAAAATCGAATTCTTGACTGGCGTGGAGGGGATCTTCCAAAGCCTTGCCGCTGCCAGAAATACCTCTGTGCAGGTTCAGGACAAATCGATTGCCGAACTGGAAAACCGTTTTGACATTATTAAAGATGCGCTGAAAGACCAGCCTTATATGGAGCGGGTGTTTTTTAAAGAGAACGACTCTGGTGAAATCGATGTCGCGGATCTTCTGTCTATCTTGATGATGTTTAACATCAAGCGTTTCCCAGATCGAGAAGCTTTTCCAACGATTTCTTACAGCGCGAAGAAACGGTGTATCGATCTGTATATTCAAGATCACAAGGATTTTGGCGAATCAAAACAAAATCCTTATGTAAAGCTAAAAACGATCATGCCGGATATTTTTAAGCTTTATGATACGATTGAGAGGAACATGAATAACTATTATCGTGCCAAAAATCCGGGCGGGCGTTATGGGGCGACGAAGGGGGTCATAGTCCCCAAACAAGGCGTGGAGCTGCAATCCAAGTTCCTATGCCAACCGATGGATGCGCAGTCTCCTAACGGCTTTATTTACCCTATTCTCGGCGCATTTCGGGCGCTTGTCACGGAGAAAGATGGTTTGTATACCTGGAAGAAGAACCCGTTTGCCATCCTCGATCGAGTTGGCCCAGAGCTGGTGGAATCCACGGTTTCCATGAGCCGTTCTCTTGGGAACAATCCGCAGTCTGCCGGTAAGGACGTGAATCTTTGGAAAACGCTGTACATGACGGTAGCGATGGCTGCTATGGACTGACCGCATCTTGGCTTGTCGCAGACAGATAGAGGCCTGCCGATTAGGGGATGCACGGGGACACGTGCCGGTCGCGAACATTGAAACAGCAAGCAATGGCGTCGGGCGCAAAAAGAAACGACTTTGTTTCCTTCTGTGTCTACCCTCGGTGGACAAAGGGCAATGCGCCCGGCGGCGACTGAAATGGCCGCATGCGGCGTTCTCGAGCTCGGCGGGCGGCAGCCCG